>JAZRXB010000099.1:0-9771 GCA_045600005.1 Eubacteriales bacterium | reverse complement strand
CGCACCTCGAACCCGGCGCTTCGCCCGCGCCGTTTCCGACGCTCCTCGATTTCGCGCGGCTGCCCGGCGCACCACGAACCCGGCGTTTCGCCCGCGCCGCTTCCGACGCTCCTCGATTTCGCGCGGCTGCACGGCGCACCTCGAACCCGGCGCTTCGTCCGCGCCGTTTCCGACGGCTCCTCGATTTCGCGCGGATGCACGGCGCACCTCGAACCCGGCGCTTCGCCCACGCCGTTTCCGACGGCTCCTCGATTTCGCGCGGCTGCCCGGCGCACCACGAACCCGGCGCTTCGTCCGCGCCGGGTTTTGCCGTGCTGATTCCGACGGTCGGAACGGGAGCGCGGTCGATCACCGAACCTCAGGACGAAAAGTTCGCAGACTCCATGTTCTTTTCAGGAGCCGTCTTTTCAGTCCTCCTCGACGGCGGCGATGCGGACAACGTACTGCGTGCCGTAGGGATAGCCGGTGCATTCGACGCGCATATGCTCCCCGTCCTGAGAAAACGCCAGCTCCTCGCCGTTGTCGGTCCAGACGATCCGCTTCACGCGCCGGTCAAGTCCGGTAAATTCGCGCGGACCGTTCCCTGCTTCGCCGTTCATGCCGTTCGCGTCGGCTCGCTTTAATCCGAATACGAACAGCCATAATTTCCCGTTTTCGTCCCGCAGACCGAAGCTCTTTCCGTTTGACACAACGCCGCAGGGCTTCGCCGTGTAGATCGGCGCCTTCGTACAGGCAAGCCAGCGCCCGATGCGTCCGAGCAGCGCGTCCTGTTCGGGCGAGATCGAGCCGTCGCCCATCGGCCCGACGTTCAGAAGATCGTTCGCGCCCGCTCTCCGGCAGATGCAGAGCGATTCGATCAGCTGCGCGGACGATTTGTAGTCGCAGTCGTCCGCCGCATAGCCCCAGTAATCGTTCATCGTCTCGCACATTTCGGCGGCGAGATACTTTTCCATCCCGCGCCGGTCGAGCGGGTCGGGGCGGCCGTTTTCAAATGTCACGACGTCAAGCTCCGCGTTTCCGACCGCGCCGCGCCGGGAGACGCCGGTGTTATTGATCAGGATCGCGTTTGGCTGATAGGAGCGGATCATCCGGTAAAACTCGTCTTCGCGCCAGTCCGCGTCCCTTTTCGACCAGTTCCCGTCGAACCAGAAGCCGCCGACCGGACCGTAGTTTTTGCAAAGCAGTTCGACCGAAGCGAACAGGTAGTCAAGATAGGCGGGAAAATCGCCGTTAAAATCGGGGCGCGACCAGTCGAGCGTCGTATGGTAGAAGAACGGAACGATCCCCTCAGCACGGCAGCCCTCGACGAAATCGGCGATGAGGTCGCGTCCGCAGGCGGCGTGCGGCGCGTCGTAGTCGTTCAGTCCGCAGGTGTCGAACAGCGAGAATCCGTCGTGGTGCCGGGCGGTCAGGCAGGCATATTTCATGCCGACTTCCTTTGCGCGGCGGGCGAGCGCTCGTCCGGAGAACTTTTCCGCGGTGAAGCGGGGCATCAGCTCGCGGCGGTAGACGTCGGGCGGGATCTTTTCAAAGCACATCGGCTTTTCGCCTCTGCCGAGGACCGAATACAGTCCGTAGTGCAGAAACAGTCCGAAGCCGAGCGATTCAAACGCCGCGATCCGCGCGGCGGGCGTTGGGATGAGTCCGTTCATAGAGTCACCAGTCCTTTTCATGGATTTGCGCCGGCCGGTTGACAAAACCGGGCGGGCGCGTTATACTAATAAATAATGAAGAAAACGTCAGAGGAGGTTCATCATGACCATTTCAAACGTGTTATACCGGGATCTTTCGCTCAAAATCTTCCGCTCGGACGACCGTCACGTCCGGTACGCCGTCGCAGCCGTTCACGGCTTCGGCGGAGACCGCGAAAGCTCCGCCATCCGCGCGCTCGCCGAAGCGCTCTGCGAAAAGGGCGCGATGGTCGCCGCGTTCGATTTCCCGGCGCACGGCGAAAGTCCGCTCGGCGAAGACTCGCTGACGACGAGCGTCTGCGTTTCGCATCTGCTGACGGCGGCGGCTTATCTGAAAGAGACCGCGCCCGGCGCTTCGTTCGGCGTGTTCGCCACGAGCTTCGGCGGCTATATCGCTCTGCTCGCGTCGGACGAGCTGCGCGCGCTCGGCTTCAGTCTCGTGCTTCGCGCACCGGCGGTCGGCATGGAAAACACGCTGCTCACAAAAATCCTCGGCATGACCGCTGAGGAGTTCAAAGCGGTCGGCACGGTCGAGACCGGCTTCGAGCGGAAGATCGCCCTGCCCTATTCGTTCCTGTGCGATCTGCATGAGCATCCCGTGATGAAGCGCTTTGCGTCGGACGGGCTGGTCATCTGGGGCGACCGCGACGACGTGGTGCCGGAGGATGATATCCGCCGCTTCCTCGCGCTCAATCCGCAGTTCCGGCTTCATGTCGTCAAAGGCTCCGACCACCGGTTCAAGGGACCCGGACAGCTCGCCGAAGCCGTCGCCGAAGCCGTCGGATCCCTCACTGCCTGAGGTTTTCCTCCCGGCAGACCAGCAGTCCGGCGATCGACACGCTGACCATGCCGTCCTCCCGCGCCACATGGACGACCGGTTGATCGGCGTGACGGCCGATCACGTTCGCAATGACCGAATCCGACAGATAACCTGCGACCTCGACCGCATGGCGGCTGTTTGAGATCACGTTCGTCAGCGTGATCCGGCGCATTCCGTCGCGCAGATTGACCCCGTAGCTGCTGTCTCCCTCGCCGAGCAGGATCGTGATGCCCGACTGCGGGTTCGGCGACGTGTCGATCACGCCGTCGATCACGACATTTTCGATGTGTGAGTTCACCGGCAGAAGACGGACGGTGCAGCAGATCTCCGAATACGCCGTGATGTTCCGCACGATCACGTCGTGGATCCCGCGCTCGCGGCGGGACCAGTCGTCCGGCATGACGTGCGTGGACGCGACGTCGATGCGTCCGCCCGGATGAGGCGGCGTGTCGGCTGCGATCGCGGTCAGCGCGACGAGATCACGAGCGTTCGGTCCGCGCCGAGGCGGGAAAGCGCGGCGTCTATCGTCTCGCTGTCAGAGGCGCGCCGGAGATCGTTCGCATAGATCATGGCGGTTTCCTTTCTGTCACAAGGACTGAAATCCGTGAAAATCGTTGTCCCTATTTTACCACATCAAGAGAACTTTGTCAATGAATTCGGCGGCTTCAAGAAAGTTAGGATTGACATTTCGGAGAAACGTGGTATAATGACTTATGAAAGCAGTGCGAAGACTTCGCCTGCCGGTCAAAGGGCGGCGCTGAATAAGGTCGTTTCTGCCGAAAACCCGATCTTATCAGCGTATCAGCAAAAAACTCAGAAATGACTGACCCGCGGTCAGTCGGAAAGGCTGGTTGTCAACATGGCAAAAACCGTAACGGAACTGAAATTTGAAGAGCTGACGCTCGAACAGAAGCTCGGCATGGTCATCATCGGCGCGGGAGGCGCATGGGGGCTGCTCGAAAAGCATACGGACGAATGCCTTGAACTCATCCGCAAAAGAGCGCTCGGCGCGATCTGGCTCGGACCGGAAGCGCCGAAGACGCAGGAACTGATCAAAAAGGTCAGAGAGACCGCCGACTATCCGATCCTCATCTTCTGCGACGCGGAAAACGGAATGCCGCCTTATCTCATCGGACGCCACTCGGCGCTCGGCTACGCGGACGACGAAGATCTCGCCTACCTGTTCGGTAAAGTGACCGGCGTGACGGCGCGTCAGAGAGGCTACACGACCGTCTGCGACCCGCTGCTCGACATGACGACCACCAACGTTCCCTGCGGCGGAACGGTCCGTTCGCTCGGCGGCGACAGGGAACGGGTCTCGACCCTCGCGGCGGCTGTCGCGCGCGGTATGCACGACGCAGGCATCCTGACGGTCGGCAAGCATTATCCGAGCGTCAAAACCGACATTGACACGCATATGGCGGAAGGCTCGAGCGATCTGACCGAAGCGGAGCTGCTCGATTACAATCTCTACCCATATCTTAAACTTATGAAACAGGGACTGCTGGACGGCGTGATGACCAGTCACACGAAGCTAAATAAGATCGACGACAGGTATCCCGCCAGCCTTTCAAAGAAGGCGACCGATATCCTGAGACGGCAGGGCTTCGACGGTCTGATGCTGACCGACGCGCTGAGCATGATGGGCGTCGTGGCGAAATTCGGCGCGTCCGGCTGCCGCGGTCTCTCCATCAGCGGAGGAAACGACCTTGCGCTGGTCTGGGGTCCCACCGCTGAATCCTACGAATCCATCAGGGAAGCATATGAATCGGGTCTCATCACGCCCGAACGTCTGGACGAAGCGGTCCGCCGCGTTCTCCATGCACAGCACCAGTCGCTCGTCACGCCGAAGTACACCGAGATCACGGACGAGGAATGGGCTGCCTACAACTCGATCAACCGCCGCTGTGTAGCCGCTGTCACCGATCCCGGACTTTCGCCCTCCATCGACCCGGCCGGACGGCACTACTTCGTCATTCTCACCGAGGGCGACGTCAATCTTTCCGATACGAAGATCTCGGTGGATACCTTCTCCAACCGGTGGTACAATCCCGTCGCCATCTCGGAGAAGATCAGATCGCTGTTCCCGAATTCCGCCGTCACGACGATCAATGAGTTCCCGTCCTCCGGGAACAACTACAACGTTCTCGAACGCAACATCGAATATGACGACGTGGTTTTCATCACCTTCTGCGACTCGAAGGCGTACATCGGACGCGAGACCTACACGACGCGCTTCCTGTCGCTGATCGAAGCGCTCCAGATCACAAACCGCGTCTGTGCGCTCGTACATTTCGGCAATCCGTTCTTACTCGAAGAGCTGCCGCACGTGCCGCGCATCCTGAACGGCTGTCTTTCGGCCGAATGTACGCTGGCGGCGATGGAAATGCTCGCTGGTCTTGACACGCCGACCGGTCACATCCCGTACCGCATCGATCTGAAATAAGGCGTTTTTTTCGGAACGGCGCAGACAGAATCTTTATTTTTGTCAAAAAGCTCTTTGTTTTTGTCATGGACAATCCATTGGACTCATGATATCATAGTCTTACGAAATGACATTCCGGAAGCTGTTTCGCAAATCATTCTCTGATCTTTCAAAGATAAAGGAGTACGACTATGAAATCTTCTTTTGTGAAAAGCTTTTTCTGCGCCGTTCTTACCTTCTGCTTTCTCGCGCTCTGCATGATTCCGATCAACGCCATGCCCGGCAAGGACGATCTCGGCAAGATCCCGCTCTATAAAGGCAAGATCACGGTTGACGGCAAAGTCGATGAAGCCTACACGCTCGGTCTGAAGCTCGATATCGACAAGGTTTACACCGACGCGACGAAAAGCGCCAGCACCGCAACGCTCAAGCTGCTTCACGACGGCGCGCACATTTACGCCGTCGTCGAATTAAAGAGCGGCTATCCGCTGACTGACATCAACCCGACCTACGACAACAATACCGCATGGAATACCACCTCCTGCCAGCTCGCCATTGACTGGGCAAACAAAGGCGAAAACGCATATGATATGATGGCGCTCTACAACAATCACGTCTTCGGCGCGCGTGCCGCTGCCGAAAAGGAAACCGAATATCTCGTCGCCTATGCATCGAGTGTTGACTACGCGGCGAAGACCGCCGTCTTCGAGTACGAGCTGAACTTCATGGAAGGCGCGAAGACCGGTTCCGCAGTCGGACTGTGCGGCATGGTCAATTCTGACAGCGACATGGGACCGTCCAAGACCGCAAAGCGTACCATCATTTCCACACAGCCGGGCGTTGCCGTGTCGAAATACAATCTCTATGGCAACGTTACGCTGTCCGCAGACGAGGTAAAGCTGCCCACCGCTGAAGCGAAGCAGTCACAGACGGCTGTTTCAGCCGCCGCAAAGACCGCCGATATGACCGGTCTGCTTCTCGCCGCCGCTCTTTCGATGACTGCCGCCGCTTTCACCGCAAAGAAACGCGGCTGAGCCGTTCCTTCTCAGTATATTCCAGCCCCTGCCGCTTTGGCGGCAGGGGCTTTTCATCACAAATCCGTCGTTATTTTCCACATTTCTCTCTGTTTTATCCCCGGAAAAACTGGTATAATGAAAATGGAATACCGCCGTGAGTACCGGCGAACGGAAGCAAAAATATATCGGAACAGGGAGGAAAAACATGAACAGGCGTCTCATCAGCATTCTTCTTCTTTCAGCCCTTCTCATCACGACCGGGTGCGGCGCATCCGGCGGAAACACCGGCGATACGACCGCTCCGACCGGCGGCACAACGACCGCCGAGCCAGCCGATACCGAGGTCATCAGCGCCGCGCTTCCCGCAAAGGATTACGGCGGCTATGAATTCAAAATGCTCACCACTGACAAGGATAGCGCAGGCTATAAGGTCTTCGAGCTGGACGCCGAGTCGCTGAACGGCGACGTCATGAACGACGCCGTTTTCAAGCGCAACACCCTCGTGGAGGAAACCTATAACATCACCCTCACGCAGATCAAGGACGCTTCAAACGTTTCCAAGTTCACTTCCTCCGTGCTGGCGGCGGACGACGCCTATGATGTTCTGGTCGCCGACACGACAAGCATCCTGAAAAATTCCTATCAGTACGGTCTCGCCGTGGACGAGCTGCCCTACGTCGATCTCGACAAGCCGTGGTGGGATACGCTTCTGATGGAAGGTACCGCGCTGGGCGGCGTCAACTATCTTCTGACCGGCGATATCAACCTTGCCGACGACGACTGCCTGTGGGTGCTGTTCTTCAATAAACGTCTTGCCGAGGAATTCAAGCTCGGCGACCTCTACCAGATGGTCTGGGACGGAAAATGGACGATCGACGCGCTGAAGACCGCCGCATCCGGCGTCACCTACGACCTCAACGGCGACAGCGTTCTCGACTATCACGACCGCTGGGGTCTGATCGGCTCCTCGAACTTCGCCTGCTCGATGCTCTGGTCGGGCAACGGCAAGCTCAGCGAACTGCAGAAGGATTCCACGCTCGCCATCGAGCTTGACACGAACCGCAATATGGACATTCTCGAAAAGGTCTTCGATCTGTTCTCCGCGAAGGACACGGTTCTGGTCATCGACCGCGATATTCCAAGCTCAGTCGAAGGCATGACCAACTGGAACTATTCCTACCAGATCTTCAAGGAAGGCCGCGCGCTGTTCTACGGCTACTGCTTCTACGCGCTGTCCAACTTCCGCGACATGGAAGACGAGTTCGGCTATCTGCCCTGCCCGAAGTATGACGAAAAGCAGGACGGCTATACCTCCATTGCGCAGGAATGGGTAGCGAGCGCTCTGCTCGTTCCGAAGTCCGCCTCCGACCCGGAGCGCACATCGATCATCCTCGAGGCCATGGCGTCCTCCGCGATGCGCATTACAACGCCCGCTTACTATGACACGGTCCTGACGCGCAAATATTCCCGTGACGACGAATCCGAAGCGATCATCGACCTGCTCCGTGAGAGGCGCACGTTCGACCTTGCCTATGCCTACAACTTCGGCAGCGTCCGCAACATCGCCAAAACGCTGATCGCAGACAGCAACACCATCGCGTCGACCATCGCGACGCTCAAGGACGCAGTTCAGGCTGCCTACGAGACGACTTACAAGGACATCACCTCTGCGGAATGAACGCATCAAACCGCAAAACGCCCTGCCGGGGCATTGCCCCCGCAGCGCGTTTCGTCCGAACCGTTCAGACGGGGGCGTTTTCATTTAACCGATCTCGTTTGAGCTTCTCTGCCGGTCTACGGCGCTCGATCTCACTTTGCCCCGTCCGAACGGTTCGCTTTCCGATACTGCATCGGCGATATGCCGACCGCGGCGCGAAAGCTCTCTCTGAAATGCGCGTCGGACGAAAAGCCGAGCAGCTCCGCGATCTCGCAGACCGGGCGCTCGGTCCCGCCGAGCAGCTCCTTCGCCAGATTGATCCGGCAGAGCATCTTGTATTCGGCAGGCGGCACACCGACCGTTTCGCGGAACCGGCGCGAGAAATAGGAACGGTCCATCGAAAAGCGCTTCGACAGCTCCGCGACCGGCAGAGCTTCGGTGCAGTGCGCCTCGATGTAGAGCCGCGCACGGTCGATCTCGCGTCCCACGCCGCTTTCGCCCGACGGATAGAGCAGATCGTGTACGCAGTCGATCAGCTTATAGAACCACTCGTTGATCGTGAACGCCGTATAATCGTCGGTCGAATTGTACGCCTCGTACAGCTTGCCGAAAACCGAACGCAGACGCTCGGCGGCTTCTCCGGTGTGGAGCAGCGTGACCGAACCGTTCGGCAGGAAAGCGGGCAGAGTGTTGCGGCGCGAGCGGTTGATCGTGTCGTAATTCGTCACGCCCAGCTCTGAATGAAAGGGGATCCGGCAGTCGTAGTCAAACAGGAAATTCGCCAGATCGTGCAGACGCGCACCGCGCTCCCATGTGATCGTGTAGGCAACGTCGGTGGGGATCAATAACAGGTCGCCCGGCTCGACGTGCAGCACCCGTCCGCTGTCAAGCTCGCGGACCACGGCGTGACCTTCGCGGAAAAAAACGACGCCGTTGGTCAGCCGCGTGCGGTTCTTGGGTCTGTATGTCACTTCGTTTACGTTGGAATCCCTGCACTGCCAGACATAGAGATAGCTCAGCACATACCGACCGAAGATTTTTCCGTCCAGCATCCTGTTTTCCTCCTGCTTTTTCGCCTTCATGCACATGAAATCGTCCGAAAGCGATTTACAAAAACATTCCGATATGATATAATGAATAGAACCGTTTTTTTCATTATATCATAACCAAAACAGAGAATCAAGCCGAAGATGTGACTTTTTTTCGGTTTTTTCCACATTTTACGCGAAAAGGAGTTCCCATGTCTTTTTATCAGATCGACGATCGGCGCGGCGCGCCGACGCTCACCGTCGACGGGAAGGTCACGCCGCCCGTCCTCTACGGGCTGTCCGATATCCCCGGTTCCGCGTCGAACACCGCGCAGGCGCAGCGAAATATCGAACGGTTTGCCAAGGCGGGCGTGAACCTCGTCACCGCCGACGCCGGACTGCACCTCGGCTGGCGGCGGGTCACGCCCTTTGAACCGGAAGCGCTGGTAAACGAGCTGACCGGCGTGCTGGACGCGAATCCCGATGCGAGGATCCTGCTGCGTCTGCACATGAACCCGCCCTACTGGTGGCTGCGCGACCATCCCGACGAATGCGTCGTCTACCGCACACAGGACGGCGACGCGCCGGGACTTGACAACGGCGGCGAATTCGACCGGCTCATCCGGAACGACGGCGACTGTCATATGCGCGTCTCCCTCGCTTCCGCTCTTTGGGTCTCGGAAGCGACCGAAAGGTTAAAGCTGTTCCTCGCCGCGCTTGCCGGAACGAAGGAGGGTGAGGCGCTGATGGGCATTCAGGTCGCCTGCGGCATTTACGGCGAGTGGCATCAGTGGGGCTGCGACGTGTCAAAGCCAATGAAGGAGCGCTTTGTGCGCTATCTTTCCGAGACCTACGGCACGGTCGAAGCGCTCCGAAGCGCGTGGAACGACCCGGGCGTGACGTTCGAGAGCGCAGAATTTCACCCCGAGCCCTTCCGTCCCGGCGACGACGGACGCTTCCGCGACCCGAAGAGATCGCGCTTTGTCACCGACGCACAGCGCTGTCATTCCCTGCCGCCGACCGAAGCGGCGCTCGCCTTCTGCCATGCGGTCAAGGAGGTCATGCCGGATATCCTCTGCGGCGGCTTCTTCGGCTACCTCATCAACACCGGCGGCGACAACATCACCATCGGCG
>JAZRXB010000098.1:0-5551 GCA_045600005.1 Eubacteriales bacterium | reverse complement strand
CGTTTGCGTGCGGCTTCACGTCGTCGAGCGGGTTTTACAAGACCTGTCGGCGGCTCGGCGTGCCGGTGCGCGGCGCGGCGGAACCGGAAAAGAAAGAATAAACCGCGTCTCCCACTGTGGGAGACGCGGAAAGTACCGCTGTCGTGATCGGAAGCCGCTTCCGGCGTCCGGTCCGCTTACCACCCGGAGGGATCCGGCCGGTAAGCGGACCGGTGTTTTTCTGTTTTCCCGCACGGTACTCCGTAAGAAATACAGCCGCTCCCGCGAAACCGGCTCTTGACACAGACCGCCGCGTCATGTTATAATCAGACTGTTAATCTGTTCAGAAGGGAGCGTTGACAGTTGCAAAACGCCGCAGATCATACCGGCAGGATCTCCATGCCCGTTCTGGAAACGGACGTTGTGATCGACGATATCGTCATCACGGTGATCCTCGACAACGGTTTCGTTCAGACCTCCAATCTCACCTGTTCCATCCACAGACATTCGTTTTATGAAATTCACGCGGTGGTCAGTGGGATCTATCGGCTTGAGGTGCCGCAGTCGAACGACTGCATCGAGGTTCCGCCGCAGACGATGATCCTTCTGCCGCCCGATGTGTATCACTACTCTCATGACAGCGAGCATCCCGAATCGCTGGTGAGGTTTGCCCTCATGTTCCGGCAGAAGGAAACGCCCTCTCATTCGCAGCTCTGGGAAAAAATACACCGCATTCTGTCCGATGAAGCGGCTCCCTTTATGATGCTGCAGCTGCCGGAGGCGATCTCCGTTCTGAGCCGGCTTCACGATGAAATGACCCACGAACGGATCGGCAGAAAGACCATGATCCAGTCGCTTCTGTCGGACTTTTTCGTCCTGCTGTTCCGCGGGCTGCTGAATTCGGAAAACATCATTCCGAAACCGAATCAGCCGACCTCGCGCGACCCGTCTCTGCCGGATTCCTCCGAAATACGCGAAATCCATATGGAACGGCTTTTCGACCGGTATTATCCCGTCCCCGGCTTTACAGAGGAAAGGATGGCAGAGGAGCTCAATCTGAGCGTGCGGCAGGTGAACAGACTGCTGCGGCGCTACTGTCACATGACCTTCCCTCAGAAGCTGAAAAACTGTCGGCTGAATCATGCCTGCCAGCTGCTGACCAGCACGGAACTTCGCGTATCGGACATTGCATACCGGGTCGGATACCAGTCGGAAGCCGCTTTCTATGTTGCTTTCCGCGAGCAGTATGCGGTCACACCTGCCGTATACCGGAAAAGGAACCCGAACCGGTCACAAAACTTCTCCAATCGGACATTCTGTCCTTTAACTTGACATAACCGGATATTTACATTTTACACCGCTTATGCTATGATATAACCATAAAGCCGGAAAAGCGGAATGCTCCTCTGGAAAAACTGCTTTTCAGAGATCATGCCGCCTTCCTCCGGCAGAAGAAAGGGACAAACATATGAATATTCCCATCCTCAGCCAACCCGATTATGAAGCGCAGATCGCTTCGACCAGAGACGCGCGCATGGCGTGGTGGCGCGAAGCGCGGTTCGGTATGTTCGTGCATTTCGGTCTGTATTCCATCCTCGGTCGGAACGAATGGGCGCAGGCCAGAGAAAATATTCCGAAAGAGGAATACGCGAAACTGGCCGAGCAGTTTCATCCAAAGCCCGGCTGCGCGCGGGAATGGGCGGCTCTTGCGAAAAAGGCCGGCATGAAGTATATGGTCCTGACCGCCAGACATCACGACGGTTTTTCCCTGTGGGATTCCAAAGCCAATCCCTTCAACTCCGTAAACCTCGGCCCGCACCGTGATATCGTGCGGGAATACGTCGACGCCTGCCGGGAATTCGGTCTGAAAATCGGTCTTTACAATTCTCTGATGGACTGGCACCACCCCGACGCATGGCGGTGCGCCTTTGATCAGGAGGCAAGACAGCGCTTCCTTGCCTATATCGAAGCGCTGAACACCGAGCTTCTGACAGGCTACGGCAAAATTGATATCCTCTGGTACGACGTTCCTCTGCCGATGACCAGTTGGGAGGGATGGGATTCTCTGGCGCGGAATCAGCGTCTGCGCGCGCTTCAGCCCGACCTCATCATCAACAACAGGAGCCGTCTCCCTGAGGATTTCGGCACGCCGGAAGCGCAGATCAAATCGGAAAACCGCGACTGGGAAGCGTGCATGACCTTCAACGACCTTTCGTGGGGATATGTTGACGAGGAGCAGTCCGCCGCTTACGCCTATACGGCTCCGCGCATCCTCAAAATGCTCTATATGTGCAGCAAGGAATGCGGCAACCTGCTTCTGAACATCGGACCGAAACCGGACGGCAGCGTCCCCGCCGACGCGGAAGCTCCGCTGACTGGGGTCGGAGAATGGATGCAGAGAAACGCGCCCGCCGTTTACGGTCTTCACAAAAGGCACACAGACCACCGATACAGCTACGGAAACGGCGTCACCTCCGCCACCCTGTCTGCCGACGGAAAAACCTTCTATCTGTGGAACTGGATCTGGCCGCGCGGCGGCGAAATGGGACTGGGCGGGTACATGAGCGCTCCGAAGCGCGTTTACCTCCTCATGAACGGACAGGATCTGGATTTTGAATTCCGCGGACAGCGGATCATCTTAAAGAATCTGCCCAAGGAGATCCCGGATCCTCTCGGCGTTACCGTCATCTGCATGGAATTTGAGGAAGCGCCGCAATACCGTGCGGTCAGCTATTACCCTCAGTGGTACGCCGGACAGGACATTGCCGGTGAAAACAAGCTGTGACCGGGCAGGATGCATCTGAAACCGGAACGGCGGCAGAATATCGGAAAGGCGGTTGACTATGGGATATACCATATCGGAGCTGGTCGGACAGCTGAAGGAGCTCGGCGTCGCAGAAACGGATACGATCACGGCGCATACTTCCTTAAAATCAGTCGGAGAGATCGACGAAGCGGGAATGCGTCCCGCCGAAGCCCTCATCACGGCGCTGCGCAAAGCGGTTTCGGAGGGACTTCTGCTGATCCCCTCTCACACGTTCCGGAATATCCGTGAATATCCGGTCTACGACGTGCGGAACACCATGCCGTGCATCGGCGGCGTTCCGTCGTGCGCGGTCGAGCTGGCAAACGCCGCCTATGACCGGGGAGACCGGACGTGCATCCGTTCTCTGCATCCCGATCATTCGCTGGTCGCGTTCGGAAAGGAAGCGGAAGAATTTGTCGCCGGAGACGCTCTGGCGCGTTCTCCGATGGATCCCCGCGGATGCTATCGGAAGCTCGCGGCACGCGGGGCTAAAATTCTGCTGATCGGAGTGGATTTCAGCAAAAACACCTTCATTCACGCGGTGGACGAGGAGCTTCATCCCGACGAGGTATCCGCTCCGTATCCCGTCGAAGTGATCGACTACCTTGGAAACCACACTCAGCGCGAAGCCCGCAACTGCCGCGGACCTTCCAGGTTTTATGTCGGCTATGAACCGTATCTGGCGGAATGCGGCGCGCTGACCGTCGGAAAGCTCGGCGACGCGAAGGTCCTTCTCTGCAGAGCCGACGAGCTACGGCAGATCGTCATCCGACATTTCGATACCGTCATGAAACGATAACAAAATTCAATAAGGAAAGGTGTTCTGTCATGATTCGATACAATGCGGTAAAATTCGCTGTCCTGTCAGCGCTTCTGCTGACCTCTCTTTCCGCCTGCGGCGATACGGGGCATTCTGCCGAAACATCCGCGCCGCCGACCGTTTCATCTGACGAAACGACGGGTGAAGCGTCTTCCCTGCCTGCCCTGTCGCTGCCGGAAGGGCTGGACTTTAACGGCAGAGAGATCCGTATTCTGGAGTACGAAAACCTCTATGCCGGAGCGACGCTCGAAGACTTCGTTGAGGGCAGAAGCGATTACCTCGTCAAGGAAGCGATCTATCAGCGCAATCTGAGAATCGCCGAACTGCTGAACGTCAGCTTCACTTCCACCGAAGTCGCCTACGCCGAGATCGACGGTCTGCTGAAATCGTCGATCATGGCGGGATCGAACGACTATGACATTGTGGCCAACGTCGCCTCCCGTTCGCTGAACGCGGTGAACAACCGGTATTACCACCCGCTTTCCGATCTGAAATACATCGACCTTTCCAAGCCGTGGTGGTTTTCCGATTATATCGACGCGCTTTCTCTGAACAGGAACAGCGCCTGCATTCTGTTCGGCGATATCTGCTATAACTGCACGGACCGGGTCACCGCGACCTTCTTCAACAAAAGACTTCTTTCGGAATACAAGGGTCTGACGGACAACGACCTCTACCAGACCGTTCTGGACGGAAAATGGACGCTCGATTATCTCACCGAGCTTTGCCGCGACGTTTATTACGACGTCAACGGAAACGGCGTCAATGACGGAAGCGATATCGTTCCGCTCACCGAGCATACCGCCTCGACGGTCGATTATCTGGCGTACTCAGCGGGTCTGACCTTCACCTCGCGCGATGAGAAGGGCTATCCCACTCTTTCCATGAACAACGAACGCAGCGTCGGACTGGTGGAAAAGCTGTTAAGCCTGTTCGCAAGCGAGGGCATTTTCTCGACGGATTCCAGTAATGAAAGCGTCGGAAAGTTTGCAAACGGTCAGTCGCTCTTTCTTGCCAACCGCCTTTATGCCGGCAGCTGGGATGAAATGCGCGTCATGAAGGATGATTACGGCATTCTGCCGATGCCAAAATACGACGAGACCATCGACAACTACCATTCCGTCACGGGCAATATGGTCGTATGGGGCGGCGTTCCGATCACGAACGAGGATACGGACTGCATTTCCGCCGTATGCGAAGCCATGGCGTACTACGGAAATACGGATGTTTTCCCGATTTATTACGAAACCGCGCTCAAGCAGAAGTACACAAGAGACGACATTTCCTCTCAGATGATCGACATCATCAAGGAAAACTGCCGGACGGATTTCCTGTATCTGAACGACCTTGCCGGTCTCGGTAAAGTTTTCAGCAATATCGTCCGGAGCGGGGAAAACACCTTTGCTTCCTCCTACGCCGGGTACGAGACAGCCGCCGCCGCACAGCTGAAAAGCCTGATCGAAGCCGATTCGCAGAATCAGTAACGTCCCCGCCTTCCTCCCTGCCCCGTTCTCCTCTGTTGTACACGCGGCAGAGCCCGGAGCAGGGAGAATCCTGTCAAACGGTATAAGCCCGCCGCGAGTACCTTTCCCATCGCCGTCCAGGGTGATATAGGAGTCTCATAAAGTCAAAAAAGAGCTTTCCGGGTCAATCAGACAAACGAAAATCACAGCCATTCCCGCCGTCCGGCGGGACCTTTTTTGTCCCGTTACCTGCGATTTTTCCTGTACCGACCGACTGTCACAGACTGCGAAATAAAGGCAGGACCCGTCTTTTCAGACGGGTCCTGCCTTTTGTTTGAGATACTGTTCCCCTGCCCTATGGGAGAAGTTCAGGCCTGTTCAGCCTGTCAGCCCCTCCCTGTCAGGTTTTCGGAAAAGTCTCAGCTGGTTCAGTTCATAGCCTGAGACACTGCCTTGTAATAATCGTACAGTGCCTTGCACATA
>JAZRXB010000097.1:0-4043 GCA_045600005.1 Eubacteriales bacterium | reverse complement strand
CAGGTGCCGAGCGAGGTGAGGATCACGACGCCGAGGAGCTGAACGGGCTGCGGGCCGAGGAAGGAAGTGAACGCGCCCGAGAAAGTCGTACCGGCAGCGGTGTCGGTGCTTTCCGCGGAGAGCTTGGCGATCGCTTCGGTGAGACCGCCCTGACTCGAAAGCACGGCTCCGATGACGGCGACGATACCGACGAGCATGACGATGCCCTGAATGAAGTTATTGACAGCAGCGCCCATGTATCCGCCGATGATGACGTATACGCCGGTGAGCAGCGCCATGATGATGACGCAGGTCGTGTAGTCGATCATCGGGAACGCCATGGCGAACAGACGGGACAGACCGTTGTAGACCGATGCGGTGTAGGGGATCAGGAACACGAAGGTGATCAGCGAAGCGGCGATCTTGAGCGCGCGGCTGCCGTAGCGCTTTTCAAAGAATTCCGGCATGGTGCGCGCACCGAGCGAATGCGTCATGACACGGGTCTGACGTCCGAGGACGACCCAGGCAAGAAGCGAACCGAGCAGCGCGTTGCCGATGCCGATCCACGTTGCGGAAACGCCGTATTTCCAGCCGAACTGTCCGGCGTAGCCGACGAAGATGACCGCCGAGAAGTAGGACGTGCCGTATGCGAACGCGGTCAGCCACGGACCGACCGAATGACCGCCCAGCACGAAGCCGTTGACGTCGGTTGCGCGGCGGCGGCACCACACGCCGACGCCGATGGTAATGGCGAAGAAAATGAGGATCATCAGAATTTTTGCGAACATGACTAAGACCTACCCTTTCTTGACTGCGGTCACGGCGGCGATCCGCTGAACCGTAAAGATTCTTTTGTTTTGCGGAACGGGCAATAAAAAACCGTCCGTCCGTAATACACATTACAGAGGACGGGAAACCCGTGATACCACCTCAATTTATCCTTCCCTCGCGGGAAAGGACCTCGACAGGTACGGGGAGAAGTGATCGTTTTCTCCTGATACCCTCCGCCCTTTAACGGTGGCGCTCCGTCGCAGTCTACTTGGCTGTCTCTGGTTAAGACATCGTTCGATGCGCAGCTCACGGGAAGTAATTCCGGTATCCGATGAACCGCGCCTCTCACCAACCGGCAGCTCTCTGTGGTTCCGCAATACCGTCACGGCAAACCGTTTCCCGGTCATCGCCTTTGACGCTTTGTTTTGTTGTGACTATTATAGCACTATCACTTTAATTTGTCAAGACCCTTTTCAAAAAAATTTTCAACATTTCTTTTCGCCGCCCGTCAGGATATTTTGTTGCCCGTGATGGAAGAACCTTGCCGGAACATCTTGCAAAAATGCGAAATCTGTGCTATACTATGCTTGATATGCGGAAAAGTCCCCATAGAATCAGGTAAGAAGGAATTTTCATGTCACAGAAAACGCTCACCGGCGCCGAGATCGTCGTCGAGACGCTGATCGAAGAAGGCACGGATACCGTGTTCGGCTATCCGGGCGGTCAGGTGCTTCACATCTACGAAGCGCTTGCGAAAAAAAAGCGGTTCCTCCGCCATATTCTCACCGCGCACGAACAGGGCGCCGCTCACGCGGCGGACGGCTACGCGCGCGCTTCGGGCAGGACCGGCGTCGTCATCGCCACCTCCGGTCCCGGCGCGGCGAACCTCGTCACCGGCATTGCGACGGCGTACCTCGATTCGGTGCCGCTGGTCGCCATCACCGGCAACGTGCCGACCGATCAGATCGGGCGCGACAGCTTTCAGGAGCTGGACATCGCGGACATCACGATGCCGATCACCAAACATAATTACATTGTCAAGGACCCCGCCCGTCTGCATGATATCCTGCACGAGGCGTTCGCCATCGCGCGTGAGGGACGGCGCGGACCGGTCCTCGTCGACATCCCGAAGGATATCCAGACCGCGCGTATCCCCTGCCCCGTTTCGGGTCCCCTGACGCCGAAGCCGCCTGTTTCCCCGTCGGAGGACGAATTGCGGGAAGCCGCCGCGCTGCTCGGTTGTGCCGAGCGTCCGCTCGTCTACTGCGGCGGCGGCGTTGTCAGCGCGGACGCGGGCGCACTTCTGACCGCGCTCGCCGAAAAGCTCGACGCGCCGATCGGATGCAGTCTGATGGGACTGTCCGCCGTGCCGTCCGCTCACCCGCTCGCGCTGGGACTGACCGGGATGCACGGACTTGCGCACGCGACCGGCGCGGTCGCACGCGCCGACGTGATCCTCGCGGTCGGCACGCGCTTCCCCGACCGTGCGACCGGCTCGCGCGGCGAGCTGGTCGGCGGCGCGAAGATCGTACAGCTCGACATCGATCCTGCCGAGGTGGACAAAAACGTCCGCGACGCCTCCTACGTCATCGGCGACCTGCCGCTCTCGCTGCGTGCGCTGTATGAAATGCTCCCGTCCGTCTCTCACGCCGCGTGGCGTGCGGAGATCGGCGCGATGCGCGCCGCCGAGCCGTCCGATCCGGGCGCGTTCACGCCCTTTGCCGTCATCGACGCCGTTTCCCGCTATGCCGGAGACGCGGTGATCGTCACCGACGTCGGTCAGCATCAGATGTGGGCGGCTCAGCGCTGCCCGATCAGGCGCGAACGCGGTTTTCTCACGAGCGGCGGACTCGGCACGATGGGCTTCGGCATGGGAGCCGCCATCGGCGCGAGCGTCGCGGAAGGCGGCGCGCCCGTGCTTCTGTACACCGGCGACGGCAGCTTCGGCATGAATCTGACCGAGCTTGCGACCGCCGTGACCGAAAAGCTCCCGCTCGTCATCGTACTCATGAACAACCGCTCGCTCGGCATGGTGAAGCAGTGGCAGAACCTGCTGTTCGGACGGGCCGCCTATACGAACCTCGACCGCGCGACCGATTTCGTGAAGGTCGCCGAGGGCTTCGGCGCGCGCGGCGCGCACGTCAGCGACCTCCCGTCGCTCGAAAACGCGCTTGCCGCGGCATTTTCTCCGAAGAATCATCTCCCGTTTGTCATCGACTGCGCAGTCGACCCGGACGCGCACGTCGAGCCGTTATATAAATAGGTAAGGAACTGATCGACCATGGAAAACAAGCAATTCGTTCTCGGCGTGCTCGTACAGAACCAATACGGCGTTCTGATGCGCGTCTCCAGCCTGTTCGCCCGCCGCGGCTTCAACATCGACAGCCTGACGGTCGGCGAAACCGAAAACCGCGCGTTCTCCCGCATCACCATCACGGCGACCGGCGACGAAGCGACGCGCGAACAGCTCATCCGTCAGCTGCGCAAGCTCCACGACGTGGTGAAGATCGACTGGCTCCCGCCCGAATCGACCGTCATCCGCGAGCTGATGCTCATCAAGCTGCGCGCGACCAGCGCGACCCGCGGCGAGATCATGGACGCGGTGAACGTCTTCCGCTGCAAGGTCGTCGACTTCACGCCCGACGAAATGTGCATTGAAATGACCGGTCAGACCAACAAAGTCAACGCTTTCATTGATTTCGTCGCGCCCTACGGCATCATCGAAATGTGCCGGACCGGAGCGGTCGCCGTCCAGCGCGGCAGCGGCTCCCTGAATCCCGCCGACTCCTGCGGCAGCTGACCGTCCCGTTACCGGGCAGTAAATGGCTTTGAACGACCACGGCTGTTAAGCCAAGAATGTTTTATTCCTGTCGGTGCGCCGGCAGAACGTCCCCGTTTCAAAGAAAGGAAAGGTATTCATCATGCCGGATTTTGAACTGATCGCCGACCGGATCTATCGTCTGAAGGTTCCCTTCGAGGATGATTTCACATCCGTTTTTCTGATCGACGCCGACGAAGGCGCCGCCCTGTTCGACTTCGGCTCGAACGACCGCGACGCGCTCGACCTCGTTCTTCCCTCGCTCGAAGCATTCCCGCACGCGCCCGTCACGGCGCTGATCGCCTCGCATCGGCACGGCGACCATTTCGGCGGTTTTGCCAAAGTGCGCGAAGCGTTCCCTGACGCCGCTTTCCTTTCCGCCGACCGTCTGACCGACGAAAAGCTCCCGCCGCATCTCACGCTTTTGCCGCTGCCCGGTCACACCGCCGAAACGATCGGCGTGCTGGATCGTCGG
>JAZRXB010000096.1:0-9784 GCA_045600005.1 Eubacteriales bacterium | reverse complement strand
GCTCTCCTGAGCGTCAACGTCCGCTCTCCTGAGCGCACGTCCGCTCTCCTGAGCGACAACGTCCGCTCTCCTGAGCGTCAACGTCCGCTCTCCTGAGCGAACGCCCGCTCTCCTGAGCGGACGTTTATAGCGCGCCGTTGGCGGCGGCACGGTATCTGCCCGGCGATACGCCGGTGACGGCGCGGAAAACCCGCCGGAAATACGTCGCGGACTCAAAGCCGACTCTGAAGCCGATCTCCTCCACCGACAGCGCGGGCGAATCGAGTAAGAGCCGTTCGGCGCGGCGGACCATGACGCGGTGCTTGTATTCGATCGGCGTCAGACCGACCGCGCTGCGGAACCGGGTGTAGAAATGCGATTCCGACAGACAGCACAGAGCCGCAAGTTCCTCCACCCGAATCGGACGGGCGGCGTTCGCGTCGAGGTATTCCACCGCGCGGAGGATCAGCGGGTCGGCAGGAGGAAGCGCTTCGCCTTCGAGCTTCGGCGCGGCGGCGGCCAGTATCGCGTAGAACCGGGACAGAACCGAAAACAGGCTGTCCGGGTCGCTCTGATTTGAGAGGATATACCGGAAATCGGGCAGCGTATCCTCAAAGCCGGTGAGCCTCTGTGCATACAGCCGCCGTCCTGCGAAGAACGCGGGCGGTTTTGCAAAATTGAAACGGCAGGAGATATGCTCGATAGGCTCCGCGTCCCAGTTCTGCATATAGCGCGAGCCGATATGCGTATAGACAAGATCGCCGGGTTTTACCGGATCCCGCCGGTCCATGCTGACGAATTCGCCTCTGCCGGACACGATGTAGGCAAGCGCACAGCTCGGACGGGGCAGCTCCGTGAAGTCCCAGTGCCGTACCTGACTCACACAGCGGTCGCAGACGAAATAGTTCAGGGAATAGTCCGGAATGTTCATGTCAACCGTATGGCTTCCGCACAGCGAAAGCATCCTTTCTATGGAATTCTGTTTCTGCGGAATCGAAGTTCCGCGGGATCCCGGGGCGGTCATGCGGCGGGCATTGCCCACCCCGGCAAAGCCGTTAAGCGATAGATCAGCGACAGATTTTTGATGGCATTTTTTCAGACTTCCTGCGGAATCGTAGGATCGTTCCTCTTTTCATATGATACGCTCTTTTCTTCCGGATGTCAATATGGTATGATAATTCCGGGTAATAAATTCCGGATAAGAATACGGAAACGGAAAGGAAAACGCATCATGAATAAAAGAATCGTATCCGAATTGCTGCTCTGTGCGCTCACCGCGTCCCTTACGGCATCCTGTGGAGGAGGCGGCTCGCCGGAGCAGACCGAAGCCGCTTCGTCCGAGACGGCTGAAACGACGGAATCCATCCCCTCGCTGGTGGGCTTTGATCGGGAGGACAATGGCGGGCGGACCTTCACCATCTACGGCAATTCCTACAAGTCCTACGAGTACGATGCGGAGGAGCTGACCGGCGACGTCGTATCGGACGCGGTGTACATGAAGAATCAGGCGGTCGAGGAATATCTCGGCATTGACCTTACATTCGTCTGGGAACCGGGCAATATCAACGAATCGTCGGTCTTCAATCAGAAGATCATGCAGGACGTCGCTTCCGGCGACGGAGTGTACGATCTTGTGACGAACACACTGGTCTGCACGCTTCCGATCGCGTCCGAGGGGTATTTTCTCGAAAGCGGCGCTCTGGAATGGTGCGATTTCGACCATCCGTGGTGGATCCGGGACATGAAGGAGCGCTTCTCGATCGCGGGAAAGCTCTACGGTTTTCTCGGCGACGCTTCGCTTTCGGTCTACAAGGACATTTCGGTGATCTATTTCAACAAGCGCATCTGGGAGGAATACGGCGCGCCCGACCCTTACACGATGGTCCGCGAGGGAACATGGACCTTTGACCGCTTCCACGAGCTGGCTTCCTCGATGGGACGCGACCTGAACGGCGACGGAAAATGGGAGTTCGGCGTCGACCAGATGACCTTCGTCGCCGAGGGCGTGCCGAACGGGACCTTCCACACGTCGCTCGATCTGCGGGTGCTGGATTTTGAGTCGGACGGCACGCCGGTCTGGCTCGGTCTGACCGAACGTCTGGCGGACGCATATGAAAAGCACCGCACGTTCATGTCGGGGGACGGCGTGGTCAGCCTGTACACCATCGACGACAATTCACTTCGGACGATGAAGACCTTCGCCGAAGGCTCGGTCGCCGCGATGGTCAATTTCCTGTACGCGACCGAATCCATGCGTGACATGAAGGACGACTACGGCATCATCCCGCTGCCGAAGTACGATGAGGATCAGAAGAACTACATCTCGCAGCTGGGCACCTCGACGACGATGCTTCACGTCCCGGTGACGGCGAAGGCCCCCGCGCTCACCTCGAAGGTGATGGAGCTGCTGTCCTTCTATACGAACCGGCTCGTGGTGC
This sequence comes from Eubacteriales bacterium, assembly GCA_045600005.1. Lineage (GTDB taxonomy): Bacteria > Bacillota > Clostridia > Oscillospirales > CAG-272 > Flemingiibacterium. The sequence continues at coordinate 7,367 of JAZRXB010000096.1, read as the reverse complement.
CGAAGTATTACGAGGTCGCGCTGAAAGAGAAGTACGCACGCGACGCGGATATTGCCGAAATGCTGGATATCGTCCGTGAGGGCGCGACCATCGACTTCCTGTTCGTCTATTTCATCTCCCTCCAGAATTCGCCGAACACCTATTTCCGTTTCGTCGACAAGACGACCGCCGACGCGAAGCCGGTCGGCACGGACGCACTTGCTTCGGATTTCGAGGGGAAGAAGACGAGCTTCATGGGGTCGCTGAACGAACTGATCGAAAAATACCGCTCGCTCGAAAGCTGATCAAAACCGAAAAACCGCAGCCCGATGGCTGCGGTTTTTCGGCTGTTTTATGTGCCGTACAGGGAGACTTCCGGCTTCCCTGCGCCGGAACATGACGGCGGGGTGACGTTGTCTCTTCGCCGCGCGGACGACACGGGAGGAAAGCGCGGGAACGCGGACTTCGCCCTCGTAGTCACTCTCGCCGTAGTTGACCCAGATCTCCGTGCCGTCCGAGAAGACCGAGCGGCGCACCGTTTCGGTGACAAGCTCGTGGCGGTCGAGGAACCGGTACTGGAGGTCGCGGCGGGCGCTGTACTCGTCGTAGGCGTGTTTGATGACCGAGACGGTTTCCCGCAACTGCTCGTCGGTGTCGATCAGCAGATCGGCGTTGCCTGAGCCCGTTCCGGTGATGAAATTCCGGTTGAGGTAGAAGGTCGGACGGCTGTTGCGCTCGATGATCTCCAGCCGCTCGCACACGGACTGTTCGGTGGCGTTGATCGTCTCCTTGCAGGGGTTCGAGAGGATGAAGCCGTTGTAGACGAGCTGCCAGAGCGGGATATAGGCGTCGCAGAGCCCGTTCTTCCGGTTGCCGCTGTACATGACCTCAAAGGCGTAATCGAGCGTGTCGGTCATGTAGTCATGGCCGCCCTCGGACGAGATGCCGCCCATTTTTTCCGCCGCATAGCGGAAGATCTTCTGATACCATTCCGTCGTCTGCGCACTGTTCAACGGGTGGTTCGGGTTATAGCAGCGGCGCGGCGCGACGATCGACACGACGTCGATGTAATGGATACCCCGGAAGCCGAGCGAAGCGGCTTCGTCGAGCATTTTCACGCTGAGCGGATAGGTCGCTTCGGGACAGGTGGAGTACATCCGTCCGCCGCCCCAGTTGCCGCCGATGGTCAGCGAGCCGTCCTTCTTCATCAGCACCATGTCGGGGTCGAAGCAGTCGGCGATCGAGTAGGCGTCCGAGCTGTTCGTGTGACAGACGATCTGATAGCCCATCGACTGCGCTTTTTTAATGAGCGCACGGAGCGCTTCCTCGCCGCCGATCGAAGGCTCGACCGGGAGCGTTTCGGGCCAGCGTCCGTCGTGTCCGCCGACGTTCCAGCCGACAAGGCAGATCTCGGCTTCTCTTACGCCCTGACGCTGCAGCTCATCGAGGAACTCCCCGGCGCGCTTGCAGTCGCAGGCGACGTGAACGGGCGGTTCGGTCTCGCGCGTCTGTTCGGGAACGGGCGAGGGGACCGGCTTCCACGCCATGCGGATGCGGATGCAGGGCGCGGAAGCGGCGTAGCGAAGCGCCGGATTGTTCTTCGCGCGCTCGGCATAGGGGCGAAGCCCGTCGCGTTCCATGCGGATGCGGCGGTAGAGCCGCGCCATGCCGGAATAGTCCGCGTCCGCGCCGGTCAGCGGGTAATAATCGACCGACAGATCCTCATAGGGCGCGTCTCCTTCGAGCTTGAAGCGCGGGTAGATGCGGTAGATCCCGTCGCGGACGTCGGCGATGACCGCGCTGTCATACTTCATGCCGCCGAGGACAGCGGCGAAGCACTGACCTTCCTTCTTCGCGCCGAAGAAGTAGAGGACCGGTCCGCCGGTACCCGTGACCGTATCGGCGTGACCGTGAAAATACGTTAGGAAGTTGTTCGGGAAGACGAGATAGCCGTCCTCGCCCTCGTGCGCCGTGAAATAGCCGGGCAGGAAATCGACGTACTGCGTGCCCGCCGGAACGCTCTCCTTCGGGATGAAGACGTGCAGATGATCGCCCTCATCGACGGCTTTTGTTTCGATAGGCAGGCGGTTTCTGCCGTCGATGCTGTAAAAAGACTGAATATTGACGAAATCCATGATGTGCTTCCTTATTTCATATCCTCAAAGACCCTGACGAGCTTGGCAAGACTTTCCTCGGCTGCGGGCAGGAGCTTTGCGTAGGTGGAGGCGAAATCGGCGCTCTTGGCTTCCGCGAGCTGACGCATGATGTGACCGATGCTGTTCAGGTTATTGTTGTGGACGTAAGCGAAGTCGGTCGTGCAGGCGTCGTGGATCATGTCGATGATCTGACCGGAGATGTCGTCGCGGACGTACTTCGTTTTCAGAGCGACCTCATAGTAAGCCGGGGTAACGGTGCGGTAGTTCTCGGCTGCGATGGCTTCGATGGCTGCCATGACCGCGTCCTTGCAGTCGCAGGTGACGGGGACCGAGACGAGCATCGCGGAGTCGTGGACGAGCGCGCCGTAATGGTCGATGGTTTCGTCGAGCTTCGGGTAGGGGATGATGCCGTAGTCGGTCTTCATGTCGCGCAGCAGCGAAGCGGAGTAGAAGTAGCCGCACATGAACGCGACTTCGCCGTTCATCAGCTTGTTCGGGAGCGTGATGCGCAGCGTGTCCTGCGTTGCCTTGTAGACGTGAACGCCGGGGTTGTTGTAGAGGAGATTGTAGAGCTTGTCGGCGTATTTGACGGTCTGTTCGTTGTTCATCGTGAAGACCGGAACGCCGTCCTTGCCGCGGGTCGTGCAGCGGATGCCCGCGTCGTAGGTCATATGGTCGGTCGTGCTGGCGGTGACGGCTCCCATGCCGTACTGGTCGGCGTCGTCATAGGTCGTGTCGCCGTTGACGTCGCGGTAGCAGAGCTTGCAGTATTCGGCGAGCTGGTCCATCGTCCACCTGCCGTCCAGCACGAGCTGATAGAGGTCGTTGTCGGTCCTGCCGGTAATGCTCGAAAAGGCTTCCTTATTAAAATAGATGCAGCTCGTGTAGGAGAGGATGGAAAGTGAAATGTCGCCTGCGAGCAGCGGGCGGCGTCCGCCGACCGTGAACTCGTCCATGAGGGCGGTGTTCCACCACGGCTGGCTGTAATCGATGTATTTCGCGTCGGAGAGGTCGAGATAGAGCCCGTCGAGCAGCAGAGGAGTCGTGACCGACTGCGGACCCCAAACGAGGTCGTATGCGCCGCCGCCCGCCATGACCTCCGAGCGGACCTTGTCCGCCCAGCCCGAAACGGTGTCGCCCGAAATGACGTCAAACTTGACGTTCAGACGCTCCTCGACCGAGGACTGACGGTTATAGACCGCCGAAACGACGAGGTCGCCGGTGTCCTCCGCCGCCCAGTCGATCTGATCCGCCGTGCCGCCGTGGCTCTGCGGGAACATGACGCCGATGGTCTCGCCGCCGAAATCGAGGTCCGCGGGCAGGGTATCGGGCGTTTTGTCGCGGGAAACGGGACCGGTCTCGACCGGAGCGGTCGTTTCGCCCGGTTCGCCGGACGCGGTGGTGTCAGTACCGCCGGACGAGCCGCCGCAGGAGACAAGAGACGAAAGGATCAGGGAAGTAAGCAGGAGAATCGTGATGAAACGCTTCATGACGGATACCGCGGCTTCTGTCAAGAGCTGTTCCTTAACAGGAGCTTCCTTTCTTTGCATCATTATTTTTTCAGGGATGACTGTGATGCGCTGATCTAAGTATACTGCAATTTTAGAAAAATGTAAAGAGAAAAAACAAACAGGAATTGCTGAAAAATATCGTTTTTTCAAACGGTTTGGCGCGAAGCCTTGCATTTGCCGCCCGACTGTGGTATCATGGAAAAAGGTGAGCCGGATGACCGGACTTACGGTCACACATTCTGAATTCCATCCGCGCCCGCCGCACCCGGCGGGTCCTGTTCCGGGCGTGCAAAGGACGCCGACCGCGAACAGAACGGACTATGAAAAATTACGGATTATCCGGGAGACGGACGGGGAGCGTCCGCCGGAGAAAGGAGCGGACATGACCGCAAATGAACTGCGAAAACGCTGGAGGATGGACCCTCACGCGGAAAACGGCGCGTTCATTGAAACGCATTACAGAGACGATTCCGGAGAGCGCCCCGCGTCAGGGTCGATCTACTATTACGTTTCGCCGGACGAGAAAACCGAGTTTCACGTCATCGACTGCGACGAATACTGGTGCTATGCCGAGGGTTCGCCGCTGGAAATCTGGATGTTTTCGCCGGACGGACTTTCGGTGAAACGGCTGGGTACGGAGGAAGACTGCGAGCCGACGGTCTATATCCCGAAGGGAACGGTCTTCGCGTCGCGCGGAACGGGCGGGGAGGACGGAACGTTTCTGACCTGCATCACGGTGCCGCGCTTCTGTTACGAGGGCTTCACGATGATCGGAAAAGAGGAAATGCTGCGCCGACACCCGCAGTCGGCGGCGTTTTTCGGGGAGTAAACCGCATGGCGGTGAAGCGGCAGAGCGTTTTCTGTCCGTCAGGACGTAATCTGTCCGTCAGGACGTAATCTGCCCGTCAGGACGTAATCTGTCCGTCAGGACAGAATCTGCCCGGTCAGGACAGAATCTTTCTGTCAGAGCAGATATCCTTCTGCGGTGAAGCCGAAGACTGTCCCTTTCCCCGCGCCCGTTCGGGCGCGGGGAATTTTTGTGCCGGAAAAAGCCTCAGAGCAGCCGCTCGCCGGTCTCGCTGTCGAAGACGGCGGTCGTCAGCGGCGGAAGAACGTGCGTGACGGTCACACCGTTCGGGAAGCGCAGCTCGCGTCTGCCGCCTTTCAGGCTGTTGATGATGCACAGTCCGTTTCCGGCGAGGATCGGGTCGGGAGACGTGGTATAGCGGTGAACGCCCGCTCTCTCCAGAATCGGGCAGAGCAGGTCGGCGGAGAGGATCGGAGCGCCGAACCAGACATTGTTTCGCTTCACGGCTGCCGCGCACTCGCCGTTTTCATAGCGCGCGAGGACTTCGGCGTCTTCGTCCGTGCAGGCGAAATACGGGTCGTACAGACCTTCTCCGATCGGAACCGTGCGCACCGGCAGCGGGGAAGCGGTCGTGAAGGAAGTGTGCGCTCCCGACCGGACGAGCTTCATGCCCGCCGTTTCGCTGACGTTTTCGTCCGACAGCGTTTCGCCGTCGCAGAAGCCCTGACAGTACAGCCATACGACCGTTTTCCCGGCGAGCTGTTGCTGAAGCTCCGCGCGGCGTTCGGGCGTGATCGTGAAGCAGTTGGCGAAAATGACGCATTTGTACCGGTCGGTCTCGGCGAGCGGCAGGTCGTCAAGGTAAAGGTCGTCATAGACCGCGCCGCAGCGGACGACCGATTCATGCAGAGAATACTCGCGGTCGTAGACCTTCGCACGGTGGTAGAAGGAGGTCGTGTCGTAGACGAACAGCACGTCGGCGGCGGGCTTGTACGCACCGAGCGTATAGGCTTCGCTGACGCGGCTGACGTCGCGGATGGTCCGCATCAGCTCGGGCGTATCCCACCAGCCGCGCTTGCGGTAGATCGAACCGGCGGTCGAGTTCTTCGTGTCGGGCGGCATCAGACTCGGAATGATGCGGTGGTCGTAGTACCAGAAGCCCTGTCCGGCGACGAGCGTCTGGAACGTGTTGCGGCGGAGCATATAGACCGTTTCGTCGAACAGCGCCGGGTCGCCGCCGTGGTATTTTTCGGTCCCGGCGGGATGCTGGTCCATCTCGGTGAGCCAGAGCTTGCCGTGCAGACGCGCCGATTCGAGCAGGGCGCGCTGGAGCGGGAAGCCCTCCGGCTTCCGGTTGTTCATGTAGCAGAAGGGCCCGCAGAGGAAATCGACGTCGGGGGAAGCGTAGAGACGGTCGATCATCAGATGACCGTTGATCGTCATGTTGTCGCCGCCGGTGCCGTGGTAGTAGCCGTAGAACGAGCCCGCCAGCACGCCGGGCAGCCTTTCCTTCACGATATGGCAGAAGTGCAGGATCGCGTCGGAGACTGAGGACTGGTTGCATTCCTGCGCGTCGGCGACAAAGCGCGACAGACGCGGGTCGCGGAAGTGTCCGACGTCGCCCGGACGGAAGGTCTCGGGATGGTATTCGGCGGTCTCAAAGGTCACGCCGGGCTGATCCCACGCTTTGGCGAGCGCTTCGTCCGTGCCGTATTTTTCGCGTAAGAGACGGGTGAAGCGCGCTTTCATCGGCTTCGACACGTCGACGCCCCACTGATGCCATTCGCCGTAGATGCCGTTTGCGATCTGGATGGCGAGCATGGATCCATAGAGCGGGGAGGCTTTCAGCGCATCGCAGAAAAGCGCGAGCTTTTCGGACGCTTCGGCGAGCCACTTTTCGGACGCGATGCTGGCGCGCAGATGACGGTTCCCGTCGTCGCGGATGAGACGGTCGGATTCGCCGTCGTCGATGCCGGGAAGATCGCCCTGCGGCGTGCGGTAGACGACGCACTCGTCGGGATTGTCGCGCCGCCACCAGTAGGGCGGGTTGACGTGCAGGCGGACGAGGACCTTCGCGTTCGGGTTCGCGTCGACGGCGGCGGCGATCTCTTCGAGCATCGCTTCGGCGTCGAAGGGCGTGACCTTGTGCCAGCCGAGGTGCAGACCGGTGTCCACGCCGACGAGGTTAATACCGATCTCGCCGAAATTCTTAATGTTGCGCTGTGCCTGCGCGGTATTGCTCGATGAGCCGGGGATGTCGGAGAGCTGATAGAGGATGGGGAGCGTGCGCACGCCGTTCACCATGAGAGCGGGCGCGCCGTTTTCCTTAACGATTCTGATATCGGGCATATTCATGAGTCCTTTCTGAGAATGGGATGGTTCTGACGGCATGGTCACGACGTCAGAGCAGTGCGTCATTGCCTTTATTATACAACAAAATTGCATTTGTGTCAACCGTTTTTGTCAGTCTTTTCGGTTCGGAACCAAAAAGTCCCGCGCGGAAGCAGAGCTTCCGCGCGGGACGTGGTTCAGCGTTTGGCGTTCGGCGTCTGCACTCGGCATTCCAAGCTCCAAACCCGTCTATCCTATTCTGCTGCGGCTCAGCGGCGGAAAGTCTCGGCGGTCAGCCGTTCACACGGTCGAACACGCGGACATAATCCACGATGAAGCGGTCGTTCGGATAGGGTTTGCAGCCGGTTTCGTTGTAGACGCCCATCGTATAGGGACGGTATCCGACGCATTCCGTGCCGATCAGGATGAACTGCTCGGTGTGGGAAACGCCCTCGGTCAGCTTGCGCCCCGACTGAACGCCGTCGACGAAGAAGGTGTAGCCGTCCGGCTCCCACAGACAGCCGAAACGGTGGAAGCCGTCGTCGACCGGGATCGAGTCGTCGGCGCGCGCGGCGCGCTTCG
>JAZRXB010000095.1:0-13520 GCA_045600005.1 Eubacteriales bacterium | reverse complement strand
TCTCCGTTTTTTTGTTCTATATTTGCGGTTTGGTCACTTCAAGTATACCACAAAAACGGAGAAAAATCAGTAGTTTTGCTGTTAAAAAAGCATTGTGCCGATTGGCTTTTTTGACTTTTACAATCGGCTATTAAGTTTTTTGCAAAGGAGTGCTGCTCTATGAACAGACATATTTCCCGTGTGATCGCGTCGCTTCTCGCGCTTTCGGCCGTCGGCGGACTCGTTTCCTGCGGCGGGACCACCGCTCAGACAAACGACACCACCGCCGCTCCCTCCGGCGAAACGACCGTTCCCGAAGAAGCCGGCTACGATTTTGAAGGCAGGGACTACGGCGGATACGAATTCAAGGTGCTGAACTTTGAATCCATCTGGAACTGCGTCGTCCAGCTCGACTTCGCCGAGCAGACCGGCGAAACGCTCAACGACGCTATCTACAACCGCAACCGCCTGATCGAGGAAAAGCTCAACTTCAAGCTCAAAGAGGACAAGGTCCCCTACGCAAGCTACAACACCAGCCAGATCGAGCTGGTCGACCGGATCATCCAGTCGGTCATGGCGGGCGACTACGCCTATGACGCCGCTTATCTGCCCGTCAACTTCAAGGCTTCGGTCATCACCGACGGCTACCTTCTCGACATGAACACGATGCCCGGTCTCCGGCTCGAAGAGGAATGGTGGGACCGCATCGTCAACGACTCGGTGACGATCAACGGTCATCTTTACTGCGCGTCCAGCCCGCTGAACCTTATGACGCTCGACCTGTCGTGGGGACTTCTGTTCAATCAGAATATCCTCGATAACTACAAGCTCGAATACCCCTATCAGCTGGTCCGCGACGGCAAATGGACGCTCGATAAGTTCAACGAGTACGTTGCGACCTGCACGGCGCTGAACGGAGACGAATCCTTCACGTTCAATGAGAACGGCAAGTCGATCTACGGCGTTGCCGGCCACGCGAATTCCCCCACGTCGTTCAGCTACGCGGCAGGCAACCGTCTGATGAGGCGCGACGGCGACAAATTCATCTTCGGCTACGACAACGAACGTACCTACAACACGCTCGAAAACCTCGCGGCAAACTGCACGACCTCCGACGGTCACTTCCTGTACAACAACGACAACACGATGCCCTCCGGCTACGTCAACCTGTTCCGTTCGGGCCGCGCCGCCTTTGCTACGGTCGAGCTGAAGACCGCGCTTGAGGAGCGCGACATGAAGGACACGTTCGGTCTGATCCCGATGCCGAAGCTCGACGAGGATCAGGACAGCTACTATTCCTACATGGGCGCGAACGCCTGCTTCCTGACCGTCCCGAAGACGCAGCAGGACGCCGGACGCACGGGCAAGATCCTCGACGCGCTGACCTACGAGAGCTGGAAGAGCGTTCTTCCGGTCTACTATGACGTAACGGTCTCGCAGAAGGGTCTGCGCAACGAAGAGTCGATCGAAATGCTCGACATCATCCGCAGCGCGCGCGGCACGGAATTCTCCGCGATCCTCGGCATCACGACCTCGTTCGCAACCTCGATCGACAACAAGATCACCGCAGGTTCGTCCGATTTCGCTTCCTTCATCGCTTCCAACAAGGATTCCATCGCCGCCAACCTCCAGAAGGTCCTCGACGTCATGCAGTGAAAATTCAGCAAAAATCAGCCCCATCGGGGGGGATTTTTGCGTTCTGACCGTGTATGACGGGTCTTCCGACCTCACCTTCCAGAAGAAAAACCTGCCCGGCGGCAGGTTTTTCTGTTGTCTCAGACGCGCGAAGCGTTCTCCCAGTACATTCTTGCGCGGATCATGTCGCCCTCGTCGTAGATGCCGTGGAGGAACATATCCCCCGCGTATCCGTGTGCGCGCAGCAGCGACGCGGTATAGGAAAAGTCGACGATCCCAAGCCCCGTCCCGCAGAACGAGATGCCGTCGCCTTCCTGAATGTCCTTACCGTGCGCGATCACCACGTCGTCTCCGAACAGGTCCATCGCGTGTCCGATGACGCTTTTCACTTCATCGGGGTGCGCGTGTCCGCGCCCGAACAGGTTCGCGCAGTCGAGGATCATTTTCAGCCGTTCGCTTCCCATGTCGTCCATGATCCGGCGTGCGTTCTCCGGCGTGTCGATGACGTTCGACGCTTCCGATTCAATGGCGAGCGTCACGCCGTTTTTCTCGGCAAGCTCCACGGCGCGAAGCATCGTATCGCGCATATCGCGCCACGCTTCGTCCGAGTCGTTTTCCTCCGACCACGTCCAGAGATGCGCCGCGCAGCGCGTTCCCGAGCAGAGCGACAGATACGGCACGTTCATCGAAGCCGCCGCTTCACAGAGAAGCGCCAGCCGTCTTAGCCCTTCCTCCCGCACGCGCCGGTCGGGGTGCGCCATGTTGAAGGTCGCGTTGATCACGCGGATGGGAAGCCCGTGCGCCGCGGACGCCTTCTCCGCCGCACGGACCGCCGCGGACGGAAGCTCGCCGGGCAGCTCCAGCTGTCCGTTCGGCACAAAGCCGGTCTCCGCGATCGAGGAAAACGCGAACTGGACGCATTCATAGCCCATTTCGCGGATGAGCGCGAACAGTCCGTCCGCGTCCCGAAGCGGGCGGTTCGGTTCAAAATCAGTGGTACAGATGCCGGTTTTCATATCGTTTTTCTCCTTAAATTATGGCGGATGTTTCCGTGCGTCATGATACACCGCGCGGCTTTACTCCGCCCACGGTACTTTCTCCGTTTAATCGAGCTTGCACGCAGACAATGCGTCGTGCGGTCAGATGCCGCGCGGCTCGTTTTTCTGCCGTTTATCCGAGCGCGAGCGCACGCGCGAGCGCGCGCACGAACGCGGCGCGGTCCCTCTCGTCCGTTTCGATCCCGGCGAGCTTTCTCGCTTCGGCGAGCGCGCCGAATACCGGCGGCGCGGGGATCACCGAGAGATGCACCCTCTCCGGCACGAGCGTTTTCAGTATTTTGATCATGACCGGATGATTCGTGAATATCCCGCCGCCGCAGACAGCTTCGAGTTGTCCGTCGAAATGCTTCGCCGCCGCTTCGACCAGACGCGCCAGTCCTTCCGCGTTCTTTTTCACGATCCGCTCCGACACTTCGTCCGAATCGAATCCCTCGAACGCCAGCGGCGCGAAGGACGCGATGTACTTTTTTCCGCCGTCGTAGATGTCCGACACCAGCTCTTCCGCACTGCGCCCGGTTTTCCTGCGGATCAGGTCGGACAGGACCGTTTCGGGTCCGCGTCCGTCGAAGGCTTCCAGCGCCGCCGTCAGAACGTCCCGTCCGATGTCATACCCGCTTCCCGCCGTGTCGATGAGATAGCCCCATCCGCCGATGCGGGTCAGACGGTCACCCTTTTTCACAAAGCAGACCGAACCCGTTCCCGCGATCAGCCCGCACCCGTCGGAGCCGAGCAATCCGCAGGTCAGAAGATTCTGCGCGTCCGACCCGACCTCGACGTCCGCTTCGGGGAACAGCCCGGTCAGCGCCGGAAGCAGAACGTCCCGGTGATTGAGCGCGCCCGCGACCCCGGCGTAGACCGCCGCAAGCCGCTCGCGGCAGGGGATATATTCCCGCACCGCCGAAGCGATTTCGGCAAGACTTTCCCGCACCTGCTCTGCGGGAAGATCGTTCGGATTGGTCGGACCGGCGAACCCGTGCGTCAGGATTTCGCCGTCTTTCGCGGCGAGAACGTATTCCGTTTTGGTCCCTCCGCCGTCAATTCCAAGAAATACCATATGATGATCGTTCCTTTCTGCGGTCTTCATCGGCAGTAAGGCGGGCTTTGTCCCTCATCCGGCGCAAAGCTCCGTCCTTCTGCCGCTTCGATTCAGTCGAGCCGGAACATCTTCGTTTCGCCAAGCTCTGCGTGGAAGGTGATCTCGGTCACGTTTTCACCGTAGGCGCGGTTTTCGTAGACCTCGACCGGCGTGCAGGCTTCGCGGAAGCGGATCGTCTTTTCTCCGCGCGCCGAGCAGTGGAAGGTGACGTACCGGCGGTTTGCGAACAGCACGTCCTCCGAATCCGAATAGATGTGACAGCCCGCGTACCGCGCGAAGGCGCGCAGCAGGTCGGAGCGGATGCTCTTCGCGCCGTAGAAGACCGACGTGAAGCCGTCCTCCTCCTTGACCGCGATCGACGGAACGCCGCTCGTTAAGAAGCGCGCCAGCACCGTCATGTCCGGGTCGTCCGGGTAGAACAGCGGATAGAGATAGCTGTCATTGCCCGCTGTCTCCTTGTGACCGACGCAGATGCGGCGCTTCCGGTCCTCGCTGCCATAGACGAACCGGCGGTCGACGCCCTCGGTCAGCGCGTGTTCTTCCCCGTTCACGCGGAATTTCGCGTCGAAGCGCTCGACCTTCATCTTCGTATCAAAGCCGGTGAGACCGGCGATGTTCGCCGTGTCCATTCTCACCGAAGCGTCGGGGTTCGCAAAGCCCGCGCCGTAGAGCCAGACGGCGACGGCTCCCTCACGTTTCAGCTTCTCGCGGATGATCTTCCGCTCCTCGTCGTTCAGCACGATCGTGTTGACGAAAACATACATCTTATAAGCGGGAACGGCAGGGTTCGTCAGATCGTTGTGGAAATACTGATCGACCGGCGCGCCGATGTGCGCGATCTCCTGATTGCGCAGTACCTCGACCAGCTCCTCGGTCGACTGCTGCGAGACGACCTGTCCGCTCTCCTCGTCGAAGATGAACGCGATCTCGCTGACCTTGCGGCGGTCGGTCTCATAGGCTTCCTTTGCGATCTCCTGCTGACGGGCGATCAGCTTATACAGCTCCGGATGCTTGTAGCGTCTGCCGCCGAGCAGCTGGTCGAACCACCATGCCTGCACGTCCTCGCAGATCGTGCGCCCGAACTCGCGCTTCATGACGTCGACGGAATCCTGCAATTCAAACATCCCGTACTGATTCTGATAGTAGCGGTTCTCCATGTGTGTGCGGGTGTCGTCCTCAATGATGTAGATCTTGTTCCGCACGGCGAACGAATCGAACATTTCGCGCTGTCCGACGAATCCGCCCGGCTGACGGTTCTCGTATACGCCCGGCGCGGCCAGAAAGTCGACCGCGCTGCTGTCGAGCAGCTTCATCGTTCCGCCGCAGGTCCCGCTGTCCAGATAGCCGGTGCAGCCCCACGAGCCGTAGAACGCGCCGACGAGCCGGTCGGGCGTCAGCGACTTGATGACGTTTGCGAAAGCCAGCACCGATTCCGCCGTTCCCTGATGCCATGCGCGGTAGAAATCGAACACGTCCTCGCGCTTGTTGAGGTCGATGAACGAGCCGATGTTGGTCCCGTTGCCGTAAGGCGGCGGGACCGGCGCGTTCGAGAGCATCTTTTCGCGCGGATTGGCGGCTTCGCAGTCGCACAGTTTGGCAAAATAATGCGCGTCGGCTTCGGGGATAGGCGGATCATCGAGCGTCGCTTCGGGATCGTTCCAGTGCGCGCGGAGCGTTTCGTCGCTGCCGTATTTTGCGGTCAGATAGGACGAGAACTGACGGCGGAACGATTCGCTGTGATCGAGCGTCAGACCGCTCCGGCAGACCGGGAACATATAGTACCACTCCGACGTGCCGCCCGCCGCGAGGAAGCAGCCGACGATCCGGTCGGCGTAGGGCAGCTTCATCAGAAGCTCCCACGTTTCGGCGAGCGCTTTTCCCGCGTCGCGCCGCCACTCGTTCGAGCAGAGCGAATAGTGCGCGGGCAGATCGGTCTCGTAGGATTCGCTGAACAGATGCACCGGCGGGCGGGAGCCGTCCGAATAGGTCAGCTGTTCGGTCGGATGCGAAGCGATCCACTCGTTCGTCGGATGCATTCCGATGCGCGGGATGATGTATGCGTCCGGCACGGCCTCAAGGAGCGCCTCGGCTTCCTCGCGGAACAGCTCGAGCGCGTTCGGTTTGAGCCATACCGTGTCGCAGATGAGGAAATAAATTTTAATTCCCGTCGCGCCGAGCTGACGATAATATTCCTTATCCAGCACCAGCTTTTCGCGGTCGTTGGTGCGGATGGTCGCCATCATCGGCGGATAAGGCTTCCCGCCGAGGAAAATCGCGGGTCTGCCGTTGTAATTTCTGATCTCAGCCATGTCCCTCACACTTTCTTTCAATGTTATTTCTTCGTAATATTACAGTGTTATTTCTTCGTTTATTACAGTCCGCTCCTGACTCTCGCGGCGAATCCGTCGTCCGCCGTCCTGCCGCAGAGTCTCATGCAGTTGACCGCCGCACCCATAATCTGCGGGTCGGTCACGAAATAGAGCGAAACGTCCTCTCCCAGCGCTTCGGCTAGCATCGTGCCGAAGATATCGCCGTACCCGGTCAGCTTTCCGGACAGAACGACCGTTTCGCCGCAGTCATACGCCGACCGTGCGCGGCGGATGGAAACGGTCAGCCGTTCGACGCTTCCTCTTATGATGCGTTCCGCTTCGTCGTCACCCTGACGGCACGCCTCGAACGCGAGCGGCGCGAACGCGGCGATCCCGTTCTTTTCGCCCGCGTAAAGCCGGTCGAGCCGGTCGAAGACCTTCCCGCCGAGCTTTTTCCTCACTGCCTGACACAGAATGCCGTCGGGACGCAGACCGTCGTCCGCTTCGAGCGCCGTGCGCAGGACCGCGCGCCCGATGTCGTACCCGCTCCCGCCCTCGTCGAACAGATAGCCGTATCCGCCGAACCGGTGCAGGTTCTCCCCGTCGCAGGCGTAGACCACCGAACCTGCGCTGCAGATCACCGCCGTGCAGCGCGGCAGAGCGCTCTGCTCGTCCGACAGCCCGACAAGTCTGGCACAGCCGATGACGTTTTCGATGTCCGACGCCAGACGCATCGGCAGATGCGGGTAAGCCCGGGAAAGGAAGCGCTCCATGCTCTCCCGGTTCTCTCCCGACATACTGCCCGCGATCCCGGCGAACAGTCCGGCGGCGTCGGGCGCGGCGGAAAGCAGACCGTCGATCCCCGTTTTCAGGCGTTCGAGCGAAGTCTGCATCCCCACCGCGTTCGGATTCGTCCCGCCGAGCGTCAGGCGGCGCAGGACCTCCCCCGTTTCGTCGAACAGCAGAAAGTCCGTCGCGTTCCCGTCCCCGTCGACCGCGATCATCGCGCCCGCGCCGGACGGGTCCCGCCGACCGAGCAGCTCGTCGAAGCTCATGCCGAAGACCTCCGCCAGCCGGAACAGATTGGCAAGATCGGGGACCGCCTGTCCCTTTTCCCATTTTGAAACGGTCTGCGGCGTGACGAACAGAACTCCCGCAAGCTCTGCCTGCGTCAGACGTTTCGCCCGCCGCACCCGGCGTATATTCTCGGCAAATTCCTGCAGACGGTCCATCGAAGGTTCCGCTCCTTTCCCGGAAAACAGCGTCCGGCGAAACGTCCGGCTTCCCCGTTCTCTTTCCGTTTTCATTCTGTTTCTATTATAACGCGCCGCTTGCCTTCTGTCAATCTATTTCGGGTTGAAGAAGCGGCGAAAATTCGCATGACGGTTGATTTTCCCCGGTTCTGACCCTGACGGAGAAAATTTTGCGAAAATTCCTCTTTTTTTCGCCGAATCGGGAACCAACCGGATTTTTTCGCGTCTAATGGGGCAGAAACGACCGGAAGGAACGTTCCGAAAGGAGATGACGGGTCTGAAAAAGAAATACGGCTTCAATTTTCTCTGGATGTTCTCGAAATGGGGCGACCGGCCGCCCGAAACGGTCGACGAGCGCGAGCTTGATTTCGTCGCCGAGGAAGGGTTCAATTTCGTCCGCATTCCCGCGGATTACCGCTTCTGGACGAAGGATTTCGACTACACGCACCCCGATGAGACGGTTTTAGCGCAGGTCGACCGGTATCTCGCCGCCTGTCATGAGCGCGGACTTCACGTCTGCTTCAATCTGCACCGCGCGCCGGGCTACTGCATCAACCGTCCCGAGACCGAACGTCACAACCTGTGGCGCGACGAAGAAGCGCAGAACGGCTTTCTCTTTCTCTGGCAGATGTTTGCCGAACGCTGGAAGGACGTCCCGTCCGAGCTTCTCAGCTTCGATCTCGTCAACGAACCGTGCAGCCGTCCTCCCACGCATCCGGTCATGCGGGACGACCATGCCTCGCTCATCCGCCGGACGGTCAGAGCCATCCGCGAGATCGACCCGGACCGTCAGATCGTCATCGACGGCTTCGACGGCGGCGGCTCGGCGCTCCCGGAGCTTGCCGATCTCGGACGTCCCGATGCGTCTGACAACGGCGTTTTCGTCGGAAACGTCATCCACAGCGGACGCGGCTATGAGCCGTTCGAGGTCAGCCACTATCAGGCTGAATGGGTCCGCCGCGACAGCTGGACGCTCCCGGTCTATCCGGGCGAGGTCTCGCCGGGACGCGTGAAGAACCTCGACACGCTGCGTGAATATTACCGTCCGTGGCGCGAGGTCGAACAGTCAGGCGTATCGGTCCACATCGGCGAGTTCGGCTGTTATAACAGGCTCCCGAACGACGTCGCGCTTCGCTGGCTTGGCGACGTCGTGTCGCTATACCGCGAATATGGCTGGGGCTATTCCCTCTGGAACTTCCGCGGTGCGTTCGGCATCGTCGATCACGGCAGACCGGACACGAAATGGGAAATGCTCCACGGCATGAAGACCGACCGGGCTCTGCTTGAGCTGTTAAAAAGCGGCATGACCGACTGACCGCTTTTCCGTCCGTAACCCCGTGCGGAATTTACAGTCTGTTCACACAATCTGCGCAGAATTGTA
The DNA here is from genome assembly GCA_045600005.1 of Eubacteriales bacterium. Classification (GTDB taxonomy): domain Bacteria; phylum Bacillota; class Clostridia; order Oscillospirales; family CAG-272; genus Flemingiibacterium. The sequence goes on along the minus strand of JAZRXB010000095.1, from coordinate 4,809 downwards.
TTATAATAAAATAGTAAATGTTTGTTTTCCACGTTCGGCTGTCAGAAAATCACAGTCGGCGGAGAACTTTCAAATTTATTTAACATTTGGAGGAACACATCATGAAACTCAAGAAACTGATCGCAGCTGTTCTCGCATCCGCCGCCGTCCTCAGCTCCTTCGGCGCAGTCGGCGCGTCCGCCGCCAACATCGGCGACGTGGTGAACCACGTTCTGTACACCGATATCGTCACCTACATCGACGGCAAGCCGATCGAATCCTTCAATATCGACGGCTACACCGCCATCGTTGTCGAAGACCTGTTAAACTACGGCTTCAACGTTGTTTACGACAACTCAACCCGCAGCCTGTCCGTCACCAAGGGCAGCGGCGTCATCACCTCGACCTACAAGCCCACCGCGAACACCCATCCGATCGGCTCGGTCGCCATGGACGTTCTCTATACCGATATCGTCACCTACATTGAAGGCAAAAAGGTAGAATCCTACAACATTCAGGGCCGCACCATCTGCTATGTCGACGACCTCGCGCTCGCCTATGCAAGCAACTATGTTTATGACAACGACAGCCGCACGCTTTCCATGACCGTCGGCTCGACCAAGCCCGCCGCTCCCGCCAAGAACGAGACCACGCTCTACTTTGAAGGCAAGCCTGCCAACATCAAGGTTGCGAACGTCGCGTTCAACGACTACGGCAAGCTGATCGTATACCTCGGCGGCGACGGCATCACCGGTGAGATCCCGATCAGAGACAACAAGATGATCGCACAGTATCAGGCCAACATCGTAGTCGGCAAAGCCGAGTACCACTGGGAAAACCTCAGGATCGTCTATGCGACCGACGATTCGACCGTCACCCAGTACGCTTACACGTTCAGCGTCTCCAAGATGCCCGATAAGGTCGTCCTCTACTCCTTCGACGATGAACAGGTAAGACACGTCTACGACGTGAAGCTCGGCGAATTCGTTTCGTAAACGAGAAAGCTTCTTTTCCATATTTTCCCGGCGGCGGAGGGCGAAAGCCCTCCGTTTCGCTTTGCTCAAACAGAAAACCGAAGGGCTGCCTCCGGTTTTATCAGACAGAAAACCCGGAGGGCTGCCTCCGGGTTTTCTGTGTGCGGATAGTTTTTACTTATTGAGCGGCAGCCACGCGAGAACGTCCTGGATCCATTTATCCCAGTAATGCCATGAATGAACGCCTTTGCTCTCCCTGTATACGAGATCGCAGCCGAGCGAGGTGAGATGATCGCGCATCCTCACGTTCGATTCGTACAGGAAATCCTCCGTGCCGCACCACATATAGAGCTTCGGCTTCACGCGGTCAGACGCGGCCAGACGCTCGGCGGCGGCGAACAGATCGTTGTCGCTGCCCTTAAAATCCTTTTCGAGATCGCCGCAGATCATCTCGGCGTAGGCGTTGCGCGCGCCGCCGTAGAGGTGGGTGAAATCGACCGCGCCGGACAGAGACGCCGCATAACCGAAGATCTCCGGACAGAGCAGCCCCAGCTTCATCGCGCCGTAGCCGCCCATCGACAGCCCGGCGACGAAGGTCTCCTCGCGCTTATCCGACATCTTCGGGAAAAAGTCGCGGCAGACGGCGGGAAGCTCCTTCGACATGAAGGTGAAGTAGTTGCCCGCGCCGCATTTCATATCGGTGTACCACGAGAGCGCGCCGTCCGGCATGACGACTGCCAGCCCCTTTTCGGTCGCGTAACGCTCGATGGAGGTGCGGCGTTCCCAGATGGTGTAGTCGTCGCTCATGCCGTGGAGCAGGTAGAGCGTCGGATAGGTCTGGACCTTTTCGGTGATGGAATCCATCCCGATCTGTCCCTTCGAGCGCTGCGGCAGGACGACGTTCATCTGAACCGCCTTGCCGAGGACCTCGGAATGAAAGCTGACATGAAGAAGCGCCATAAGTACCTTCTTTCTCTCCGTCCTGAGACGGAGCTTATTATTTTTTCAGAAGAAGCTCGCTTTTCGGCTTTTTTTCGACCGGTTCGGTCAGATCCGCTTCGGAACGGTCGTAAGTCCGCGACGGGCAGGCTGTGCAGTCGGGACAGCCGCAGTCGCACCACATCCCGGCGCGTGCGCGGCGCACCCTGCGGACGATGACGATCACCGTCCAGAGAACGATCAGCAGAACCACGGCAATGATCAGGGCGGTCTTTGCTAAAACCGACATTATAGTGACCATCCTTTCTCAGATGAACAGTCCCGCCAGCGTGAACACGACGGTCGACAGGACCCACGCCGTGCCGAGCTGCATGACGACCGCGCCGAGCGTGAATTTCAGCGAGCCGGATTCGCGCCGGATGGTCGCGATCGAAGCCGCGCAGGGAACGTACAGAAGCACGAACACCATCATCGCCAGCGCGTTCGCCGCCGTGAAGCCCGACGTGCCGAGCAGTCCGGACAGCGCCGCCATCCCTTCCGCCGACGAGACGCCGCCTACGCCGTACAGCACCGACAGACTCGATACGACGACCTCCTTCGCCGCGATGCCCGATATGAGCGCGACGACAAGCTGCCACTGACCGAGACCAGTCGGCTTCATGACCGGGACCAGAAGCTTTGCGATCAGCGCGGCGAAGCTCTCCGACATATCGTCGGTCAGCCCGGACGCACCGAAATTCAATAAAAACCAGAGAATGATCGACGCGAGGAAGATCGTCGTGCCGGCTTTGGTCAGGTAATCCTTCACCTTTTCCCAGACGTACAGGAAGATCGTGCGCGGATTCGGCGACTTGTACTCCGGCAGCTCGATGAGAAGCGTATGGACAGCGTATTTTTTCCCGCATTTCGTCACGATCAGCGCGACGAGGATCGCCGCCGCAAGTCCGAGCAGATACATCGAGAACGCCGCAAGTCCCGCCCATTTGCCGAAGAACATCTGCGAGAGCAGCACATAGACCGGCAGTCTCGCCGAGCAGGACATGAAAGGCGTGACGAGCATCGTTTTCAGACGGTCGCGTCTGTCTTCGAGCGCGCGCGACGCCATCAGCGCCGGGACCGTACAGCCGAAGCCGAGCAGCATCGGAATGAACGCGCGTCCCGAAAGCCCCATCTTCCCCATCAGACCATCCATGACATAGGCGACGCGCGACATATAGCCGCTGTCCTCCAGGATCGCCAGCGCGATGAACAGGACGACGATGTTCGGTAAGAAGGTGAGGACTCCGCCCACGCCCGCGATGATGCCGTCCACGACGAGCGAGGTGAGGAAATCCCCCGCTCCGACCGCTTCAAACAGATCCAGCACGCCGTCCGAAAAGGCGTTCAGCGCGATCTCAAAATACCCTTTCAGAAAATCGCCCACCGTGAAGGTCAGCGCGAAGACGACCGCCATGATGCCGAGAAAGACCGGAACGCCCCAGATCCGATGGGTCAGCACCGCGTCGATCCGGTCGGTCAGCGCCGACTTCTCCTCGCGGTTGACCAGCGTTTCGGCGATCACCTCGTCGATGAAATCGTATTTTTCGTTGATGATGCGGCTCTCGAACGATCCCGTGTAAAGATCGTCCGTTTCGACCGGATAGGCGCTTATGATATCCCCGTCGTTTTCAAGATATTTGATCGCGTGCCAGCGGAGACTCTGAAGCGCCGGATATTTCGCGCGAAGCCGTTCGGAAAGCGCGGCGATGATGTGCTCCACCTCGTCCGAATAGACGACCGCGTATTCCCGGTGGAGCGCGGCGTTTTCGCCGACCTTGTGGTGATGCTCGATCGGATGACGGACGGAGGAATCCTTGTGATGCGACGCCGCGTGCATCAGCGATTCCAGTCCGGTCTTTCTGCGTGCGCTGACCGGGATGACCGGGATGCCGAGCATTTCGGAGAGCCGGTGCAGGTCGATCTCCATGCCCCGTTCCTCGACGATATCCATCATGTTGAGCGCCATGACGACCGGCTTGCCAAGCTCGATCAGCTGGAGCGTCAGATACAGATTCCGTTCGAGCGCGGAGGCGTCGGTCACGTCGATGATAACGTCCGCCTCGTCCGAGAGGATACAGCTGCGCGAGACCTTTTCTTCCATTGTATAGGAGGTCAGCGAATAGATGCCGGGCAGGTCGATCAGACGGAACCGCTCGTCCTGAAAGCGATAGCTTCCCTCTTTCTTTTCCACGGTGACGCCCGGCCAGTTTGCGACCTTGAGGTTCGCGCCGGTATAGGCGTTGAACAGCGTGGTTTTTCCGCAGTTCGGATTTCCGATGAAGGCGATATGATATTCTCCGCTGTCCTCACAGCCTTCGCTCTGCTTTGTCGTCGTTTCGGTCATTCGCACACCTCGATCCCTTCGGCAATGGCGCGTCCGAACGCGAAACGGGTCCCGCGGATCCTGACGATCACGGCGCCGTTTTTCTTCGCGTTCATCAGGCGGACGACCGTCCCCTTCGTCAGTCCCAGCATTTCCAGACGGCGCGAGGTATCATGACTCAGATGAATCCCCTCAACGGTGACGTCCTCCCCGATTTTTGCGCTGTGCAGTGTCATCATCCTGCCCGCCGCGCCGGTCATGCCGCCGGCGCGAACTCCTTTCCGCAAGTAGCGCTCTTTAATTAGCTTATGCTAACTTGATGAGGATAGTATAGCACAATTTTTTCGTTTTGTCAAGAGGAAATCGTCATTTGTCCCGCGGCAGGGTGTTTTTTATTCACAAATGCGCAAATTTTCCGGATTTTTACGGCCTGACTGTTCAAAATGTCCCCGTTTTTTCACAGTTTGCGGGCGGATGTCCACAGGACCCGGCGCGGCGCGACAAAAAGGCGGTTCAGGCAGAGCCTGACCCGCCGATCTGCGTCAGATGCCGGGG
>JAZRXB010000094.1:0-2573 GCA_045600005.1 Eubacteriales bacterium | reverse complement strand
GGCGACGAGGTGATCATCCCGATCCCGTCCTACGTCTGCTACGGACCGATGGTCGAGCTGGCGCACGGCGTGCCGGTCTTCATCGAAACGCAGGAAAAGGACAGCTTCAAGCTGACGCCCGAAGCCCTTCGCGCCGCCGTCACGCCGAAGACCAAGCTGCTCATCCTGCCGTTCCCGAACAACCCGACCGGCGCGGTCATGACGAAGGACGACCTTGAAGGCATCGCCGAAGTCCTTCGCGGGACCGATATCATGGTCCTGTCCGACGAGATCTACGCGGAGCTGACCTACGGCTTTTCGCACACCTCCATCGCGTCGCTCGACGGGATGTGGGAGCGGACGATCACCGTTTCCGGCTTCTCGAAGGCGTATGCGATGACCGGCTGGCGGCTCGGCTACCTCTGCGCGCCCGAACCGCTGGTCAGACAGATGCACAAGATCCACCAGTACGCGATCATGTGCGCGCCCACGACCAGCCAGCTCGCCGCCGTTGAAGCGCTCAAAAACGGCGACGAAGACATCCGCATGATGGCGGCTGAGTACAACCGCCGCCGCAAATATATCATCAGCGGACTGCGCCGCATCGGCGTGGACTGCTTTGAAGCCGAAGGCGCGTTCTACGTCTTCCCGAAGGTCGGGAAGTTCGGGCTGTCGTCCGACGAGTTCTGTCAGCGGCTGCTCGACGAAAAGAACGTCGCCATCGTTCCCGGAACCGCGTTCGGCTCGTGCGGCGAAGGCTTCGCGCGCATTTCCTACGCCTACTCGGTCGAACACATCACCGCCGCGCTCGAACGCATCGAGGAGTTCGTCTCGACGTTCTGAATGCGTTCCGTCCGCGCCGAAAGGAGGAGCCATGTTCCGAAAGCTGTTCAAGACCGCGCCTGAAAGCATCCGCATCCTGCGGGACAACGACCGCGAGGCGCAGAAAAACATCCGCTCCAACGCCAAAGAGCTGAAAAAAGGTCTCCGCTCGACCGAAAAGCTGCTCCTCACCGAGCTTGACTCCACCGAGCGGACCGTCCGTATGATTCAGGGCGGGGAAGCATTCCCCGCAAAGGAAGGAAAAAAGAATTGAAGATCTGTTCATTCTGCGACAGCCGCGCAGCGGACTATGTTTCGGTCTGTCCCGCCTGCGGCGCATCCGAGTTCAAAAATCTGTGCGGCAACTGCGGCACGGTCTTTGACACCGGCAATTTCTGCCCGAAATGCGGGATCAAAGCCGGTACGCAGAAGAAGACCTGCCCGCAATGCTCGACCGAATATTTCACCAACGCCTGCCCGAACTGCGGCTACACGACCACAAGCATGGGGAACAACAGTCAGTCAGCCTTCTACGAGCCGCCGCGCCAGAGGACCTACACCTATAAGAATACGCCGGTGAAGGTGGATATCCCGCAGGGGAGCCGGAAAAACAAGTGGACCGCGTTTCTTCTGTGCCTGCTCGGCGGCTATTTCGGACTGCACAAATTCTACGAGGGAAAGATCGGCATGGGCATTCTGTACCTGTTCACGGGCGGACTGTTCTATATCGGCGTTCTGATCGATCTGATCGCCATTCTTACGAAACCGAACGAATATACGCCGTAAATATTGTGCAGAATGACCGCATTTGAGGGAAATACATAAAGTTTTGTATAATTGGAGAGCAAAAAACGATGAAGATCCTGATGATCACCTACGACAACTGCGACGACAGCGAACTCAAATATCCGTATTTCCGTATGCAGGAGGAAGACGCGCAGATCGACGTCGCGTCGCTCGAAAAGCGGACGATCAACGCGAAATATCACGAAAAGATCGAAGCGGCGCTTCTGCCGGAGGAGATCGACCCGGCGCGCTACGACGGGCTGATCCTTCCGGGCGGAACCGCGCCGGAAAAGCTCCGTCAGAACGAATTCATTCTGGAAGCCGTGCGGTATTTCATGGATCGGGATCTGCCGGTCGCCAGCATCTGCCACGGTCAGCAGATCCTGATCTCGTCGGGACGGCTGAAAGGACGCCGCGCGACCTGTTATCCGGGCATCCGGGACGACCTGATCAACGCGGGCGCGGTCTACGAGAACGCGCCGGTCGTGGTGGACGGCAATCTGGTGACGTCGCGCCGACCGGAGGATCTGCCGTATTTCATGCGCGAATACGTGAAGCTGTTCAAATAAAAAAATCCGCGCACGCAGGACAACCGCGTGCGCGGATTTTTTGTGTGGTACGGATCGTTTGATGGGACGCGCCGCACGTCGCGCGGACGAACGGCTGACGAACGACGCACGAACAAACGGCTGACAGACGTCGCGCGAACGAACGGCTGACGAACGACGCACGGACGAACGGAAAACGCGCGGATGAATGTCCGGACATTTCGGAATACGCCCGGACGGAAAAACCGCTCAAACTGCCAGAATCGCTTCCCTGAATTATACAAAATTTGCATTTTGTATAATAATGTGTCTGAAAATCTCCCCCCGGCAAAGGCGCTTCCCCCGACGTTTTTCAGCCGCTGATGTCTACGGACTTGTCCGCAGACATTATCCGCTACATATCCGCTACATATCCGCTACATATCCGCTACATATCCG
>JAZRXB010000093.1:0-17696 GCA_045600005.1 Eubacteriales bacterium | reverse complement strand
AACGTTATAATTAAATCCGTTTTCATGTCGGCTTTGCCGACATGAAAACACCTCTAAGGCGAGCCGGGGCGAGCCCTCGCGCCGAAATGGGGATAGCTGACAAAATAAATTTTGTCAGCGGCGATAAGCGCGAGTACCGATTGTAAAACGAAGTTTTACAAACGACTAAAAACCCGGGAAGAAGGAGAATAAACCCGGATACTGCGGGTATACTGTCTTGATCCAGCGCGCTTTTGAGCCGATTTCGGAGGCGGCCGTTATAAAATCCCTGCAATGTTTTCGTCGGCTCTGCCGAGCATTCTTTCGCGGTATTCGGTCGGCGTCAGCTCGGTGAGCTTTTTGAAAACGACGCTGAAATAGGCGCAGGAGGAGAACCCGCACTGCGTGCTGATCTGTTCGATGGTCAGCGACGTGTTGAGGATCATGTACTTGGCGCGGTTCACGCGCTGGATGGCGACGAATTCCGGGATCGTGCGTCCGACGACGCTGCTGAACAGGTGGTTGAGCGTCGAGCGGGAGCACATACAGTAGACCGCCATGTCCGCGACCGAGATCTTGCGCGTCAGATTCTTCGAGATGTATTCGATGGCGAGATTGATGATGCGGTGGCGGGTGGATTTGGCGCCGTTGGCGGCGCTGAATTCGGCGATCAGCGAATACTCGATGTAATACTCGGCGAGCATCGAGAGGTATTCGGCGAACAGGGCGATCTTCGCTTCGATCTTCGCCATGTCGGAGGGACGGCGCTCGACACATTCCGCGTAGCTTGAAGCGAGCTTCGCCCGATCCATCCCGTAACGCTTGCAGAGCCGGTCGAAGCCGTGCGAACGCCGCTTGTCGTCGCAGGCAAACGAACCGGCGAGCAGAGCGCCGATGACGGTGCCGTTGTGGCAGATCGGATAGACGAATTCTCCGATCCCGCACCAGCATACGCCGTAGTAGCCGCTGGTCAGCAGATGGGAGCGGAAGGGCTGCGCAGAACGCTGTTCGGCAAGGTGCTTCAGGTGCCGCATCAGCAGCTCGTTGGAAGTGACGACGCAGGTCTCGTTCGCGTTCGGGAAGCTCTTGACGTAGCTGCAGAAGCTGTTTTCGTGGAACAGAAAGGATTCGGTGAATTCTCCGAGCAGCGGATGGGATACCATGTACCCGGAAAAATCCTTGACATGAAGCTGCATTCCGTATTCGCTGCGGAATGCGTTGAAGCTCTCGGACAGAAGCTCGAGCCGCTCGTGCATCACGGCGTCCATATTGCCGTTCGGGTCGAGGATACGGTTATTCATGCCGGATCATCCTTTCGTTCGTGACTTCATCCGGGCAGACTGCTCCGGACTGCATGGCTGTGTTATCATCTTATCAGGAAAATGTGAATTGCGTATGAATAAAAGGAAATTTTGACTGCTTTGCAGAAAATTAAAAACGAAATGCGTCGGTTTGGATTGACATTCCGGGCGGGGAATGGTATAATCGGTAATATCCGGGAGAGACGCTCCCGACGTTTAATTCGGAAAGGATGGAATCAGAATGATCCTGTATGTACGAGATTATGTAAGACCGAACGCCGCAGACGATACGTCCGAGGGGATCCGCCGCGCGCTGGCGGACGCAAAACGGCTCGGCGCGGACGAGCTGCACTTTGAAAAGGGCGTTTATTATCTGTCGAAGCCGATCCGCTGTCAGACCGACCAGAGCGGGCACGACGCGGGCGCGGCGCGCTCTGACAACAAGGAGGTCCTGATCCTGCTCGAAGGCTTCTCGCACTTCACGCTGAGCGGCGAGACCGACGGGAACGGCGAGCCTGCGACGACGCTGGCGGGTATGAACACGCTGGAGCTGCATTCGATCCAGCCCGCCGTTCTGTGGTGCGAGCGCTGCGACGCGCTGACGGTCAAAAATCTCCGCTTTACGAGAACGCCGGAGTTCTGCTCTGCGGGAACGGTCGAGTCGGTGACGGACGATACGATCCGCGTGAAGGTGTCGGACGGCAACCCCTGCTATGACGGCATGGGGACCTACTGCATCAACAAATTCACGCCCGACGGAAAGACGCTCGACGGCGTGAGCCTGTCCTACGGTCCGGGTCTCGGCACGACCTTCCGTCTGGTCGGTGAACGGCTTCTCGAATTAAAGGACAAAAAGACCGCAGACGCCGTGAAGCCGGGCGATATGCTGTCGTGGCATCAGGGCGCGAAGACCGATTTCCAGTGCTACTTCGGAAGCTCGAAGGATCTTTCGCTGTCCAATCTGCGCACGGTCAATTCCAACGGCTTTGCGATGATCGCGTTCGACGTCTGCGGACTGACCGCCGACCGCGTGGTCTTCAAGCCGGAGGGCAATCAGCTCTTCACCGCGCCGCGCGACGCATGGAAGCTGCACAAATGCAGTGGGCAGATCGAGATCTCGCGCTTTTACGTCGAGGGCGTGCGCATGGACGGGCAGAACGTACACAACAACTATCTGTTTGTCCGCGAAAAGGTCTCCGACCGCGAGCTTGTCATCGAATCCGAGAACGCCCGCACCGATTTCCGTTCCGGCAGCGCGGCTGAGGGCGAGATCGAGTTCTTCCGGGACGAGAAACCGGCAGGAAAAGCGCTCCTGTCGCGGTACGAGTATCTGTCGAGCGAAACGGTGGGCGGGCGCAATATCAACCGTTACCGCTTCTTCTTTGACGAGTCTCTGAATTTCCCGGTCGACGGCGAAACGCTCGCGCTGGCAGACTGCTTCGCACCGGCGCTCTATCACTGCCATGATTCCGAGTTCCGCAACGTGGCGGGCGCGGGACATCTGCTCCGCATCGCGCATGTCCGGATCGAAAACTGCCGCTACACCAATATGATGAACGCGGGCGTCATGCTCGGCGCGGAGTTCCCGACGCATCATGAGGGCGGCAATTGTTCCGACGCGGTGATCGAGGGCTGCACGTTCGACAACTGCGGATTCTACCCGCGCTACGGAACGATCGGCTGCGTCGGCATCAATTCGGCGGGCTTCCATACGCAGGTCAACCATGACATCACGGTGAAAAACTGCACCTTCCGCAATTCTTCGGTCGGCGTGGATATCCACAAGGCGCATCACGTCCGCGTGACCGGCTGTACTTATGAAAACATTGACACCGAGGTCCTTCTGAACGAATGAAAAAGAAACTGCTTCCCGCACTGACGCTCGGCGCCGCCAACGGCATCGTTTACGGGCTGAACGCGCTCTACTACTGCTTTATTCAGATCTATATCCGGATGTACCACCCGGACGACGCGGCGGGTCTGCTGCTCGCCATCGGACCGTTTGTCGCCATCTTCGCCCCGGTGTTCTGGGGAATGGCGGCGGACCGCTCGAAATCGAAAAACCGTGTGCTGGCGCTGATCATCGCCGGCTCGGCGGTCTGCTATTTCCTGCTCAGCCTTGGTCACAGCTTCTGGTATCTGGCGGTCGTGCTGGTCCTCCTCATGTTCTTCATGTCGCCCTTCGGCGGACTGGTCGACATCATCACGCTCGAATACACGACCGAGCATGGCACGCCCTACGGTCCCCTGCGCATCACCGGAACGCTGGTCTTCGGACTGCTGCCGATGGTCCTGACCGGGTTCACCGATCGGAATATCTATCTGATCTTCTATGTCTATCTCGTGATGGCGGCGCTCGGCATAACGGCGGTTCTGCTCTCTCCGAAAGTCGAGGGACACGGTACGGGCGAGAAAAAACCGAGCGTGCTTCCGCTGTTCCGGGACGGAAAACTGATGCTGATCTTTCTGTTTATCGGGATCGCGCAGTTCACGTGGTCGTATTACCTCAATTTCTACCCCGGTCATCTGACGGGCGATCTCGGTTTTTCACAGCAGGTCTGGGGGATCAACACCTTTGTGACGGTCCTCGGAGAGATCCCGTTTTTCCTGATGTTCAACCGGGCGTTTGATAGGATCGGCATGAAAAAGCTGCTGTTCGGCTGTCTTGCTCTGCTGATGCTGCGCTACGCGGGTCTGGCGCTTTTCACAAGCGTTCCGCTCATACTGGCGGTCGCGCTGATCACCGGGCTTGCCACGACGGTGCTCACCTACTGCGGCTCGGTCTACATCACGAAATACGTCGAACCGGAGAGCAAGGCGTCGGCGAATCTGCTGATGTACGCGCTGGGAAGCGGCATCCCGAAAGCGCTGTCCGGCATTTTCGGCGGACGGCTGAACGCGGCGTTCGGCTGTACGACGACCATGATCATCTGCACGGCGCTGTGCGCCGCGTCGCTGATCGTGTTCTTCTGCACGTTTGCGCGCAGATCGGTCAAAGTGTGACTCTGCACCCAAAGCAAACCCGCAGACGGGGAATCGTTTCCCGTCTGCGGGTTTGTGCTGTTTTCAGGTCAAGTCTCGCTGTATATCCGGTCGGCGGCGTCCATCAGCTCGCGCTCGGACAGAAGATCGGAAGGGTACGGATAGGACTTCGCCGTCTGCTCGAACCTTGCGCGGATACCGTCGGCGGCGGCGCGGTCGCGTTCGGATAACAGCGCGCCGATGTATTCGGTGCGCAGGACCGCCGGGAAGTTTGCCATCGCGCGGCGGAAGCTCTGACGCTTTGGATCGCTCAGAAGAAGCGGTTTGTCCGCCGTTTCTCCGAGTAGGAGACGGCAGCAGTCGAGATCGCATTGCAGAAGCTCGCGGTGCAGTCCGTTCAGCGCCTGACGCGGGAGCAGGTCAAGCGCCGCCTTTTCGGCTTCGGCGAGCTTCCCCTCGTCCATCAGACGGTTCTCCGCGAAGACCGCCAGCACGATCGCCATCGTGTTGTCAAGATTTTCCTCGGCGGGAGGCGTGAACCATTCGGCGGGCATTTCACTTAATCTTTTTCCTGCGGCGGCCTGTCCCACGGTGAGCGTCTGAACGCGGAACGAGCGCAGCGCGTCGGCGTTTCTGCCGAGCGACAGGGCGTTGTATCCGTCGTTGTCGATCGTGCCGAGCCGCAGCGGAACGCCGTTTATCAGCGCAAATGCGAAGCCGATGATCGTGCCGGACGCACAGAACAGCGAACCGGTCCCAAGCCAGATCGGGAGCAGGATAAGACCGGTCAGCGCGTTCATGATCGAGCCGCCCAGATTGTACAGACGGTAAGGCGTCCGGTCTTCCGGCGGGATCATCAGGCACTGACCGCCCGTTCCCGCCAGCGAGAGCCGTTTTAATTTCATGCCGTCCGGCGTGCGCAGAAGCATCAGACTGCCGACCCGGAAGGAGCTGAACCGGTATCCCGACAAAAGACCGAAGATCAGATGTCCTGCTTCATGCAGAATGATCTCCGCATACAGAATGAGGAGCAGCCCGGCGAAGAACAGAAGAAATCTCAGCGTGAACGTACCGAACGGCAGATCGCCGTTCGGGTCGATTTTGTTTACTGCCAGAATGCCGATGACCATGCCGATCAGAACGCTGAGGATGATGCCGATCGACGCTTTTATGCCCTTTTTCAGACTTTTTTTCATGTCTATGACCACCTTTTGCGGAGCTTTGGAGACTGAACACTCTGCTTTTCTGACCGCTCAGTTCCCTGCCGGATGCTGCATTTTCTGCATCCGGACGTCAAGGCCGGTGAAGCGAAGCAGCGTGTATTCGCCGAAAAACCGGCTGGTGATCCGGTCGCCGTAGCGCGCGCGGATCTCGGAAGGCTCGAGATTGGTGCTGACGACGAGCGAACGGGAGTGATTCAAGCGGATATTGACAATGTTGTAAAGGCAGGAAATGGTGAACTGGTTCGTCATTTCCGAGCCGAGGTCGTCGATGATGAGAAGGTCGCAGTCAAAGTATTTCGAGGTGCGCGGCTCCGCGCTGTCCCCGTAGCCCCTGCCGAAACGCTCGTACTCAAAATCGGACATGATGTTCTGCATCGTGTCGTACACGACGTCGAAGCCGCGCTCGATCACGACCTTGGCGATCGAGGTGGACAGATGCGTCTTGCCGAGTCCGGTCGAGCCGAACAGCAGCAGATTTTCGTGCCAGTCGGACTGGAAATGCTCGGCGAAGTCCCGGCAGTAGTTGAAGGTATGCTCCATCTCGCTCTGCTGTTCGGGCGACTGCCGGTAGTAATCGAGACGGAAGGTCTCGAAGCTCTGCTTCTCGATCAGTCTGCCGATGCCGGAGCTTTCGTATCCGGCGAGGATCAGCTTTCTGCGCATACAGCTGCACATTTTCGTGCCGATGAAGCCGGTGTCCTGACAGGTCGGACATTCGTATTTCACGGCAGTGTAGTCCGCCGGATAGCCGAGCGTTTCGAGCAGCTCCGCGCGGACCGCGAGCAGCTCGCTGTTTTCCTCGCGCAGCTTGGCGATCCGTTCGTCCAGCCCCTCCTTGCCGCGCATGGCTTCGCCGAGGATCTTCACGCCGGTCTCGGCGAGAAGACGGTCAAGCTGCGCAAGATCGGGGGACTTGGCGTGAAGCTCGTCGGCGCGCCGCTCGGCGGCTTCCCTTGCGAGGAGATTCTTTCCCGCGTATTCCTCACGGATTCGTATGTAGTTTTCGCGGTTGTAGCCCATGATGTACTCCTGTCGGACGCGGACCGTCCGCTATCTGTGACGGTCAGGGATTGCCGTCCGTGCCGTCGCCGTTCTGAAAACTGCGTCTCAGAGCGGCTTCAAAGAATTCGTCGGTCTCGAAGCCGGATTTTGCCGTTTCCGCTTCCGCTTTTTTCTTTTTGTAGTTTTCGAGCGAGGCTTCGACCGCTTCAAGCGTCGAAAGACCCGCGTTGTGCCAGTTCTCCAGCACCTTGTTCATATAGGGGACCGAAGGCTCGCTGATCTTGTCGACCGTGACCTCGAAGGCGCGCGTGATGACGCCGATGTCGAATTTCCAGTCGTTTAACCAGCACTCGAAGGTCTTCTTTTCCTTTGCCGTCAGTTCTCTTGTCCCTGCGCCGATCAGCTTCCGGATCACCGCGAGCGATTCCCGACAGGATTCCTTCTGCCTGATATACGCGGTCAGCGCTGCGCTGCTGTCGATCCCTTCGTCGAACAGACCGAGCGCGGTCTTTTCGATATAACGGAGCGAATGCTTGCCGTTGTCCCGGCACCACGCGCAGAGCGTGGCGATGTATTCGCCGTCGAGACGCAGATGATCGTACAGACCGACGAGGACGGAAACCTCCGCCGGCGTGAAGATCTTGCCGATGATCTGCTGACACATATCAATGACGTCCTTCAGCTCGTCGGAGTCCTGGATGATGCGGGCGGCTTCGCTCTCCGTGTAGCCGGGAAGGGACGGGGACTGGAGAGTCCGGCGCTCCTCTTTTCCGCCGGGAGACGGCGCGGACGACTGAGCGGACAGAAGCGTCTGCCGCTCCTGATCGGGAGAAACCGGGTCTGCCGCGGCAGACGGTACGGACAACGGCGGTGCGCTGACAGCGGGCGCGGAGACTGTCTGTCCGGCGTCATGTACGGCGGTCTGTACGGCGGTCAGCACGCCGCAGCTCTGCCAGTAGGCGAGCGCCTTATCAAACGCGCTTGCGGTGCAGTCAAGACGGCGGCAGACCTCCGCGCGTCCGATTTCATGATCGGCGCGCAGAGCGTCGTCCGACGCCAGCAGCAGAAGCACCTTCAGGCTGAACCCGTCCGCAGACGGCAGGTTCAAAAGGAGCTTTTCACGCGGCAGGGAAAAAACGCTGTCGCCGAAATCAAGTCTGATTTTCATGATTCGGACTGAGCCGACGCATTGTCGTCGGACTGGGTGAGGCGATAGCAGAGCGTCATCAGCGAATCGCCCATATGTACGTTTTCCACGACAACGCTCCGGTCGGGCAGATCGACCTCGGCGCTGGCGAAGTTCCAGAGTCCCTTGACGCCCAGACCCGCAATATGATCCGCCGTTTCGCGGACGGCTTCCTTGGGAAGCGTCAGCACGGCGATATCGACCTGATTTTCGGCGCAGTACCGGTCAAGACGATCCATCGACTGGACGGTGTAGCCGGAAATGACGCGCCCGATGACGTTCGGATTGTTGTCGAACAGCGCGATGAGCTTGACGCCGCGCTTTTCAAAGATGGGACTGGATGCGAGCGCGCTGCCCAGATTGCCGGAGCCGATGATGACGGCGCTGTAATTCTGGGTGACGCCGAGGATCTCGCTGATCTTCCCATAGAGGTATTTGACGTTGTATCCGTAGCCCTGCTGCCCGAACCCGCCGAAGCAGTTGAGATCCTGACGGATCTGAGAGGCGGTGACGTGCATCAGCTTGGACAGCTCGCTGGAAGAGATCCGAAGGATATCGTTCTTCAAAAGCTCTCGCAGGTAGCGGAAGTAGCGCGGCAGACGCTTGACGACTGCGGGAGAAACGCTGTCCCGTCTGAACGTGCGCGGCTGATGCCGGAGGGAGAAGGGCGTGAGGTCGTTCTTTGCAGTTTCCTTGTCAGAAGAGGACCGGGATTCGGAATTGTCGTTGTTCATCTCGTTGATCTATTCCTTTTCTGTAACGTTGATGCGCGGGGGAACGCTTCGGTTCCCCCGCTCCTGTATTCAAAGAGACCTGATCGTGTCCATGACGTACTCGGCGAACTGTTCGCAGGTCGCGCCGGTGTCGCGTCCGGTGATGACGTACTTTTTGTCCTCAAACATACAGTAGTCGAGCGCGCGCTCCAGCTTGTCCGCCTGTTCCTGACGGCCGATGTGGGACAGAAGCATGACGGAGGCGCGGAGCATCGAGCAGGGATCGGCGTACTTGCCGCGGCCTTCTGCGATCATACGCGGAGCCGAGCCGTGGATGGCTTCAAACATCGCGTAGCGCTTGCCGATGTTGGCGGAGCCTGCCGTGCCGACGCCGCCCTGGAATTCGGCTGCTTCGTCGGTGATGATGTCGCCGTAGAGGTTCGGGAGAACGAAGACCTTGAAGTCGGTGCGGCGCTTTTCGTCGACGAGCTTGGCGGTCATGATGTCGATGAACCATTCGTCGGTGCGGATCTCGGGATATTCCTTCGCGATCTCCTCGCACAGGCGGAGGAACTTGCCGTCGGTGGTCTTGATGATGTTCGCCTTCGTGACGATCGAGACGTGATCCTTCTTGTTCTTGCGCGCGTATTCGTAGGCAAGACGGGCGATGCGGTTCGTACCCTCGGTCGTGGTGACGCAGAAGTCTACGCCGAGATCGTCGGTGACGTTGACGCCCTGGCTGCCGACGGCGTAGCTGCCCTCGGTGTTCTCACGGAAGAAGGTCCAGTCGATGCCCTTGTCCGGGACCTTGACGGGGCGGACGTTGGCGAACAGGTCGAGATTCTTGCGCATGGCGACGTTGGCGCTCTCGATGTTCGGCCACGGGTCGCCGGCGCGCGGCGTGGTGGTCGGACCCTTTAAGATGACGTCGCACTTGTAAAGCTCTTCCATGACGTCGTCCGGGATCGCCTTCATGCAGGCGGCGCGGTTTTCAATGGTCAGACCGTCGATCGTTTTGAAGACGACCGTTCCGGCTTTCACTTCGTCGGCGAGCAGATAGGCGAGGACGTTCTTGGAAGCCTCGGTGATGATCGGACCGATGCCGTCGCCGCCGCAGACGCCGATGGTGAGGACCGGCAGCTTGCTGTAATCGACGAAATCCTTTGCCGCGTTGATCTTTTCGACGCGCGCGAGCTGTCCGCGGAGGACCTTCTCAAACTGTTCGAGAGCCGCTTTGATGTTTTCTTCGTAGTTGTTCATTTTCTTTTTATCTCCATCATATAAATTGGTCGGGTTGGAACGGAAATCCCGTCTGCCGCGGAAATCCACAGCCTCCGGGAAGTATTATCCACATTTTCAACCGGATTTTCCACAGCTTTATGCTGCGAAAAACGGCGAAAAAGACGGATTTTTCTGAAATTCATGCGAATACGTCGAACTTTTCCACAGCCTGTGCAGAATTCACGTGGAAAACGCTCCACAGTTCGCACAGGAAACGGCGTGATCGGTACGGCGATTCCTACGCGCCGTGACGGACGGCTCCGCCCGCCGCGTTGGCGTTTAAGGACGTGTCGGCGCGGACGCCGGCAAGATACTCGAAATACCCCTGCGCCGCGATCATCGCCGCGTTGTCGCCGCAGAGATTTCTCGGCGGGACGCAGAACCTGACGCCGCGCTTTGCGCAGAAGCCCGCCAGCGCTTCCCGCAGATGAGAGTTCGCCGCGACGCCTCCCGCCATGACGACGGTCTTCATCCCGGTCTCGTCGAGCGCGGGCGCGAGCTTTTTGAGGACCGACGAGACGACGGTCGCCGTGAAGGATGCGGCGATGTCCTCGCGGCAGACGGCTTCGCCCTTCTGCTCGCAGGTGTGCAGATGATTGATGACGGCGGTCTTGAGTCCGCTGAACGAGAAATCGAGCGTGTCGCCGGTCACGGCGGCGGACGGGAACCGAACCGCCTTCGGATCGCCGAGCGAGGCGAGCCGATCCATCTCCGCGCCGCCCGGATAGCACAGACCCATCACGCGCCCCACCTTGTCGAAGGCTTCGCCGATGGCGTCGTCGCGGGTGCGTCCGATGGTCTCGTAGGTCGTGAAATCCGTGACGCGGATGAGCGACGTGTGACCGCCGGAAGCGACGAGCGCGAGAAACGGCGGCTTTAAGTCGGGCGTTTCAAAGTAATTTGCGGCGGTATGCCCTTTGATGTGATGCACCGGGACCAGCGGGATATGGCGCGAGAAAGCGAGCGATTTCGCAAAATTCACGCCGACGAGCAGAGCGCCGATCAGCCCCGGCTCGGACGTGACCGCGATCGCGTCGATATCGGAGAGGGTGACGCCCGCCGTTTCGAGCGCTTCGCAGGTAATGCCCGTGATCGCGTCGCAGTGGGCGCGGCTGGCGATTTCGGGAACGACGCCGCCGTAGAGCTTATGCGTTTCGATCTGGGAAGCGACGATGTTGGAGCGGATGACATACGAGCCGTCTCCGAATTCGCAGACGGCAGCGGACGTCTCGTCGCAGGAGCTTTCAAATGCGAGAATGATCATAGGAAGAATTCAGTCCTTTGTGACAGAGCGGCTCATCAGCACGCCGTTTTCGATGGGATGGGAGTAGAAGCGCTTCCGCACGCCATCCACCGTGAAGCCGCACTTTTCGTACAGTCTGCGGGCGGGAAGGTTGGATTCGCGCACGTCGAGTAAGAGACGTTCCAGACCGTCGGTCCGGGCGAGCGCCGCAAGGAGCGCTTCGCCGATACCGCGGCGGCGGAACGCGGGAAAGACCGCAAGATCGGTGATCTCGCCCTCGCCGAGGACAAGATACATTCCGATATAGCCCGCCGCCTCGCCGTCCTCCTCACAGAGGTAAGCGCAGGAGCAGGGATTCTCAAAGAAATCCGCGAAGCCCTTTTCGCTCCACGGCTCGGAGAAGCAGACGTTTTCCAGCGCGCAGAGCGACGGGATGTCGGTCCGCAGCGCTTTCCGGATCACTCTCATGAGCCGGATGCGACCGAGCTGCCGGTCGAACGGGGCATATAAGTGAGAAGCACGTCGCCGACGCTGACGCAGCGCTGCTTCGAGCGGTCGTATACGTAGTTCTTTCCGTCGGTCCCTTCGACGTAGAGAAGCGTGTAGTAAATGCCCTCATAGGCGGGAGAGGAGAATTTGAGCTGATAGCTCTCGCCCTCCTGCACGATGGCGCAGGGCTCGCCGTCCTCGATGGCGGCGACGAGACGGTCGATGGTCGGCTGATCGGTGATGACGCCGAGACCGACCGTGATGGTCTGCGTCACGCAGACCGTCAGACTGTCAGGCGCGAATTCACGCAGCGTGGGAAGCGTGACGGTGCCTTCGGCATAGTAGATGCCGCCGATGCCGGTGTAAAGCTCGGACAGCCACTTTGAGGTGTCCTGCCCGCGCACGGGATAGAGGTCGAGCTTTAATTTTGAACAGCGCGCGTAAGGCTCGTCCTCGGTGACGGCAGGCTCGAAGCAGACGGGCGCGTTGAGATAGGTGATCCCGTTCTTCGCGTCGACCAGTCTGCCGTTGTCATAGGTGAGCTTCACGGCTCCGCAGGAGGAGAGGGCGAGCGTCAGAAGCGCCGCGAGCGAAACGAGAGAGAAAAAACGGGAGAATTTCCGCATGGCAGTTCCTTCCCGTCAATAGCCGAACCGACCGGACAGGCTGTCGTCGTCGTCGACCCAGCTCTGCACGTCGATGGTCTTGTAGGTGTCGGTCCCGGTACGGATGATGACGGTCGCAATGCCCGCGTTGATGACCATGCGCTTGCACATCATGCAGGAGCAGGTGTCGCAGACCAGCTCGCCGGTCTTCGCGTCGGTGCAGGTCATGTAGAGCGTCGAGCCGAGCATCTGCTCGCGGGAAGCGGCGATGATGGCGTTGGCTTCTGCGTGGACCGAGCGGCACATCTCGTAGCGTTCGCCGCGCGGGATGCCGAGCTTGTCGCGCATACAGGAGCCGAGGTCGATGCAGTTCGCGCGTCCGCGCGGCGCGCCGTTGTAGCCGGTCGAGACGATCACGTCGTTCTTGACGATGATCGCGCCGTATTTCTTGCGCAGACAGGTGCCGCGTTCGGCGACGGTCTGCGCGATATCGAGATAATAATTATGCTTGGAGACCCGTTCCATGATTCGGAAGTTCCTTTCACTGATGACCGATGAATCGGCAGAGATAGCAGTACGATTCTATTATACCCTCTTTTTGTGAAAAAATCAAGTAGAAAGTGCAAAAACCCCTTTGATTTTATGCGGCTGTCTCTGAAAATCCATAAAATCCGTAAAAAAACGGACGCGATACCCGCGGTATCGGGTCCTGTTTTCTTCTTCCCGGATTTTCAAAGGCTGCCTTATGACAAACCCGCCGGATATTTGACATTTTCGTCATTTGACAAAAGAATACACGAAATGGATTGCCGCTCCCGTCAATTTGTGATATAATAATGACAATTACATTTAGCCGATTGTTTCATGCTTAGAGATGACAAACGTTATAATTAAATCCGTTTTTATGTCGGCTTTGCCGACATAAAAACACCTCTAAGGCGAGCCGGGGCGAGCCCTCGCGCCGAAATGGGGATAGCTGACAAAATAAATTTTGTCAGCCGCGATAAGCGCGAGTACCGATTGTAAAACGAAAGGAGGTTCGTCCCATGTCCCGGATGCTTCGCACGGTGTTTTTCTGTCTCGTGATCGTTCTGACTGTGCTTTCGTGCGCATCCTGCGGCGGGATGAAGCCGTATGAAACCGAAGCGGTTTACGATCTCGTCTACAAAACGACGCCGGAAGGAGAGCTGACGCTCGATCTGTTCTATCCGACAAAGCGGGTGGGGGAGACGAACCCGGCCGTTCTGCTCTTTCACGGCGGCGGATGGATCTCAGGGACAAAGGAAGAATTCTGCGCCGAGATCGAGCCTCTGATCGGCAAACTGCGCGAAAGCGGTTTTCTGGTCGCAGGCGTCGATTATCGGTTCGCACTGGGCGGGGAAACGTGGCGGGACCTTGCGGACGACTGTGAGGACGCGCTGCGCTTTCTCGTCGAAAATGCGGCGGACTATGACGCGGACCCGGAGAGGATCGGGCTGATCGGCTATTCGGCGGGCGCACATCTCGCGCTTCTGACGGCACTTGAAACTAAGGACGCGGCGGCGGTCTGCGTCTCGCTGTCCGGACCGGTGACGTTCGATCGGACGGAAACCGCGTTTTGGTCGGACGCGCTGACCTATTACGGCGGATCCCTTTTCGCGGCGGATGATTCCGACGGCGCAAGGGAAGCGGCGGCTCCGATAAACCGGCTTGACCGCAGCTGTACAACGTCGTTTCTGTTAGTGAACGGCGCGGACGATCCGATCGTGCCGCCCTGTCACGCAGAGCGTTTTGCCGAGACGGCGCGTGCGGCGGGGATGGACGCGGAATGCCGGATCGTTGACGGACTGACGCATTCCTACGCTTCATTTTCCGGCAGGAAAGCGCTCTGCCGGGAGATCGCGGCGGCGCTGATCGAAATGATCGGAAAAAACTGAAACAAAATTCGGAAAACCTCTTGACAAACAGTGGATAATGGTGTATAATATTTTCGTTGACCAAGAGAGTTGACGATAACTTCCTCTGTATTAACCTGCCGGGCTGAACCCACACGGAAATGTACCCGTAGCTCAGTCGGATAGAGCAACTGCCTTCTAAGCAGTAGGTCGAGGGTTCGAATCCCCCCGGGTACGCCATCCCGCCGGACAGATTTCTGTCTGACAGCAGCTTCAGCACCTGCGCGGGGCGTTAATACAGGAAGCAGTTCATGATACGCGGCGACGCGGAGCATGAATTTGCGATGGTGGATGTAGCTCAGCTGGTTAAAGCGCCAGGTTGTGGCCCTGGAGACCGAGGGTTCGAATCCCTTCATTCACCCCATACGAAACGGCTTTCGCAGATGCGAAAGCCGTTTTTCGCTTATGTATTTTTCGGGAAAATTCGGCAAAAACTGTATCTCTTCCGTCGTTTTTATCGTATCAAGAAGCAAAGAAAAATAGCCGATTGTTTAATGCTTTGAGATGACAAACGTTATAATAAAATCCGTTTTTATGTCGGCTTTGCCGACATAAAAACACCTCTAATGCGAGCCGGGGCGAGCCCTCGCGCCGATAAGGGGATAGCTGACAAAATAAATTTTGTCAGCTACGATAAGCGCGAGTACCGATTGTAAAACGCGGTTTTACAATCGACTAAAA
This sequence comes from Eubacteriales bacterium, assembly GCA_045600005.1. GTDB lineage: Bacteria > Bacillota > Clostridia > Oscillospirales > CAG-272 > Flemingiibacterium. Next base: position 3,077 of record JAZRXB010000093.1, on the reverse strand, counting down.
GAAAAAAACCAAGGAGAAAAACCATGACAGAAAAGATACTGCTTAACGATGAGGAACTTGAAAAGACCGCAGGAGGCATGAGCGACAGCGAAGCACAGAATGTTCCGATCGGCGCACGCCTTCGTATCATCAGCGGATACTTTGAAGATCAGTGCGTGACCGTGGTCGGTTATGCAAGAGATATGTTCACCAAATCCGTGATGGGATTCAGGGTGCAGTTCGATGACGGCAGGACCGAAACAGTGTTTAACAATGAGGTCTACCTGATCTGAGAAAACGCGATTCCCGCCGCAGCGGAAGCGGCGGCGGGATTTTTGTAAGGAGAGAAAATCATGCTGAACATCGGAAAAGACCGCGAATGCTTTTTTGACGACACGCTTCTCGATACGGAGAGAACCACGGCTGACTTCCGCGTTCACGAACCGGTGAAGCGCGGGGTCGTGATGACGCACGGCGAAGCGTGGGAGGGGGACGGCTGCGATTTCTACAACTTCTTCTTCGACGATTCCTATGCCGGGTTCGACGGCTCGCATCCCGAAGGGGTGTACCGGATGTATTACCTCGGCTGGCAGATGCCGAACGGCGCGCCTGACGCGCTCCCCTTCCGCGGCATCCGGGTCTGCTACGCGGAAAGCCCGGACGGGATCCGTTTCGTCAAGCCGAAGCTCGGTCTGAGCGAGTTTGACGGGAGCCGGGAAAACAATATCCTGCTGGGCGACGAATGGCACGCGAAATTTGACAATTTCATGGTCTTCCGGGACGACAATCCCGCCTGCCCGCCCGACGAACGCTACAAGGCGGTCGCGTTTTATCAGGACGCGGCGAAGACCGGCTGGGACAAGCCGCGCTGTCTGTTAAGCTATCTCAGCCCGGACGGGATCCATTTCCGCCGCGGTGAGGTCGTGACCGACAAGGGACGGTTCGACACGCTGAACGTCGCGTTCTACGACGCGCGGGCGGGGAAGTACCGCTGCTATATACGCGATCTTCACGAAAAGGAAAACGAACTGCCGGTGCGCGATATCCGAACGCTCGAATCGCCCGATTTCGTTCACTGGACCGACCCGGTCCCGCTCGATTTCGGGGATGCGGAGGACCTTCCGCTCTACACGAACAACGTGTCGCCCTATCCGCGCGCGCCGCAGATCCTCGTCGGCTTCCCGACCCGCTACGTCGAGCGCAGCGAGTGGACAGGCAACTATGACGAGCTGTGCGGACGCGAAAAACGGCTGGAACGGATGAAGGGAGACAAACGCTACGGGCTTGCCGTGACCGACTGCGTGTTCATGTCGTCGCGCGACGGCGTGCATTTTAAGCGCTTTGACGACGCGCTGTTCCGTCCTGGATCCGAAAACGGGCGCAACTGGGTCTACGGCGACTGCTATCCGGCGCGCGGCTTCGCCGTCACGAGGTCGGATGACGAGGGCGACCCGGACGAGCTGTCGATGTATCTCGACCGCAATCACTTCATGAACCGTCCGACCGAGCTTGTGCGCTATACGCTCCGCATGGACGGGTTCGTTTCGCTCCACGCCGGATACGCACGTGAGGAAACGGTCGTCACGAAGCCCTTCGTCTACGACGGGACGGCGCTCAAGATCAACTTCTCGACCTCGGCGCGGGGGTACATGACCTTCGCGCTTCGCTGCGGAGCGGAGAGCGCCGAAAGCACGGAGACCTTCGGCGACGCGCTCGACCGGACGGTCGCGTTTCGGAATAAGGACGCGGTCGGCGCGCTTTGCGGGAAGGAAGTCGTGCTGGAGATCCGTATGAGAGACGCCGATCTCTACGCGATACGGTTTGAATGAAAACATCCCGGACAGAACGGAGCTGACCGTTCTGTCCGGGATGTTTCTGTTACAGGCGCTGTTGTTTTTCAACCCTGCGCGTCCGCGCGTTTCCTGCGGTGTGAAACCAGCGCGCCGACCATCGGCGCCGCGACCAGCGGGAGCGCGGCGGCGCATTCGGTCAGGAGAAGCTGCCACGGCTCGGCTTTCCGCGGCAGAAGCTCGGTCTTAACGTGGCTTTCGTCGTTCAGGCAGACCGAACGGGTCTCTCCCGTATGGAAGAAGCCGGGAGCGCGCACGATCTCCGCTTCACCATAGCGATGCCCGGTCATCGGAAGCGTCACACGTTCCTCGTACTCACACGCTGCGCAGCGCAGGATAATGGATCCGTCGGCTTCACAGCCCGGTTCGACATATTCCGCCTCGATCATCCGATGTCCGAGCGCCGGGGAGATCTCCCGGATCTCATCCCCGCAGACCGGGCAGACCTCGATGTGAACGCCAGCCGAAACGCAGCTCGCTTTCGTGTCCTCCGTGACCGCGTACCGATGCCCGGACGCGGGCAGCGGGTCAGAACGCTCCTCGCCGCAGACCGTGCAGCGGTATTTCTCATAGCCGTCCGCTTCGCAGATCGGCTCGGTCCGCGAGACGAATTCCCACGTGTGTCCTTCCGCCCAGCGTACCTCCCATTTCCGGTCGCCGCAGACTGTGCAGACCTCGGTGTGAACGCCGTTTTCGGTATGCGTAGGCCAGCTGTCCTCGGTCACGACGTATTGATGCCCGGCCGCGTAGGAGTAGGTGGTGTAGGTGTGCTGACCGACGTCGTATCCTTTTTCAGTCAGATTGGCGGCGATGCGGCAGGTGTAGGTCGTGTAGCCGTTTTCGGTGCAGGTCTTTTCCTTATGCGCGGTGACGATGTAATAGTGACTGCTGCTCGTCGGCGACGACAGATAGACCGTCGATTTGCGCGCGCCGCAGATCGAACAGCGGAGCGACGCCTTGCCCGTAAAGCAGCAGTTGGTCGGGTAATCGGTCGTGCGGGCGGATGACCAGTCGTGCGTGTGACCGGTGTAGAAGTCGATGATCGCGGCGGCGTCCGCTTCGCCCATCAATCGAAGGTTGTCCTCGTTTTCGGCGACCTGACGGTCGTGCGCGTTGGTCAGGTAGCCGTGCTCGATGATGAGCGTCGGGATGCCGAATTTCGCGCCCCACGTGATCGAGCCGTAATAATCGGACAGCGGTCCTGTCGACGAATCGCCCGGCACGTCCCACTGCTTTTTCGCGTTCCAG
>JAZRXB010000092.1:0-3053 GCA_045600005.1 Eubacteriales bacterium | reverse complement strand
CGCGAACCGGCGCGAACCGGCGCGAACCGGCGCGGACGGCGGTGGGCGCATTTTTAAGACACCGTTGGGGAGGTCAGCCGACCAAAGGCCGGCAGGAAGACCATCTCAAACGCCGAGGGTTCTATGCCGACCTTCGGTCGGCACTCCTCCCTCCCCTGTGTTCGTTTTTGACAGGAACATAAGTTCGCAAATCCCCCACCCGCCTCAACCCTTGGCTATGCGCCGCCTTGCAGGCTGGCGCACGGGCAGCGGCGAAGCCGCGCCCGTGCATCGCCGGACGGCGATAGCCAAGGAGAGTGAGGCGGGGCTGCGCTTTTCTTACATTTTTTAGTAAATGTGATAGGGAAGGGGCAAGCCGACCGACGGTCGGCTCGCCCCTTCCCCCTTTGCGAAGGAAGCGATTCGATTTTCATCGCAAGCAAAACGGCTTACGAGATCCCCCTTTCGGCTGAGGAAGCGATTTCGATATTCAACGGCAAATGCGCACCGCCGTGCCGTTTCCGAAGACGAGCGACGTGTCCGAGCCGAGGTTCAGCGTGCCGTCCACGTCGTAGACGCCGGGCGCTTCGACGACGACCGTCCCGCCGAGGTCGAGCGCGCGCCGGAGGTTCAGGCGGTTGCAGGCGGGGTCGTTTCCCGGCAGGAAGCCCATCTGATTGGCGCTTGTAAACACAACGGTCCCTTTCTGCGGCAGTTTAACGCCGCAAGCGCCGGTTCTGCCGGAACGATCTCACCCTGACGGATGCGTTCCGGCAGACCGGCGTGTCATCAAAGTCCCACTTCCGACAGATGCAGCTTCACGCCCGCCTTCGCAAGACGCGCCTGCAATGCGCTCACGTCGAGCGAAGCGAAATCGTCGCTCATCGCCGCCGCACAGCCCGCCGCTTCGCCCGTGACCGCACAGTCCGGGATGACGCGCGTGATGTCCCACATCGAATCGGTCACGGAGATGCACCGCCCCGCCGCGATCAGATTCTTCACCTTCGCCCCGTACAGGCACTCGAACGGCAGCTCATACGCCGGTCCGCGTTTGCGCCAGTCGCTGACTATGCCGATGCTCGACGGAACGAAAACGTGCGTCGGCTTGTCGTCCGGCGTGGCCAGTCCGTCGATGCGGCGGGTCATGCGCAGCTGCGGGATGGTCGGATAGATGACCGGCACGGCTTCGGGGTCGGTCTCGCGCAGCTTCATCGCGTCGGCGAGCGACGTGCGGTGGGCGAACTGCACCATTTCGCTGACCTCCTCCGCGTCGACGCCGCCGTAGCGTCTGCCCGACAGCGATTCGGTCGGGCGGGTCTTGTACTCGTCGGGAATGTCCGCGAAGCCGAGCATTTTCAGGTGAACGCCCTTCTCCTTCGTGTAGCGGTAGTACCACGCCGCCAGCACGTTGCCGGCAGCATGGGTCTTCGTGTCCGCGCCGGAGACCGCGCAGACGTCCGCGTCGCCCGTTGCATCGACGACCGAGCGGACGCGCACGGCGCTTCTGCCCGATTTGTTTTCGATGATAACGTTCGTGATCTTCCCGTCCTCGACGGTGGACGCGCAGACGACCGTCCCGTAGAGGATCTTCACGCCCGCGCGGGTAAGCTCGGTCTCGCAGTCGACCGCCATGATGTGCGGGTTGTACTGGACCTCGAAGCGGGTCTTCGCCTTCTCCTCGAAGGTCCCGCCGTCGAGCCACGGGGTCGGATAGCGCGCTTCGACGACGCCGCGCCTGATCGACAGGCGGAGCAATTCCTCGGCAAGCCCGAAGCTGACCTGATGTCCCACGCCGTCGCAGAGCGGGAGGTAGATGGTGACGAGTCCGAGCGTCGCAAGTCCGCCGAGCATGAATTCGCGTTCAAGCAGAAGGACCTTCGCGCCGTTCCGTGCGGCAGAGAGCGCCGCCGCGATGCCGGCGATACCTCCTCCGCAGACGAGAACGTCGCATTCGCCGCTGACCGGCAGAGTCCGCGCCGGTTCGATAACAGTCTGTTTCATGATCGTTTTCCTTCCTTATTATATATAGTATGTCGTGCGGGAAACCGCCTGCCAAAGTCGTTTTTTCGTCCGTCTGCCCGCAGACGCGGCGGATTTTTTCGTTCGCCTTTGGGGAGGGCGGAGAAGACCATCTCAAACGCCGAAGTTCTTCTCCGCCCTCCCCTGCTGTTTGATTTCGTGATGCGTCAGTCAGCCGCGCCCCACCCGCCTCACCCCTTGGCTAAGGCGTTCCCTTCGGAACGCCTCGTTTGGTGCGCGTCCGAAGGACGCTGCACCAACGCTCACCGCCGGACGGCGGCAGCCAAGGAGAGTGAGGGTGGGGCTGAGGTAAACTTAAAGTTATCGCAGTCTCCATCGGGGAGGGGCGGGAAACTCCGCGTCTGAGATGGTTCCCGCTCCCTCCCCTAAATTGCACGAAGGCGCCAGCCCTGCCCCGCGCCCGAACGACGGGCGCAAATCCTTCGCCCGCCCAAGCGAAACGGGCAATGAGCCGGGACGCGCCCGGTCGAAGCAGGCAAATAACCGTCAGTCGAGCAGAAGTCTCCGAAGCGCCGGGACGTCGGGCAGAAGATAGTCCGCATGGCAGGCGCGAAGCTCATCAGCGCCGCCGTAGCCCCAGAGAACGCCCGCGCAGGGCAGACCGTTCTCGTGCGCGCCCTCCACATCGTGCAGACGGTCGCCCACCATCAGCGGCTTCGGACAGTCGGCGTGCGTCAGCGCCCACGCGATGACTTCGCTTTTCTTCACCCGCGTGCCGTCAAGCTCACAGCCCGACACGTAGTCGAAATATCCCGCAAGCCCGTACCGGTCGAGGATCTTCTCCGTGAACACGAGCGGCTTCGACGTGGCGACGACCAGCCGGTATCCCGCCTTTTTCAGATCGCCGAGCAGCTCGAGGATCCCGTCGAACACCGTCAGCTCGAAAAGCCCCGTGACCGCGTAGTATTCGCGGTAGTGCGCGACCGCTTCGGCCGCCTGCTCCTTCGTAAAGCCGAAATACTTCATATACGATTCATACAGCGGCGGTCCGATGAACGCCTTTAACGGTTCAAGCCCGCTCTCGACGCCGTAAT
>JAZRXB010000091.1:0-35426 GCA_045600005.1 Eubacteriales bacterium | reverse complement strand
AAAGCTATTCCGACGGAGAAAGCGGAAAATCCGATCTTGACCCCTATTTTCAGCGCCTGACGCCGAATAAATACCTCGAAGAACGGATTCTGACCTCGATTTTGTCCAAGGACGAGATCGCGGATGCCGCAAGCCCGGAGCTTGCCTCCATCCGCCGCAGGATTCGGCAAAAAAGCGCCGCCATCCGCGAGAGCCTGCAAAAGATCATCACCTCCAACACCTATTCCAAGATTTTGCAGGAGCCCATCGTGACCATCCGCTCCGACCGCTTCGTGGTGCCCGTCAAGGCGGAGTGCAAGGGGATGCTGCCGGGACTCGTTCACGATGTTTCCTCCTCGGGCAGCACGTTTTTCATCGAGCCCATGTCCGCCGTCAACGGCAACAACGAGCTGCGCGAGCTTTCGCTTGCGGAAAAGAAGGAGATCGAACGCATTCTGGCGGAGCTGTCCGCCGAAGCCTCCGACCACCGCGAGGCGATCAACGAAAACTATGAAATGCTGCTCTCCATCGACTGCATTTTCGCCCGCGCCAAGCTGTCGTTTGCGATGAACGGCTGCGAGCCGGAGATTCGCACGGATCACAGCCTCGACCTGAGAAAAGCCCGCCATCCGCTGATTGCGTCCGGCAAGGTCGTGCCGATCTCCGTGCGGCTCGGCTCGGATTTTGATACCCTCGTCATCACGGGTCCGAACACCGGCGGCAAGACCGTGACGCTCAAAACCGTCGGACTGCTCACGCTGATGGCGGAATGCGGGCTGCTGATCCCCGCCGCGGACGAAAGCCGTGTGTGTATTTTCAAAAATGTCTTCGCCGATATCGGTGATGAACAAAGCATAGAACAGTCCCTATCCACCTTCTCGTCGCACATGGTCAACATCGTCGGCATCACCGAGAAGGTCAACGCCCGTTCGCTCGTGCTGATCGACGAGCTGGGCGCCGGGACCGACCCGGTCGAGGGCGCCGCGCTCGCAGTCGCCATTCTCGAACAGATCCACTCGACCGGCGCGCTCTGCGCGGCCACGACGCATTACGCCGAATTAAAGGCGTTCGCGCTCGAAACGGAGGGCTTCATGAACGCTTCGTGCGAGTTCGACGTCAACACGCTCAAACCGACCTACCGTCTCGTGATCGGCACGCCGGGCAAATCGAACGCTTTCGCCATCTCGTCCAAGCTCGGACTGTCCGACGAGATCGTCGCCCGCGCGAAATCGCTCGTCAGCGAGGAGAACAAGCAGTTTGAGGACGTGATCGAAAAGCTCGAACAGAGCCGTCTCGAAATGGATAAGAGCCGCGCCGAAGCCGAACGGCTCCGCCGGGAGTTCGAGGAATACAAGACGGTCAACGAGAAACGCATCGCCGAAGATCTCGCCAGAGCCGAGAACGAGCTGGAAAAAGCCCGCGCGCAGGCGGTGTCGATCGTCGAGAGCGCGAAGATCTCGAGCGAATACGTCATGGAACAGCTCGAAAAGGTCAAGCGCGAGCGCGAGAGCGCCAACCTCGCCTCGGCGCTGGAGGAAGGCCGACGGAATATCCGAAAGCAGCTGCGCGAAAGCGACGCGAAGATCAATCCCGTCACCGAGCGCGTCGCCGAGGATTACGTCCTGCCGCGTCCGCTCCAAAAGGGCGACGACGTGCTGATCGTCAACATCAACAAGAAGGGCGTCGTAGTCGACGCGCCGGACAAGGACGGCAACGTCACGGTTCAGGCAGGCATCATGAAGACCCGCACGAAGGTGAAGAATCTGATGCTCCTAAGCGAGAGCAGGGTCACGTTCACCGACGCCGAACAGCGCCAGATGGCGGCGGAGAAATACCGCGTCACCGTTTCGCGCGACTTCAAGGACGAGATCGACCTGCGCGGTCAGACCGGCGACGACGCATGGTTCATGTGCGACAAATACTTTGACGAAGCGCATATCGCGGGCATCCATACGCTCCGCCTGATCCACGGCAAGGGAACGGGAGCGCTGCGCGCCGCGCTGTGGAATTATCTGAAAAGCGATCCGCGCGTCGTATCCTACCGGTACGGCAAGTACGGCGAGGGCGACCTCGGCGTGACGATCGTGGAAGTGAAATGACCTTTCGGAAAGAGGGCGTGAACATGAGAAAACGGATGGCTGCGTTTCTTGCGGCGCTCCTGCTGCTGACGGTTTTCTGCGGATGCGGGGACGGGATGGCGGAGCTGGTGCTTCTCGAAGAAACGGCTGCCGTGCGGACGCCGCATCCCGCAGAAGACGGGACAGCCGGTGAACCGGCTGTGCAGAAGCTGATCCCGGACAAGCCCGAAGCGTCCGCACCGGCTGACCGTTCGCTGTCGGCGGCTCCCGAAACGACCGCGCCGGAGACCGTTTCGGCGGAGACGCCGGACACGGCGTCGGCAGTACCCGAAACGACCGTGCCGAAAGCGTCGTCGACAAAGACGCCGGACACGGCGTCGGCAGTCCCCGAACCGGTCGAGCCGAAAACGTCTTCGGCGAAGACGCCGGACACGGCGTCGGCAGTCCCCGAAACGTCTGTGCCGAAGACCGTTTCACAGAAGACGCCGGAAACAGAGGCGGTTTATGGACCGACCGCACCCGAAACCGCTTCGCCGGAACCTCCCGCGCCGCTGACGCTCGTGCCGTCTGTCGAGACGGCTCCGCCTGTCGAACGTTCCCTTTCCCCGGAATCCGACGGGACGCGCACCGACGCGACGGTATACTGGGTGGCAAGCGGAAAGGTCTGGCACTTAAAGCAGAACTGTTCGACGCTTTCCCGCTCCAGGAACATTCAGTCCGGGACGGTCGGGGACGCGATGAACGCCGGAAAGGAACGGGTCTGCAAGGTCTGCTCGAAGTGACGGTGTAGAATTTCGCTCAGAAAATTCGCAATCCTGCGCAAAAGCGATAGAATATCGGAAAAACGCTTTTCTTTTCCCGGAATATCTGTTATAATAAATGACAATGGGACGCGGAGAAATGCGCCGCGTCAGAAAAGAATTATATTATGAAGGAGTTGGATATCAAATGGCAGAAAAAATGATTCTCGGCGCACAGCTTTACACGGTACGCGAGTTCATGAAGACCGAAGACGACTTTGCCAGAACGATGGAGAAGATCGCCGCGATCGGCTACCGCTACGTGCAAGTCTCCGGCATCGGCGAGGTCAGCGCTCCCGCCATCAAAAAGGCGTGCGACGATACCGGTCTGAAGGTCATCCTCACCCATACCAACGGCGCGCGCATCCTGAACGAGACCGAAAGGGTCATCGAAGAACACGAGCTGTTCGGCTGCAACGGCATCGGACTCGGCGGCATCTTCAACTACAAGCCGTGGGGGCTTGAGAGCTTCAAGCGCTTCGCCGACGATTACGCTCCCGCCATCGAGAAGATCACGAAGGCCGGCAAGCGTTTCCTGTACCACAACCACAAGTTCGAGTTCGAGCGCGTTCCGGGCGGCGATCTGTTCCTTGAATACATCATGAACGCTTCTCCCGATCTCATGCTGACCTTCGACACCTACTGGGCGCAGGCGGGCGGCGCGGATCCGGCGGCTGCCATCGAGACCTACAAGGACAAGATCTTCACGACGCATCTCAAGGATATGCGCATCGAAGCCGACACGCAGAAGTTCGCGGCCGTCGGCGAGGGCAACATGAACTTTGACCGCATCATCGACGCCTGCGTGAAGTGCGGCATCCGGTATCACATGGTCGAGCAGGACAGCGTTCCCGAAGGCGCGGACCCGTTCGACTGCCTTGCCGTCAGCTACAAGAACATCATGAGCCGGTACGGCCAATATTTCGAGAAATAAAGAGAAATAAATTTATAGAAACAACATAAAGGAAGGGTAACATCATGGCAGAATTTGTACTCAGCGCGTTCGCTGACGAATACTCCCCGAAGCTCGACGAGCAGATCGAGGGATTGAAGAAAAACGGCGTGGGCTTCATGGAGATCCGCGGCGTGGACGGCAAGAACATCGCGGACCTCACCGAGGACGAGATGAAGGCGGCCAAGGCAAAGCTCGACGCTGCCGGCATCGGCGTTTCCTCCATCGGCTCCCCGATCGGCAAGATCAAGGTCACGGACGACTTTGACGCACACATGGAAAAGCTCGCCAACTGCATCAGAGCCGCGCATATCTTCGGCACGAAGAATATCCGTATGTTCAGCTTCTATATGCCCGAAGGCATGACCCGCGAAGAAGCGCGTCCGGAGGTCATGAGACGTCTCGCCGCCATGCTCGAGCTGGCGAAGAAGGAAGACGTCATCCTCTGCCACGAGAACGAGAAGGGCATTTACGGCGAATCTCCCGAATGCTGCCTCGACATTCAGAACGAATTCAAGGGCGAGATCAGACTGATCTTTGACCCGGCGAACTTCATCGTCGACGGTCACGAGCCGTTCCCGCACGCTTACGGTCTGCTGGGCGACAGGATCTACTACATGCACATCAAGGACGCGACCGCTGAGCGCACCATCGCGCCTGCCGGAAAGGGCGTCGGCTGCATCCCGTCGATCCTTGCCGACCTCAACGCCAAGAGAAACGATAAGATCTTCCTGTCGGTCGAGCCGCATCTGAAGGTCTTCAAGGGCTTCGAAGCGCTCGAAACCGCCGACAAGACCAAAATGCCCAACACCTACGCCACCAGCGCGGAAGCGTTCGGCGCAGCGGTCGACGCACTCAAAGCGATCCTTGCGAAATAACAGACAGCCGTTTCAGGACTTGCAAGGTCTGACGGAAATGGTCTGAACGGGAGATCTTCCGTTTCTCCGTTCCAACGGAAACTTCATTCCCACGGGAATCATGTTCCCGCAGAAAGGACGCTTTCGCTTTGCGAAAGCCATGGTCATGCTCATGAAAAAAAACAAGGTAACGGTCTGGAACGAATTCGTTCACGAAAAAAATCCGGCTATTGCCGCAATCTATCCGAACGGCATCCACGGACAGGTCGCCGCGCAGCTTTCTCAGTGCGAAGACCTTGAAGTCCGCACAGCCACGCTTGAAATGCCCGAAAACGGTCTGCCGGACGACGTGCTGAACGACACCGACGTGCTGTTCTGGTGGGGACATATGGCGCACGGCAAGGTCCCGGACGAGCTGGCGGAGAAAATCAGAAACCGCGTCGTCAACGACGGCATGGGCTTTGTCGCCCTCCATTCGGGACACGCCTCCAAGCCCTTCAAGCTGCTGATGGGGACCGGCTGCCGCCTGAAATGGCGCGAGAGCGGCGACCGCGAGCGTCTGTGGGTCATCGACCCGACGCATCCGATCGCAGACGGTCTGCCCGACACCTTCGCGCTTCCGCATGAGGAGACCTACGGCGAACGCTTCGACATTCCGACGCCGGACGACGTGGTGCTGGCAAGCTGGTTCACCGGCGGCGAGATCTTCCGCAGCGGCTGCTGCTTCCGCAGAGGACGCGGAAAGATCTTCTACTTCCGTCCGGGTCACGAGTCCTTCCCGACCTTTTACGACGAGAACGTCGGAAAGGTGCTGCGCAACGCCGCGCACTGGGCGGCTCCGGTCGCCATGCCCGACGCCGTACTCGGCAAGGTCGAAGCGCTCGAACCTGCGAAGGAAAACTGAGACGGCGCGGGCAAAGCCCGCCCGTCTGATCATGTCGATTGTAAAACTTCGTTTTACAATCGGTACTCGCGCTTATCGCGGCTGACAAAATTTATTTTGTCAGCTCTCCCCATATCGGCGCGAGGGCTCGCCCTGACTCGCCTTGGAGGTGTTTTTATGTCGGCAAAGCCGACATAAAAACGGATTTTATTATAACGTTTGTCATCTTAAAGCATGAAACAATCGGCTAGATCATCGAAACATAAAGGAGAAACCGCTATGGCATCCCTTAAAATGCTCGCCATCGACCTCGGCGCCTCGAGCGGACGCGGCATCGTCGGCAGCTTTGACGGCGAAAAGCTCACCCTCGCGGAAAACCACCGTTTCCCGAACGAGCCGGTCACGGTCGCCGGGACCTTCACGTGGGATATTCTGCGCATTTTCCACGAGATCAAGAATTCCATCCGCAAATGCGCGCTGTCGGATGACAAGGACATCCGCTCCATCGGTATCGACACGTGGGGCGTCGACTACGGTCTGATCGACAAAAAGGGCGCGCTGATGGCGAACCCCGTTCATTACCGCGACACCCGCACCGATGGGATCATCGACTACGCTTCGACCATCGTGCCGAAGAACGAGATCTACAACACCACCGGCATCCAGTTCATGAACTTCAACACGATCTTCCAGCTGCTCGCGTCGATGCGGGACAATCCCGTCTACGTGCAGAACGCCGACAAGCTGCTGTTCGTGCCTGACCTTCTGAACTACTTCCTGACCGGCGAAAAGCGCACCGAGTACACCATCGCCTCCACCGGCGCTCTGCTCGACGCGCATACGAGAAACTATGCGTTCGACCTCATCGACCGCTTCGGCATTCCGAGAAGCATCTTTACCGAGCTGTCGGAACCCGGCTCGAAGGTCGGAAAGCTCCTGCCGCAGGTGCTGGAGGACGTCGGCGCGATCGGCGCGGACGTCGTAAACGTCGCGGCGCACGACACAGCCAGCGCGGTCGTGTCGGTCCCCGCCAAGGGCGACGAATTCGTCTTCATCAGCTCCGGCACATGGTCGCTGATGGGAACCGAAACGAAGGCTCCGATCATCACGCCCGCTTCCTTCGGCTACGACTTCACGAACGAGGGCGGCATCAACGGCACGACCCGATTCTTAAAGAACATCATGGGTCTGTGGCTCGAACAGGAATCCATCCGTCAGTGGAAGCGCGAGGGCATTCAGTTCACCTTCGACGACCTGATGAACATGGCGCTCGCATCGAAGCCGATGCAGTCGCTCATCAATCCGGACGACTCGCTGTTCTCAACGCCCGGCAATATGCCGAAGCGCATCTGCGGCTACTGCAAGGCGACCGGTCAGCACGTTCCCGAAAATCAGGGCGAGATCGTCCGCTGCATTTTCGAGAGCCTGACGCTCCGTTACCGCTGGGTGGTCGAGAAGATCGACGAAATGCTCGGCAGAAAGACGCCGTTCATCAACATCGTCGGCGGCGGCACGAAGGATCCGCTCCTCTGCCAGTTCTCGGCGGACTCCTGCGGCCGTCCGGTCTACGCCGGACCCGTCGAGGCGACCGCCATTGGCAACCTCGCGGTTCAGATGATCGCGGCAGGCGAGCTGAAAGACCTTGCCGAAGCGCGTCACGTCGTCCGCAATTCGTTTGAGATCAAATGCTACGAGCCGCACCATGAAGCATACTGGGACGACGGCTACGAGAAGTTCAGAAAGCTCATCGGCGAATAAGAACGAGCGCCGGTTTCTGTTACAGAAAGGAAAACGATATGAACAACACCATCAAGGCCTATGAGGTCGCAAAAGAGCTTTACGCCGGCATCGGCGTCGACACCGACAAGGTGATCGAAAAGTTAAAGACCATCCCGGTATCCATGCACTGCTGGCAGGGCGACGACGTCCGCGGCTTCGAGAATCCGAACGGCGACCTGACCGGCGGCATCCAGACCACCGGCAACTATCCCGGACGCGCGGCGACCATCGACGAGCTGCGCGCCGACTTCGTGAAGGCGACCACGCTCATCCCGGGCAAAAAGCGCATCAGCCTGCACGCGATCTATCTCGACAATCTCGGCGAGAAGGTCGAGCGCAACGAGGTCCAGCCGAAGCACTTCGATTCGTGGATCGAATGGGCGAAGGCGAACGGTCTCGGCATCGACTTCAACTCCACCTGCTTCTCGCATCCGCTGAGCGCCAGCGGCTTCACGCTTTCGAGTGCCGACGAGAACGTCCGCAGATACTGGATCGAACACAGCATCCAGTCCCGTATCATCGCCGAATACATCGGTGAAAAGATGGGCGACGTCACCGTCACCAACCATTGGATCCCCGACGGCTTCAAGGATATTCCGATCGACCGCTACGCATACCGCGAGCGTCTGGTCGATTCCTACAACCAGATCTTCGCCGGTCAGAACCGGAAGTACAACCTGAACGCCATCGAGAGCAAGGTCTTCGGCATCGGTGCGGAATCCTGCACGATCACGTCGATGGAAATGTGCCTCGGCTACGCCGTGAAGAACAACCTCGCGCTGACGCTCGACACCGGTCACTTCCATCCGACCGAGGTCGTTTCGGACAAGATCAGCTCCGCGCTGCTCTTCCTCGACGACGTGAACCTGCACGTTTCCCGTCCAGTCCGCTGGGACTCCGACCACGTTGTCATCTTCGACGACGAACTCAAGACCATCGCGCAGGAGATCACCCGCGGCGGCTTTGAAAAGCGCGTTCACATCGGACTCGATTTCTTCGACGCTTCGATCAACCGCATCGCGGCGTGGGTCATCGGTACGCGCAACATGATGAAGGCGCTTCTGTACGCGCTGCTCGAACCGTCCGAGGCTCTCAAGAAGCTCGAACTGGCGGGCGACTACACGTCGAGACTGGCTCTGCTCGAAGAGTACAAGTCCTATCCGTTCGCAGCGGTCTGGGACTACTACTGCGAGACCGAGAACGTTCCGGTCCGCGACGCATGGCTGGCAGAAGTCAAGAAGTACGAAGCAGACGTACTGAGCAGGAGATAATCGGATATCCGAATGAAAAGGAAGGAACGGAGACGGTCCTTCCTTTTCATTCCGGCGGCAGACAAAACGCCGGAGGGATGAACCCTCCGGCGTTTTTCAGGCTATGCGGTTTATTTGCCGAGCTTGTCGACGGTTTCCTGGATCTTTGCGCTGACGGAATCCTTGTTGGAAGCGATGACCGAAACGATGTCGCGGTTCCTGCTTTCAAACGCCGTCTTCATGAAGGAGTCGCGGATCTGGCTGCACCAGAAGGTGTCGCCGAGGTCGTATACACGGGTGTCCATGATGAGGTCGAACATCTTGGAGGATTCGTCGTCGCGGGTGTACTTGGTCTTCAGCGCGATCTCAAAGTAAGCGGGGATGACGGTCTTGTGCGATTCGCTGGACATGGCTTCGAGGACTGCGCCGACCATTTCCCTGTTCTTGGTCGTGACCGGGATGGCGATCAGACTGCCGCCCTCCACGCGGGAGTAGTAGCGGTCCTGCGCTTCATCCCACTTCGGATGAGGCAGAACGCCGAAGTCGATCTTCATTTCGCGGTAGTAGCTGTCGTCCAGCAGACCGAACGAGGTGGTCTGGAACAGGGCGCGTCCTTCGGAGAACATCAGTTCCTTCGTGATATCGCCGTTCACCGAGTTCACATACCAGTTGTTGTCGTTGTAGGCAATGTCGAAGTATTTCTGATAGACCTCGATGAAATGCGTGTCGTTCGCCATCGAGAAGTAGGGCAGATCGTTCTTGTCCTTCTTGACCGACTCCGCGCCTGCCGCGACCCACATGACCGGGCCGAGCTGTTTGGGAATGCAGGACCAGCCGTAGCGGTCGGTCGCGTCCATCTTGGTGTCGCCGTTCAGGTCGGAGACGGCTGCGACGCCCATCTGACGGAACTTTTCATAGGTCCACTTGCCCGATTCGACCAGATCATAGGGGTCTTCGAGCTTGAGGTCTTCGAGCAGTCCCTTGTTGAAGGCGAGTGCGAAGGTGTAGTCGTAAACCGACAGGTTGAAGTCGCCGTATGCGCACCAGCGGTTGCCGCCGATGGTCATGCTGTCGTTGATCGAACGGCACCAGTAAGCCTTGTCAAGGTTGATGTAGGGCATATCCGAATAGGACAGCACCATGTCCTGAACGGCGTAGTTCAGCACGTTGCGGTCGGTGAAGGAAATGACGTCGTAAACGTGGTCGCCCGCGTAGATGATCTTTTCACCGGTCTCGTTCGCCTGCGTAGCGGACTGGATCTCCTGCGTCAGGTCGATGTTCAGACGTTCCTCGACTGCGCGGTTCGCGTAGAAGATCGCGTCGTCCAGCACGTCGCCGGTCTCTTCTTCGACCAGCAGATAGCCGCGGTAAGCGGTAGACTGGGCGGCGAGCATTTTGAATTCGACGCCGCCGAAATCGAGCTCGGGCAGTTCGTCTTCGTCCTCGGAGATAACGGGAGCCGCAGGGGTCGTGTCGTCGGAAGCGCCGGCTGCGGTCGTGTCGTTCGAGGGCGTCGCTGCGCCGCCGCAGGCGCAGGAAGCGAGAAGGGAAGCGGTCAGCAGGAGAAGGACGGCGCGTTTTGAATAAGTGTGATTCATCGTGAGCATCCTTTCATTAATAAAAAATTGATTTGTCGGGATCAGAAGGAGAACATCGGAAGCGCGTCTTTGTTCGCGGTGAACATCTCGTCGGTGAGCTTGCGGATCTCGGCGAGCGAGCAGACGGCTGCGGTCAGCGGGTCGTTGACGATAGCATGGAAGATCATTTCCTTATCGCCTGCAAGGCAGCCTTCGACGGCAAGCTCCTCGCACTGCGCGTTGACCGTGTTGAGCGCGGCGATCTGACGGGGCAGGTCGCCGACGAAGATCGGACGAAGACCGGTCTTCGTCGCTAAGATCGGCACCTCGACGGTCACGCCGCTCGGAAGGTTCGTGATGAGACCCGTGTTCGGAACGTTGCCGTTGAACTCGAACATTTCCCCGTCTCCCATGACGGCGTTGAGGATGTAGGCGGCGTATTCCTTGCCGCGAGCGAGCTGGATGGTCTCCTGCGCTAAGATATCCTCCATCTGCTTGTCGCGGGTGTTGTTGCGGTCGGTGATGATGCGCACGGAGTTCGCGTAGGTGTCCGGGATGTAGCGGTCGATGAGGTCGTCGCGCTTGCGGAACCATGCGTTGTATTCGGAGTTGTGACCGCTCGACTCGGTGACGAAGTAGCCAAGCCCCTTCATCATTTCGATGCGGACGGCTTCCTTCTTGTAGATCTCGGGATTTTCGGCGGCTTTGAGGATCTGCGGATAGGCGTCGACGCCGTTCACCTTGAATTCAAGGAAGAACGCCTGATGATTGATGCCGGCGCAGCGGTAGGTGACGTCCTTCATGTCCGCGCCGATCCACTTGGCGAGCATCGCGGAGGTTCCCTGTACGCTGTGGCAGAGACCGGTGGCTTCGATGCCGAGGTGACGCAGATAGCTCGTGACCATGCACATCGGATTGGTGTAATTGAGAACGAGCGCGTTCGGGCAGAGTTCCCTGATGTCTTCGGCGAAGGCTTTGAAGACGGGCGCGCTTCTGAGGAAGCGGAAGATGCCGGACGGTCCGCGGGTGTCGCCGATCACGGCGTCCACGCCGTACTTCTTCGGAATGGAGAGGTCCTTTTCCCAGACGGGGATGGACGTGTCGTTGCGAATGGTGATGATCACGGCGTCCGCGTCCTTCAGAGCGGCGCGGCGGTCAAGGGTCGCTTCGACGGTGGCGGGATAATTTCCCTGAGCGATGGTCTTTTCGATGATCTTCAGAGAGGAGGTCATGTACTTCTCGCCTTCGGGGATATCGACGAGAACGATATGGGAATCGGCAAGAGCGGGGAAGGTGAAAATATCGCGCGAAATGGCGCGGGTAAAGTTGAAGGAACCGGCGCCGAGAATGACGATTTTTTTCATGGGGATACCTCCACAACAGATTTGATAAGATTAAGTATATACCATTCTGTCCGAAAATGCAATATGAATTTGCGACAATTATTTTAGTTTTATTGACATTTTTATGATTCTGTGGTATAATGAAAGCAGAAACGGTGCGGGAAGGGGATGACGGCGCAATGGGATTTGATAAGCTGATCTATGTCAATCTTGACCCGACGGGAAGCGCGGGATACGTGGCGACCGTTCAGCGGCTGGAGCCGCGCACGGACTATTCGCTGGTCAAAAACAGACTCGTACATCATCTGTTCGACTATATCGTCAGCGGGAAGGGGAGCGTCACCTACGGCGGCGAGACCTATCCGGTCGAGGCGGGCGATCTTGTTTTCATGCGCAAGGACTGCAATGTCAGCTACCGCACCGACCCGGACGACCCGTATGAAAAGCTGTGGGCCGCGGCAGACGGTCCGGCGGTGACAGGCCTTGTCGCGGGATACCTCGGCGAGCGGGAGATGGTCATCGTGAAAAACGCGAACGCCGAGCCGATGTATCGGCTGGCGGCGATCTTAACGACGGTCGGACACGACGACGCGAAGGTGATGCATTGCCTGCTCGACCTGATTTTAGAGCTGACCGATCATCCGAAGCCGAAGAAGCCGGGCGGTCAGAACCGCGACCTTGCGGAAATGTTAAAGAGCTACATCGAACATCATCTGGGCGAGCGGTATTCGCTCGACGAGCTTGGCGAGTATTTTCACGTGTCCGAACGCCACCTGATCCGCGTGTTCGGCGAACGGTTCGGCGTCACGCCCGGCGCGTACCGGAGCGAGCGGCGGATGGAAGCCGCCCGCCGTGCGCTGATCGAGACCGAGCAGCCGATCGGAGAGATCGCGGCGGGACTCGGTTTCTGCGACCAGAGCTTTTTCTCGACCGCGTTCCGGAAGCGGTACGGCGTTTACCCGCTCGCGTACCGCAAAAACGGGAAAAAGCAGCAGAACTGAAAAACGCCGAATCGGGTCGTTTTGACGGAAAAGCCTCATAAATTCCGGCTTTTTCCACCGAAAAACGATCTGACCCGCGCGTTCCCAATGAGAAAAACCGTCCTCAGGACGCGGAAAGCGCCTGAGGACGGTTTATTAATTCCCGACCGGGACCTCTACCGTATCGCCTAAGCCGAACGACCAGATCACGCAGCGCGAGACCTTTTTCGCGCTGATCTTTTCGCACGCGGTCTTGTAGTAGCCGAGCTGGTCGGCGTGACGGGCGAGCAGCATTTCCTCCGCTTCGGCACGGGAGAAAGCGCGGGGGATCGTGTCGGTCTTGTAGTCGACCAGCGTCAGCGTGCCGTTAGGATTCTCGAAGAAACAGTCGATGACGCCCTGTACGAGAACGGTCTCGTCCGAAAGCGCACGCTTCGCGTCCGGGTCGGACGTGAAATCGGCGGCGGGGTAATTGACGTTGAACCGCTGTTCTCGCCACAGATGCGAAGACGCGCTCATCTCGGCGAACAGCCCGCTTCGGAAGAAGACGGCGAGCCGGTCAAGCTCGACCAGCGACGCGGCGCGCGGCGTGATGAATTTTTCCTCGCAGAGCCGAGCGTTTTCGTCCCGGATGACATCTTCGAGCGATCCGGACGGGGACGCGGCGAAGCGTCCGAGGTCGCAGAACTGCATGAAAAGATGGGTCGCCGTGCCGCGCTCGGCGGGAGAGGCGTATGCCGTGTCCTCCGCAGTCTGCGTTAAAAACAGCGGAATTTTGTCGGTCAGGTTTACGCGGGAGCGGTCTTCGTTCAGCACGAGCGCGTCGTCGTCCTCCGCGTCCAGCACGGTCGGGGACAGACGCGACACCGACAGCTTGGCGGGCAGACGCGACGCCGCCGCCTGCGGATAGACGAAACCGAACCGTTCGCGCACGAGCGCGTCCCAGTCGGCGTCTGAGGGCTTCTCCGCAGGATCGGCTTCGTCAGGCTCAGCGACGGAAACGCCGGAGGATTCTTCGTCAGGCTCAGCGTCGGGAACGCCGGAGGATTCAGTATCAGGTTCGCCGACGGAAACGCCGGAGGATTCAGTATCCGGTTCGCCGACGGAAACACCGGAGGATTCTTCGTCAGGCTCAGCGTCGGGAACGCCGTAGATTACTTTGTCAGGCTCAGCGGCGGTGGAGTTTTCAGCGGCGTACTCGTCTGTGTCAGCGCCGGACGCTTCGTCCGCGTTATCCCCGGACGGCGGTTCGGCAGACGGCGGTTCGATGACGTCGAGCGTCCACGCCGCGTCGTCCGAATGCTCTGCCAGCGCGGTCAGGATCCAGCGCAGATAGCCGCCGTTATGTAAGATCACGCTGCGGGACAGCTGCGCCGCGTCGTGCGAAGCCGTTTCAAGCAGTTCTTCCGGGTCCTGCGCCGTTCCGGTGACGATCAGGCGCTCTCTGGCGCGGGTCATGGCGACGTACAGCACCCGCATCTCCTCTTCGAGCTGACTTTCCGCCAGCCGGTGCGCGATCGCCTGACGGACCGGCGTGTCGAACCTTGCAAAGCCGGTGACGTCGGACAGCTTCAGCGCGATGCCGAGGTCCGGCTGGACCACGACGGTCCCGCGCAGGTCGCTTTCGTTGAATTTCTTTCCCGTGCCGCAGAGGAAGACGACCGGGAACTCCAGCCCCTTCGACTGATGGATCGTCATCAGCCGCACGACGCTGCCTCCTTCGCCGACCACGCGGGCGGGTTCGAGCGTTTCCTTCCGCTCGATGAGGTCGGTGAGGTAGCGGATAAAGCTGTATAAGCCCTTGAGCGACGAGCCCTCGTAGCGTCTCGCGTACTCGTAGAGCATCATGAGATTGGCGCGGCGGGACTGCGCGTTCTCGTCGTTCTTCTGACCGAGGACGACGGCGGGCAGGTCGGTGTCGGCGTAAAGGCTCCAGATGAGCCGGTCGACCGGCATACTCTCGGCACGCCGCCGCCAGACCGCAAGCACTTCGAGGAAGCGCTTTCCCTTTTCAAAGGCATTTTCCTCGGTGTATACGCACAGCGCGTCGTACAGACTTCCGTTTTTGCGACAGCGGCGGACGCGGATCAGCTCGTCGAGCGTGAAGCCGAAGACCGGACTTTTTAACGCTCCGGCAAGGTAAATGTCGCGCGTCGGATTGTCGATGACGTTCAGCAGACAGAGCGCAAGCAGGATTTCGGCGTTTTCAAAGAAGCTGCCCGCGACGCTGTTGTACAGCGGGATCCTGTGGCGGGCAAAGGCTTCCTCGAACGCGAGCGACTGCGCGCGCGCGCTGCGCATCAGGATGGCGACGTCGCCCGGAACGATCGGCGAGCCGTCGTCCTTTCTGCCGTCCTTCAGCAGACGCTCGATCGTGACGGCGACGTATTCGGCTTCGCGCGCGGACAGCTCGTCGCTTTCCTCGTCTTCCTCGGCGGCGATGACCGCCACGCGCACCGGCTCCCCGGCTTCCGCGCCCGTTTTGGAGTGGACCAGAAGGTCCTCGCGGTAGAACGGCACGCGCCGGGTGTTGTGCGTGAACAGACAGCCGGAGACCAGATTGGCAAATCTGACGACCGGCTCGTCGCAGCGGAAATTGTCCGACAGGAAGATCGTTGTTCCGGGCGAATCCTCGGCACGGTCGTCCCCGTATTTCGTATAGCGCGAACGGTAGTCCGAGAAAATGCCCGGCTCCGCGCCGCGGAAGGCGTAGATCGACTGCTTGATGTCGCCGACCATGAACCGGTTCGAGCCGCTCGAAAGCGCGGTGAAGATCGCGTCCTGCAAGGAGTTCACGTCCTGATATTCGTCGATGTAGATCTCGTCGAAGCGTTCGGCGGCAGCGCGGGCGGTCGCGGTGGGTCTGCCGTCCTCTCCGACGAGCAGGGAGACGGTCAGACGTTCAAGGTCGTTGAAATCCACCAGCGAGCGGCGGCGCTTTTCGGCGGTGAAGCGCTCCTCAAACGCGGACAGGAGCATATGGAGACGGCGCAGCATCTCCGCCGTGGCAAGCTGATTCTGCCGGATGGCTTCCGGCGTGAGCGAGAAGTATTTTCCCGCCAGCCTGCGCCGCTTTTCCCTGATGTCTTCGCGCAGTTCCTTTGCGGCGGTCACGCTGTCCGAAAGCTCAACGCCCCGGACGACGCCGAGACGGACCTTCGGATCGTTTTGGAACAGCTCGGTCATGCGCGTGTAGTCGTGCGCTTCGGCGGCTTCGGCGACGCCGTTAAGGAAGGCAAGCTCGGCTTCAAAGGCGGGAAGGTAGGCTTTGGCGAGCTTCGGGTCGTCTTTCAGCTCCGGGATCACGCCGGCAAGCTGTTCGGCGGAGCCTTCAAACGCGCCGAGCACCGACGCGAAAATCTCTCTTCCGCAGCGGCTTTCACCGAAATCGCGTTCAGCGTCCGCCGTCAGCTCGTCGGCAAAGGAGCCGATGAAGCCGATGGATTCGCGCATCGACTGAAATTCCCGGTAGAGACCGAGAAAGATCCCCGCGAGCGCGTCGTCGCTCTTGGTCCCGGTGAACAGGTCGGAAAAGCTCTCGAAGTCGGTGATCGGGTACTTTTCGGGCGCTTTGCCGGAGAAGTAATCCTCGATCAGCTCGTCCATGATCGTTTCGCTGAGCAGCGTGATCTCGGCGTCGTCCGCGACGCGGAAATCGGAGGGCAGTCCGAGCGCGGCGAAGTTTTCGCGCAGCAGCTCAAGACAGAAGCTGTGGATGGTGCAGATATTCGCCCGTTCAAGCGACAGCATCTGCCGGACCAGACGGCGGTTCGCCGGCTGATCGGCGAGCGCGTCGTTCAGCGCGGACTGGATCCTGACGCGAAGCTCGGCGGCGGCGGCTTTGGTGAAGGTGACGGTCAGCATCCGCGTGATCTCGGCGGGGTCGTTTTCGTCAGTCAGACGACGGATGATGCGTTCGGTCAGTACGGCGGTCTTGCCCGAGCCCGCGCCTGCCGACACGAGCAGATTGCATCCGCGCGTCGTGATGGCGGAGAGCTGAGAGGGCGTCCAGTTTCTTGGCATGGGAGTTCCTTTCTGTCAGGAATCCTGACCGAAGCGGCGGCAGACAGGCTTCATTTTGCAGAAATCGCAGGTTCTGTGCGCCATGTTGTTGATGGGATGGGCAGAGGCGTTGCCGCGGCGGATCTCGTTTCCGATCCGTCCGATCGTGTCCTCGATGGAGCCGAGGAGCGTGCCGAAGTCCTCGAGTGTTTTTAATGCGTCGGAGCGCGTATAGGTCCCGTCCTTTTTGACGCGGACGGGGAGATAACGTCCGGCAAGCTCGCGCTCCATCGCGCGCAGCACGTTTTCGTCGTCGAGCAGGATGCCCTTGCGCGCCAGCTTGTCGGAGACCATCTGCTCGACCTCCTCCGGCGGGACCTCTGCGTCGAGCGTCACGGTCGGAACGCCCGCCGAGAAGTAGAGTACGCCTGCCGGTAGGATCTCCTCCTCCGGCGAAACACGGAGCGCGCTGTCCGACCGTTTTCCGTTCTGACAGAGGGAGAAAAGATACAGAAGCATCTGTAAATTCAGTCCCATGGCGACGTCGTTCATCGAAAAATCCTTGGAACCGGTCTTGTAGTCAATGACGCGGATGTAGAGCTTTCCGTCGCGGCGCAGCGTGTCCACGCGGTCGGCGACGCCGTAGAGATACGCCGAGGTGCGGTCGTCGAGCGGCACGCGCAGCGGCGCGACCCGCTTTTCGTCGGACGGATTGAAGTTGATCGGAAGCTCGAAGAATTCGGGCGTGAAATCGCTCTGCGAAAACTCGTCGGCGATGTTCCGACAGAGCAGGCGGGACGAGCGGCGAAGCCGCGCGAACAGGTGGTTTAACCGGCTGCCCGTGTAGTCGGGCGCGATGCGGCAGATGTCGGTCATGTAGCCCTTGATGATCTCATCGACCATGCCGTCGATCTCCGTGTCGGTGATGCCGTTCCGGAACCGGTCGTTCTCCTCGGCGCGGGAGACGAACAGTTCGAGGATGCGGTGGATGAACGTGCCGATGTCGGCGGAGTCGAAATGCGCGGGTCTGTGTTCGTCGAGCTTCAGGATGTACTTGCAGAAATAGGAGAAGTGGCAGAGAACGTAGCTGTCAAGCCGCGACTGCGTGAGCGCGAGGTCGCCTCCCGAAATGAGACGGTTCGTCTCGTCCGACAGACAGATCTCGGACTCAAAGAGCGGAAGCGAGAGCTTTTCGGTACGCTTTTTCAGCGTTTCGTCCCCGTCGGAAAAGCGGCGGAGCGCTCTGCCGAGCGGCGTGTCTCCGGCTTCGGCGAGATATTCGGGGAGATTCGTCCGGCCCTCCATCCGGTCGGCGAGCGGGAGGGAAGCATGGGACAGCGTTTTCAGCTTCGGAAACAGACGTTTCAGACGGGTCACGCCGGACGACGGATTCATCGTCTTGCCCGACAGGTCGGACGCGGCCCATGTGACCGTCACCGAACCCGAAACGGCGGTCAGCGCGCGGTAGAAGGCGAAACGTTCGTCGGTACAGCGGGATTCGCAGTTCCCGGCAAACTCTGCGCCGAGCGAGGACAGCAGCGCACGGTCGGCGTCGGTGAAAACGCCGTCGTCGGCAGGCGTGAGCGGGAACAGCCCTTCGTTCGCGCCGATGAGATAGCGATGCCGTCCGACGGCGCGGATGAGCGAGGCGTCTCCGACCGTCACCTCATCGACCGTGCCGGGGATCCGTCCGATATCGGTGTCCTGAAAGAGAATGGTCAGGAGCCGGAACATCGTGTCGCAGTCGCATTCGAGGTCGGGGACGACGCTGACCAGCTCGTCGAACGAGTCGATGAGGATGCCCCAGAGCTGTTCGGCTTCGGACGCGGCTTCCGGTTCGGAGAGCCGGAGCGCGTCCGCTTCCGCCCGGAGCTTTTCCGGGATATCGATCGAAAGCAGGAAGGAATAGAGCGCGGCGCAGTATCCCTTGACCGTTCCGGCGGCGACCAGCGCTTCGTACAGGACGGTGAGCGGGGCGATCAGCTTTTCGCGCAGGATGTTCAGCCCGCGCAGTGTGTCGGCGGCTTCCTCGTCGAAGCGGCTGGTATAGCCGCCGGGATTCATCGTCCATTCCTCCGTCCACGCGGAGCCGCGCAGCCGCCAGAGCGCCGCGTAGTTTTCCACTCTGGAAACCTCCTCCGGCGACAGTCCGGCAAGACCGGTCTTGGCATAGGTCAGCACGTCAGGCAGGGAAAAGTCGCGGGCGCGAAGGGTCAGAGCCGCCAGTATCAGCCGGATGACCGGCTTGGATGTAATATCGGTCCGCTTGGTGAGAAAGAACGGAACGCCGTATTTTTCGAGGATCACGTCGATGATGCCGTCGTAGCGCTCGATGCCGCGCGTCGTGATCGAGAAATCGCGCCATTTCGCGCCTCCCCGGACGCGGCGGAGGATATCGGCGGCGACCGCTTCGCATTCGGCGAACAGATTGGGGCATTCGATCAGCCGGACGGCTTCGGGCTCTCCGTCAAACGCGCTTTCCTTCGAGAGGTCGAGCGACCAGAGGTTCCGTTCGAGAAAACGGAGGTCGTCCGTACCGGCGCGGCGGTTTTCGGTGAGAAAGGTCTCCTTCACCTCCCGGTTCAGGGAGGCGGCGATCTGCTTTAAGCGGTCGGCGGTCGAAACGACGTTGGCGAACGGCTCGTCCGTGCGGGATTCTCCGCGGCAGAGCGAGACCGTCACGTTGTCCGCCTGACAGAAGATCTGCCTGAGCAGAGCGAACTCCTGCGGCGTGAAGCCGTTGAAGGAATCGAGATAAACGTCGGTCCCCGCGAAGAAGTCATGGTCACGAAGCAGTTCCTCCGCTTTGTCGAGATCGTCCGCCGCGTCGTCTCCGACTTCTGCGGCAAGGCTGTTGTAGGCGGCGTACAGGAGCGAAAGGTCCGAGAGCTTGCCGCGCAGACGGGCGGCGCCGGACGAGCGTCCGCCGTCGGGTGCGGAGGGATCGTCGTCCGGCAGACTGTTCATCAGCTTTTCGAGCATGGACGGCGTGATGCGGTACGCCTTGAATTCGCTGACGGCGCGGAGCATCAGACTGACGCATCCCGCCGCGCGTCCGGCTTTTCCTGCCGCGCTTCCGACGTCGGCGTATTCGACGAGCCGGGGAGCCAGCGCGTCGAGCGCTTCCCACATCATGAGCGCGCGTCCGCTCTTTGAAATATAATGATAGGAAAGTCCGCCGTATTCGCGGAACAGACGGTTGCACAGACGCTTGAAGTTCAGCACCTCAAGTCCGAGAGAGGGGCGGTCGCCGAGCAGCTCCGCCATGCGCTGTTCCGCGTCGACCGCCTGCTGTTCCGGCACGATCAGGAAGACCTGCCGTCCGGCGGCGAGACTGTCGGCGGCGAGCCGGCAGAGCGCGGTGGTTTTGCCGCTTCCGGAGCGGCCGCAGAGTAAATGGATCATATGGATTCTCCTTGGTGAGATTCGGTTAGTCGATTGTAAAACTTCGTTTTACAATCGGTACTCGCGCTTATCGCAGCCGACAAAACGTTGTTTTGTCGGCTCTCCCCATATCGGCGCGAGGGCTCGCCTTATAGGTGTTTTTATTATAACGCTCATTACCTTGAAGCAATTAACAATCGACTGGAGATTCGGTCGTCCGGTTCAGACGAGATAGACGGTCCGGTCGTCATGTTTTTTGAGGACCCGGCGTCTGAACCGGAAAAAGAAGGAGCGGCGGCAGTAGATGACCGCGCCCTCGCGTTTCGCGCTGAGAAACCGTCCGCGATCCGCGACGACGATACAGACCGTCTCCCCGTCGCCCCGCAGAAGATCTCCTGCGCCGCCGTCAAGGAAGACAAGGATGCGCGCGTTTTCGGGGATTTTCAGCTTTTTCAGAAAACGGCTGCCGTCGATGTTGACCGCCAGCATGACAAGCAGCGCGGCGGCCGCCGCGGATGGAATGATATACAGCAAAAGCGCCGCCGCGAGAACGAGCAGAGCGCCGGTCTCCAGCAGGACGAAGATCTGTCCGGTCGTCTTGATGACGCGGTGGAAAAAAAGTACAAGGCGCGAATACTTCACCCACCGCGCGGCGGCGGAAAAAAACGAGCCTCGGCGCAGTCGGGCGTAAAGGTAGGAAAAATAGCTGTCAAATGAAAGCTCCGGGATCAAAACATCACCCTTCCTTTATATTATATCATCCGGCGGTCTCTTATACAAGGGCATAGCGGAAAAATCACGGGAAAAGGAAAAGAAAAACGGCGGTGATGAGAGTTCGGTACGATCTTAAACCGGATTTTTCGGAATTTTGAAGGTCAGACGGGGCAAATTCTCAAAACCCCTTTACAACCGCGCAGAAAAGCGGTATAATAAACAGGGAAAATGTTTCATGAAAATAAGGATGGATAGAATGGCAAAGAAAAACGACAATTACGGCGATCAGAGCATCGTCATGCTGAAGGGTCCCGACCGCGTGCGCAAGCGTCCGGCGGTCATTTTCGGTTCGGACGGACTCGAGGGCTGCGAGCATTCATTTTTTGAGATCCTCTCCAACGCGGTCGACGAGGCGAAGGAAGGCTACGGCACCGAGATCCGCGTCACCGCGTATGCCGATCATTCGCTCGAGGTGGACGACCTCGGACGCGGCGTTCCGCTCGGCTGGAACGAAACGGAGGGAAAATACAACTGGGAGCTTGTCTTCTGCGAAATGTACGCGGGCGGCAAATACGACAACAACTCGGACGATTCGTCCTACGAATATTCGCTCGGATTAAACGGTCTGGGCGCGTGCGCGACGCAGTACAGCTCCGATTATATGGAGGTCTCGTCCTATAACGGCGAGACGGTCAGCCGAATCAGCTTCAAAAAGGGCTTCCCCGTGACGGAGCTTGAAGTGACGGAGCTTGAAAAGAAAAAGCGCCGCACCGGTACGGTCATCCGCTGGCTGCCCGACCTCGACGTATTCACCGACGTCGACATCCCGAAGGGATTTTTCGAGGAAACGCTGAAAAAGCAGTCGGTCGTCAACCCGCGCATCCGGTTTATCTTCAACTGGCAGACGGAAGACGGCTCGTTTGAATCGGAAGAATATTACTACGAAAACGGCATCATCGACTATGTGAACGAGCTGGCGGGCGGAGATTCCCTGACCGCGCCGGTCCTGTGGCACATGGAAACGGTCGGACGCGACCGCGAGGACAAGGACGATTACAAGCTGAAAGCCGATATCTCCTTCTGTATCTCGAACACGGTCAACGTCATCGAATACTACCACAATTCGAGCTCCCTCGAACACGGCGGCTCGCCCGACAAGGCGGTGCGGACGGCGTTCCTGTTCGCCGTTGACAAGTACCTGAAAACGCAGAACAAATACACAAAGACCGAAGCGAAGATCACGTTTCAGGATATCGAGGACTGTCTGGTGCTGGTCACGAACAGCTTTTCGACGCAGACCTCCTACGCGAACCAGACGAAGAAGGCGATCAACAACGTCTTCATCGCCAACGCCATGACCGATTTCCTCAAACATCAGCTCGAGGTCTACTTCGCCGAGAATCCCACCGAAGCGGAGAAAATGGCGAATCAGATCCTCATCAACAAGAGGAGCCGCGAGAACGCCGAGACGACCCGTCTCAACCTGAAAAAGAAGTTCAGCGGAACGATCGACATCGCCAACCGCGTGGACAAATTCGTCAGCTGCCGCTCGAAGGACCCGGAGCGCCGGGAGCTTTATATCGTCGAGGGCGATTCGGCTCTGACCTCCTGCAAGCTCGGACGCGCGGCGGAGTTTCAGGCGATCATGGCGGTGCGCGGCAAGACGCTGAACTGCCTGAAGAGCGGCTACGACAAGATCTTCAAGAACGAGATCATCGTCAATCTCTTAAAGGTCATCGGCTGCGGCGTCGAGATCAAGACGAAGGTCAAGGGCGATATCGTGCCGTTCGACTACGAGGCGCTCCGATGGTCGAAGATCATCATCTGCACCGATGCCGACGAGGACGGCTATCAGATCAGAACACTGATTTTAACGATGTTCTACCGGCTCCTGCCGACGCTGATCCGGCGCGGGAAGGTCTATATCGCCGAGTCGCCGCTGTTTGAGATCACCTGTAAGGATAAGACGATGTTCGCCTACAACGAGCAGGAGAAGCAGGACATTTTGGCAAAGCTCGGCAGTCAGAAATACTCGCTCCAGCGCTCGAAGGGACTCGGTGAAAACGAGCCGGACATGATGTGGCAGACGACGATGAATCCAGAAACGCGGCGGCTTATCAAGGTCACGGAGGCGGACGCCGCCGAGACAGCCGAGGTTTTCGAGACGCTTCTCGGCGACGATCTTGAAGCGCGCAAGGAGTATATCACCCTCTACGGCAGCGAATACATCGCGCAGGCGGAGGATATCTCGTAAGACTCTGATAATCCACAGATCCTGTGAAAAAGCGAAACGCGATACCGGACGTACCGCGTTTCGCTTTTTTGAATTTTCAGAAGGAAAGGAACATTTCGCCGGAAATGTTCCTTTCGGTTTGGTGTGCGCCGCTCTGATCAGCCTTCAAAATACAGGACGGCGTTTTCGTCGAGCGTGAAGCGGACGGGATCGAGCGTGATCTCGGTCATCAGATGCTCCCCGTCGATGAGGAAGGTTTTCATGCCGTCAAGATTTGCCGAAAGCTCGACCGCTTTGCCCGTATTGACGAGCATCGCGGCTTTTCTGCCCGACGCTGGGTCGAACGCGGCGAGCGCATACAGTCCGTCCGCCTGTTCATAAGCGCATCCGGCGCGCCGTCCGAGCCGGTACAGTCTATTGAACGCCTTGAAGACGTAATACGTGCAGAACGGCTCGTAGGTGATCGGGTTGAACAGTCCGCCGTAGATCGACGGTCCGACGCGGGCGTCGTAGTAGCAGAGGATATCCGTCTTCTTATCGTGCATGGCGAGCATCATCGCGGCGGCGCGCGCCGAAGCAAAGGAGGTCCCGCGCTTGTCTGCGGCGGGCGCGGTGTTCCACTCGTTGAGCATGGTCACGGTGTTTTCCAGCCCGCGCTTGGCTAACTCCTTATCGAGGTAGTCCGCCATCATCGCGGTATGCTCGACGGCGGCGTAGCTGTGCCACGAGAAGAAGTCGAGCGGCGCACCGTCCTTCACGATGAAGTCGAGGAAGGCTTCAAGGAAGGTCAGGTAGTAGTAACGGCGGGGCTTGTCGTATTCGGCGACGTAGGGATAGCCGTACTTTTCGGGATTCGTGAAGATCGGCCAGAAGCCGCAGGACGCATAGCCGCCGACTTTGATGCTGTCGCCAAAGCAGGCTTTTAAGTGCCTTGCCGCCGCCGCGTAAAGCTCGAAAAACTGCTCCTTCGTGCCGTACCACTGGTTGTTTTCCTCGATCTTTTCGCTGCTGTCCGGCTCGTTCCAGATCTCCCAGTAGGTGATGCCGAAGTGGAAGCCGTCCGCCCAGCCCTCGTTGTAGTGGCGGACGATATGCTCGCAGACGACCGCCCACTTGTGCGGGTCGGCAGGCGGGAAAATGCGGTAGCGGCGGATCTCGGGATAGTTTTCGATCGAGACGCCCAGCCGGTAGATCGGCTCGCAGTTCACGTCGTGAAGCGCGTTTAGCAGATGGTCGGTGAACGCGAAATCGTAGGACGCCGGGTCATACGGGTCCGCGTCGAAGCGGCGGAAGATGTTCGGAACATCGACGTAAATGCCGCTGCTGTACGAACCGGCGGTGTCGTGCAGACGGGAGTAGGGGATCCCCGCGTCGGAAAGATAGTGCATACAGCGGGTGTTCGTTCCCATGATGGGCGGCTGACCCACGCCGTGCATCGGGCGGATGGGACCGCAGTCCTTCGTAAAGTCAAAAGTCAGAGTTTTCATAAGACCGCCTTTCATCAGATCGTCAGCGCAGAACGACGAATGTATTGGGCTCGAGCGTCAGGGAGAATTTTCCGTCCGCGGCGAAGATCTTCTGCGCCGCAGTAAGGTCGTGCGTATCGTCGAGCAGGTATACGGTCAGCTCGTCGCTTCCCTTGCCGTTCATCTCAACGGTGAAGGTCTTCGCGGGCTGATCGTCAAGGTCGGTGAAGCAGGAGACGAGCGTCATGCAGCCGCCGTTTCCGTCGGAGGCGGAGACCGCCTGGATGCCCGGAACGTCGCAGACCGTTTCGCATTCCTTGCCCATCGTCAGCATATCGCCCCACGCCTTGACGGCGTAGTAGCCCTTGATCGGCTTCTTGGTGTAGAACGAGAACAGACCGTTGAAGACGGTCGGACGCGCGTCATAGTACATCAGCATATCGACCGGCAGCTTCTGGCACATCGCCATGACCGACGCAATGTACGCCGAGCCCTTCGTGCCGATGATCGTTTCGACCGATTTCACGAAGCCCTCTCCGCTCCAGCCGTTGACGTAGTTCCATTCGTTCAGGATGCTCTCGGTCTCATAAAAGCCGTACTCGTCGAGCAGATCGCGGAAACGCTTCACCATGGAAGCGGGATGGGACAGGTCGTGCGCGTAGCAGTGCCACGAGAAGAAGTCGAGCGGGAGCTTTTCGTCGCGCGCGCGGGCAAGGAAATCGCGGTCCCACTTTTCCCTGAAACCGGCGACGGCAGGTCCGCCGATCTTCAGATGCGGGAAGCGGCTCTTGAGGTGCTTCGACGCGATGGCGTAGAGGTCGCGGAACTCGGCGGCCGTACCGCCCCAGCAGCGTTTGTCGGCAGCGTCGTCGGGGTCGAGATCGGGCTCGTTCCAGATCTCCCAGTACCGGACGTTCATGTGATGACCGTTCGCCCAGCCCTCGTTGATGTGCGCGATGATATGCTCGCAGATGATCGCCCATTTGGTGAAATCCTTCGGCGGAAGCGTGCCGTATTTCTTCGAGGCGTGTTCGATCTTGTGACCGAGACGGTAGAAGGGTTCGGTCCCCGCCATTTCGATGGTTTCGAGATATTCGTCGGTCAGATGGAAGTCGTAGGACGCGGAATCGCAGGGGTCGGCGTCGAAGTCCGGGAAAATGTTCATGACGTCGACGGTATGCTCGCCGCCGTAGGTGGCGAAGAACGCCGCGTCGTGCGTGCGTGCGAACGGGATATGCGCCTCGGTGTAGGGGATGAGATTGCCCGCGTTCTGAGACGAAGTGCGCTTGTGGACCGGACCGTTGTTGACGGCGTTCATCGGCTTGATGACGCCCGTGATCCTAGTATAGTCGATTTTCAGCTTCATGTCTGTTTCCTCCTGCTCCATGGAAACGTTTCCCATGGGAAATGTTTTTATTTCCTTCATAATATCATAAAAAAGCCGTCCTGTCAAGCCGGTTTCAAACGAAAAATTTTCGTATTCGGACACATTCCGCCGCTTGACGGACAGGGGAAAATATGGTATCATGAAGAAAAAGCGAATCTGACCGGACAAAGGAGGAAAATCGGATGGAGATCATTGTTTTTCCGATCATGATGCTTGTTTTCGCCGCGCCGGGTTTCTTTACGATCTGGAATCTCATTCACCTGTTCTGTCCGGTGAAATCGGAGGGTCATGAGAACGCCTGCCGCGTGATCGAGCTTCTGACGGGAGCGGTCGGCTTCGTGCTGACCGCGGGCTATCTTGCGGTAAACGAGGTCATGGATGCGGACTATACGGAACAGCTGATCAACGCCCAGAAGCACGCGCCGGTTTTTTCCGGTTCTGCTCCGACGCTCACCGTCGTGATGCTTCTGACGCTTGCGGGGTACGTTATCCTGCGGTATCTGCCGCCCGAAAAGCAGCCGCCGCTTCTCACGGTGTTTTCAATGGCGGCGCTGTGGGTCGGCGCGGTCCCCTGCGTGCTTTGGAGCATTCAGACGATCGGAATGCCGCTCCTGATCGTTCTGCCGGTCAACCTTCTGCTGATCGGCGCGCGGACGATGATGCTGACCGTAAGGAAAAAAGCGGAGGCGGAAGCGTCGGGAAAACGGAAAAAACTGCGGGGTCTGGCGGGCTTTCTGACGAAAGCCGCGTGTCTTCCCGTGCTGTCGCTGCTTGCCGCACTGCCGCTTTTCGCGGTCGTAACGATCGTTCTGGTGCTGTTCGGACAGGAGCCGGACGCGCTCATCCGCGCGTGGACCGACACGGCGGAGTGGACGCTTTCACAGCAGACCGCGCCGCCGAACGTGTATGTGGACGAACACTATCTCTGCACGGTCGCGGCGGGCGGACACCGGAAGCTCGTGAGACCTCTGCGCGAAGGGAAACGGCACGGACACCGGGTGCTGGTCAACCGTCAGCTGATGGCGGCGAACGCCTTTGAAGACCTGCTTCACGAGAGGGTCCCGCGCTTTCACCGGCTGGTGCGCGGCGCATACGACCGCTTCGGCTATCCGATCGCGCGTCACATCCGCACGAAGGGGACGGCGGACCTTGTGTATATTCTGATGAAACCGGCGGAGTGGCTGTTCGTGCTGGCGCTCTACGCCTTCGATCCCTCTCCCGAAAACCGCATTGCGGTGCAGTATCCGCACAGCCCGCTGCCGAAGCGCTGACCGCATACCGTCCGGGAAAACGTTTTTTGAACGACCGCTGTCCGGAAACCGTTCCGGGAACGACCGCTGTCCGAAACCCCCCGGAACGACCGCCGTTCGAAAATCGTTCTCCAAAACAATCGCCGCCTACGGCGTAAGCCGCGGGCGGCTGTGTGTTTTCAGACCTTCCGTTCGATGCGGAGGAATCTGAACATATTATTGCAGTAAATGTCCTCCCGGACTTCCTCCGGTACGCCGCAGCGGTCGAAGACTTCCTTTTCGGCGTCCAGCCAGCCCTTCACGACCTTGGACGGGTAGCTTTCGACATATTTGTCCGAACCGAAGAAGACGCGGTAGGCGTTCGGCGTGCGGTCGATGAGCTTGGTCAGCATATCGACGCGGGTCAGTCCATGTGCGCCGGGCGTGGTGTCGAGCCACAGCTCGGGCGCGTCGAAGGGCTGTCCCTTCGCGGCGGCACGCAGGTGGTTTTCGATCCAGCAGAACTTGCCGTAGACCGAGAAGCACTCGTCGTACCACGGGTTGCCGCAGTGACCCATCGAGAAGCGGAGATCCTTATAATTCACGAAGCATTCCCATTCGGACGGCTTGTTGTAGCGGGAGGAATCGCAGAAGTCGTACAGGATGCCCGAATGGAAGAGGATCGGCAGTCCAAGCTCCTCGATCAGATGAAAGACCTCGGCAGGCTTCGGATCTCCGACATAGTAAT
This sequence comes from Eubacteriales bacterium, assembly GCA_045600005.1. Taxonomy (GTDB): domain Bacteria; phylum Bacillota; class Clostridia; order Oscillospirales; family CAG-272; genus Flemingiibacterium. Next base: position 7,785 of record JAZRXB010000091.1, on the reverse strand, counting down.
TGTTGGCGATGAACTTGTAGGCGACGACGCCGCGGGCAGCCGCGTCCTTCACCTTGTCGAGAATGTTGTCCTCAAAAGGATGCAGCCATGCCACGGGGAACAGGCGGTCCTCGTGTCCCTTCACCCAGCCGAACAGGTTGTCCATGCGCTCCTCGTAGGTGAAGCGGTCGTCGTCCGGGTCGATGGAAAGCACGTTGCCGCCGGTGATGCCGCAGCCCGCGAGCCGTTCGAGCAGCATGTCAGGGTTCGGCGCGATCGAACCGTCGGTGTGCATATGCGCGTCGTAAATGATCATGATAGGTTCCTTCTTTTTTATATGATGTCATGTCCGGGCAGTCGGACTTATTTCGTCGTGATCGTCAGCTTCGGCGCCTTGTAGCGGAACCGGAAGCCGAAGACCTTCGCCATGACCTCCAGCGGCAGAAGCGGCAGACCGTCTTCCGTCTCAATCGGGAGGTCGAGCAGCGTCTTTTCACCGTTGATGACGGCGGTGCGCTGTCCGAGGAAGAACACGATGCCCGCGTCCTTCGAGAAGAAGCTCAGTTTCTTTTCGGCGTCGATATACTCGTAGTACAGACCGAGCCGGTTGAAGAAGATGTGCGTCGGATTGAACGGGAAGAGCGTATAGCCGTCCTTTTCGCGGATGGGCGTGTTCAGCGGCTGCGGCTCGCCGTCGAGCAGGAAGACCGGTTTCCTTGAATCCTTCAGAAGCTCGAAGCCGATCATCTCAAAGTCGATGCCCGGCGCGGTGCAGGGATCGCAGCGGAGCGCGGTGATCGGCGAATCGAGGTTCGGCTGGCGCGTGACGGCGGCAATGGCGGATTCCTTTCCGGGAGCGAGCTGTACGCCGAAGCTCTGCGCCTGCGTCCAGCTCGGACCGGTCTCGGAAAGATAGAAGATTTCGATCGTCGTGGGCGTGCTGACCTTTCCGCGGATACGCACGTGCGTAACGCCTTTCATCGGGAGCGAGAGCTTCCGCGTCACGTAAAGATTCGGGTCCGCGCCGTTCGAGAAGCCTTTCAGATGACCGTCTGCAGTGAGCGACGCTTCGCACGCCGACGCGCCGAAGCCGCCCTGACCGATGAGCTTTCCCCACGTGAAGGACCTCAACACCGTATCGGGCTCGGGCGCTTTGTAATAGCCCTGCGTGCGGAGCATTTTCCGCTCCTGCGGGTAGAGCGTCGACAGGCGGGAGAGCTGATTTTTCGTCGGAACGAGGTCGGTATGCTCCTTTTCGCCGTCGGTATAGATATCGCGGATGACATCGAGATAGCCGAAGCCGTGCAGCTTTTCGCAGGGCATGAGATAGGTGCCCTCGCCGTATTCGTTCCAGTTCGACAGCATGACGAACCGGCGCGTCCATTCGGGTCTGTCGGCGAAGGACGGAAGGAATTCGTCGCGGAAGACCGTGTGCAGGCGGCGGAAGTCCTCCGGCGTGATCAGCTCGCTGCGGGTCTCCGCCCACGAGACGTTGTTGAAGCCGGTGCTGGCGGTCGGAACGACGTGGAGAAGGTTCGATTTCAGCTGAGAGCGGATGGCGGCGGCGGTATAGTCGGCGCTGCACCCGGATTTGCCCCAGTTGTACGCATATGCCGCGTCGAAACCGGCGTCGCGCACGCTGTCGGACGGACCGCCGCAGGACAGAATGATCAGATCGTCGTAGCCGAGCTTCTTCACTTCGTCTCTGAGGTAGTCAAGCTCGCGCTTCACACCCTCCGGACCGCCGAAATCCTTCATGAGCTGCCACGAGCCGAAGACCGCCATGACCGCCCTGTTGTCGATGCGCATATACTGGCTGTCCGAGAAGAAATGCTCGATCCAGTACGGCACGAAATAGTTTCGGAAGGCTTCGGAGCTCTTCGGGTGCGCGGCGTTCATCGCTTCCCACAGAAGCGCGAAATGCGTCAGATTCTTATATTTGCAGTTGAAATAGCCGTCGTGGATGGCTTCGGACAGACGGGTGTCCTTGATCGGACCGTCCGACGCGGAGGAATACCAGCAATAGAGCTGGAAATCCACGCCGTGCTCGAGCATGAATCTGATCTCCCAGTCGGCGACCTCCGGGATGCCTTCGTCGTAGTAGCCGAGGACCGGACGGGTCTCCGGGTAGGGGGTCACGCAGTCCCAGCCGACGTGAGAGCCGGTGCGCCACAGGGAACACATATTCATGCCGACGGTGTATCTGTCCATGCCAGCCGGAATTTTCGGTTCGGGACAGTAATCCTCATAGTCGATGAGCGGGAACACGCGGAACCGGTCGGCGAGGACGGTCCCCTCGGATGCGGACAGAACGAGCGCGTCGGGCTGACGGTTCACCGTGAGCGGCAGAACGTCGAGCGTTTTGCCGTTGATCTTTACGAGAACGGTCCCCGCCGGGTCAAGCTCGAAGCGCAGACGGTACCACATCTCGTCCGCCGCGCCGCGCAGCCGGGTCCCGTTGACTGCAAAGCCCTTGTTTTCGACGAGGAAGGTCACGACCGGCTGACCGTCCGCCGTGAGCGAGAAGGACGCGCCGTCCCGCAGTTCCTTCATGAAGAAGAACGTTTCGGCGCAGAGTTTTCCCGGTTCGGCGGAAAAGCGGCGGGTCATCTTCGCGGGCGCGGTCAGGACGAGACTGTTCCCGTCGCCCGTGACGTTCCCCTCCGTCTCGAAATCCGCGGGGAGCAGACCGGGGCGGTAGGTCTCAAGGCTTTCGTTGACATAGTAGTCGGCAGTGATCACCGTGTCGAGCATTTTCACGTCGAGGATGTGTCCGGCGAGCGTGCCGACGCGGTAGAATTTGATATGCTTCGCGGTCAGGCAGACCGTTCCGGCGAATTTCTCGTCGAGGTACCAGCCGACCGTTTTCTTTTCAAAATCGAGCGCGGCGCGGATGCGGTGAACGCCGACCGGTTCGTCCTCTTTTGCGAGGAACACGTCGGTCTGATCTTTTCCGAGCGCATAATACGCGCCGTTTTTCGTGTACAGGTACGCCGCGTCGTTCCCGTCGTTATCGTAAAGCCGGATGCAGAGCCCGTCGAAGCCGGACACGATGCGGACGGACGTGACGACCGTGACGACGCCGGACGAGGTTTTCTGAAGCTCGCGCACCATGCCGGTCGGCGCGTCTCCCTTTATGTTGCTGATCGAATAGGGGGCGTAGTTGCGTTTTAACGGCTCCGCGCCGCGTCCGTCGTACCACCAGCCCGAAGCGGGGTTCGGCGACCACGATCTGCCGAAATCCCGGTGGTCGTCGGCGAGATAACGCGCTTCTTTACGGAAATCCTTCATGATTCCTGTTCCTCCCGTTTTAATTTGACTGAAATTCAGCCGCCGGCGGAACGTCTCAGGCCACTTGCCGCGAACGGCTGTCGGAGCGCTGAGATCCGTCTGCGTTTTGATCGAGACTGCTTCTATTATATACGTCCGTTTCCGAAATGTCAAGAGCCGCGTTGTTTTTCGAGGGAAAAGAGAGCGGGCGTCTTGACTTTTTCCCGTCAATGGAGTACAATAAGAACAAAGCACAAAAACAAAAGGAAATCTTATGCCTATCACCGTCATTGACAGCCTGTCGCCGGAAGCGGTCCGGTTCGACGAGCTCTGCCGCCGCGCGCTCACGGAGGAACACGTCCGTTCGGGCATCGGCACGCTCGGCGAGCGCACGCTCCACGCGGTGCTGAAACGTTATCTGGAACCGGACGAAACGCTCCACGAGCAGAAGGTCGGGCGATACGTCGCCGACATCCGGCGCGGCGACGAGATCGTCGAGATCCAGACCCGCTCGTTTTTCCGCATGAGAGGGAAGCTCGCCGCTTTTCTGAAGGATCACCGCGTCCGCATCGTCTATCCCATCGCCCAGACCAAATACGTGAGCTGGGTCGACCCTGAGACCGGCGAGACGTCCGACCGCCGGAGATCCCCGAAAAAAGGGCGGATGAGCGACGTGCTGTACGAGCTGTACGCGCTCCGTCCCATGCTGCCCGCAGGAGGGCTGTCGCTCGAGCTGATTTTTCTCGACATCGAGGAATTCAGGCTCCTGACCGGCTGGGACCGGACGAAAAAGCGCGGAGCGACGCGCTGCGAACGGATCCCGACCGCCGTCCGTCAGCGCGTTCTGATGGAAAAGCCGGAGGATTTTCGTCTGCTCGTTCCGGAGGAACTGCCGGAGACCTTCGATTCCGCCGCGTTTGCCCGCGCCGCGCATCTGACGCGGACGACGGCTGGGTACGGTCTGCGCACGCTCGTCACGCTCGGCGTGATCGAGGTCACAGGCAAAAAAGGAAATTCATATCTGTATCAGAGAAAGGAAACGGATCATGGAACTGTTTCATGAACACGAAAGCTATCTTCGCCCCTACTGGCTCGGCGGCACGATCGTCGACGAGAGCATCATGCCGGTCCTCCCACGCGGAGAAAACGGAGAGCTGACCATCCGGCTGATGAACCGGATCGGAAAGCTCCTCATGCTCCGCCGCGCCGACCGGACTGCCGTTTATACGGAAGGAAAGGATTATTTCGTCCGGGACGGACAGCTCGTCATCCCGGCTGACTCCTCCATTGAGGTGATGAAATGGGAGGAATACAACACCGCCGAACCCGATCAGCGCGGTTTTCTGTGCAGCGAGGGCGGTTATCTGCGCTTCGGCGAGGGCAACGAATTCCACCTTTTGCAGTATGTCGTTACCTATGAAGCGGCGGACAACCTGTTTGACGGACAGTATGTTCCCGCCGCGTCCGAACGGCTTGCGAAGACCCGCGCGAAGCTCCATACCGCGCCCGTGAAGCTCGCCTTTTTCGGCGACAGCATCACCTACGGCTGCAACGCGAGCGGACTCGGCGCCGGCGTTCCGCCTTATATGCCGATCTATCCCGTCCTGATGGCGGAAGCTCTGCGCGGACGCGGCTGTGACGTCGACTATTACAATCCGTCCATCGGCGGCAAATCCTCCACATGGGGCGCACAGACGGCGGCGTATTATTTCGACGGGTTCAGACCCGACCTGACGGTCATCGCGTTCGGCATGAACGACGGAAGCGGCAAAATGCCGGTCGAACGCTTCATCGCCAACACGAAGTCGATCATCGGCGACGTGCGCCGCGGCAATCCCGACGCGGAGTTCATCCTCGTTTCGACGACGCTGCCGAACCCGATCGCAAAGCAGTTCGTCGGTCTCCAGCCCGACTACGAAGCGCCGCTGAAGGCGCTCGCCGACGCGGAGAACTGCGCGTTCCTCAATATTACGGCGCTTCACCGTCTGCTGCTGACCCGCAAGACCTATCATCACATGACCGGCAACAACATCAACCATCCGAGTGATTTCTTGGCCCGCCTGTACGCACAGGGACTGATGGCGCTGCTCGGCGAGTGATATAAAAAGCCGCTGCATCCGACCGTCAGAGGAAGGATGCAGCGGCTTTTGAAAACGGTTCAGTCCGGCGCGCATTCTGCCGCACGGCGAAAATGCCGCGTTTCCGGGCGTGAGAGCGGACGGCGGGCGAATAACGCCGGTTCACATCGGGCGGTCGTTCCCCTTTTCGAGACGGAGGCGGCTCCGGTATTCCCGGGCGGACATCCCTTCGATGCGGTGGAACACACGGCTGAAATAATAGACGCTTTCAAACCCGAGCAGGGAAGCGATCTCACTGATCGAGCATTCGTTGTCGCTGAGCAGCTGCTTTGCCTTGCGCACCCGGATCATGCTGCGGTATTCGACGGGAGACATACCAAGCTCGCTTCGGAACAGCCGGAAAAGATGAGGCTCGCTCAGGTAACACATGGCGGCGAGCGCCGCCACTTCGGTGTTTTCGGTATAGTGCAGGTCGAGATAGTTGACGGCGGCGGCGATGCGGCTGGTGCGCGGCGAATTCATCAGACGGACGCAGCCCGCCAGAAGTCCGCAGAGCAGGGAAGTGCTTTCCAGCACGTCGGCTTTGGAGAACGTGATGTGGGTCAGCTCCTTTGCGATCCCGGTCAGCTCTCCTCCCGCGCTGTGGGAGACGACCAGCGGCGTCCGGCTGAACACGACCGTTTCGCCGTCGTCCATGTCGGTCGCGTGGAAGCTGACGCGGTAATAGGACAGCTCGTCGCCGAGTACGCTGACCGTATGATGCGAGTGATAGGGAAGATAGATGAGCGAGCCTTCGGTCAGCTCCGCACTGTGACCGTCCCATTCGTACAGGCAGGCGCCGCGGTCGATCAGAAGAAAACCGTTGAGCGTGCGCCTGACATGGTTGAGCGAGCGCCACGTCGGGGTCTGATAGATCGACGCGATGGAGCTGAACGCGAGATTGACGCTGTTCAGGTTTTCAAACGGTACTTCCTTCAAAACGGCTCCCCCCCTTCCTCAAGGACAGGCTTTGATGTCTGTATTGTAGCACACCGCGTGCGAAAAGTCAAGAACGATGATAGAATCGTGCAAAAAAGTGCAACAATCGTGCATTTACAGGCTTTGGCGGAAGTGATATAATGAAATTCAGTCGGGACGCGGCGATCCAGACAGTGCGCCCGGACCGAAAATATAATGCGCCGTCGGACGGACGGAGAAAGGAATCGCTTGCAATGAAACGGAAATACAAGGTGGGCGGCGGCTGCGTGCTGTGCCTGATGTGCGTGCTGGAATGCCCGGTCAAGGCGATCAGCATCCGCGAAAACGTATCGGCTTATATCGACCCCGCTCGCTGCATCGGCTGCGGACGCTGCGCCGACAACTGTCAGGCTGAGATCATCGTCCCGGACACGGACAGCGAAGAAAACTGAGTTTATAAATATTGAAATAAAGTGAGGAAACAGTCATGATCGATTTCAAAACGGAAAACGGAAAGGTCCTGACCGGCGCAAAGGCGCTTCCGGTCTACGGTGAATACGACGTCGTGGTTGCGGGCGGCGGCATGGCGGGTACGGGCGCGGCTCTGGCTGCTGCAAAAGCGGGCGCAAAGACGCTTCTCGTTGAAAATATGTCCGCGCTGGGCGGCATCGCCACGATGGGTATCGTCAACATCCCGCTCGACTTCGTATCGGGACTCGGCGAGGAGTTCTTCGACGAGATGAAGAAGATCGGCGGTCTGCGCGCGCGCAACTCCGACCCGGAAAAGCACAAGCTCACGTTTGACCGCATGATAAAAAAGTACAACTGCGAAGTCCTGCTGGCAACGCCGCTCGTTGACACGCTCGTCGAGGGCAATACGGTGCGCGGCATCGTCGTTCACACGAAGACCGGCGACGAAGCCATCCTTGCCAAGCGCTTTGTCGACGCGACCGGCGACTCCGACCTCGTTTACTTCGCCGGCGGCGAAACGATGACCGGCCGTCCCGAAGACGGGATGTCGATGGCATGCTCGCTCGAATTCGTCATGGGCGGCGTGGATTTCGCAAAATACAAGGCAAGCGAGCTTGCCAAGACCGACCCTCAGTGGAAGCTCTTCATTAAGAAGATGCTCGCCGAAGGCAAGCTTCCCTACGAGATCGACAACCATCTGAACTGGATGACGCATCTGCCCTCCCGTCCCGAAAACTGCGGCATGGACGAGATCAGCATCTGCTTCGCCCATTCGAGAAACTGCTATCCGACCGACAACCGCGACCTGACCCGTATGTACATCGAAGGACGCGAGCAGGCGGAGATCCTCTCCGAATTCATCAAGGCGAACATCCCCGGCTTTGAACACGCTTATTTAAGCTACACCGGCTCGCTGCTCGGCGTTCGCGAGAGCCGCCGGATCGTCGGCGAATACGTCTTTACCGGTATGGATATCGCCTACGCGCGCAAGCAGGACGACGTGATCGCGGTCAGCCAGCACGGCTTCGAC
>JAZRXB010000090.1:0-4655 GCA_045600005.1 Eubacteriales bacterium | reverse complement strand
CGTGCGCGTGAGGAAAAATCCTCCGCGTCAGGCGGTGAGGAAAAATCCTCCGCGTCAGGCGCGTGAGGAAAAATCCTCCGCGTCAGCCGGTGAGGAAAAATCCTCCGCGTCAGGCGCGTGAGGAAAAATCCTCCGCGTCAGGCGCGTGAGGAAAAATCCTCCGCGTCAGGCGCGGAGGATTTATCAAAATTCGCGATTATTTCAGCCTGATCAGGGATTCGTCCCACTTTGCGGGCGCTTCGTAGCCGAGCAGATTGACCATCGTGGCGGCGACGTTCGACAGACCGAACGCGCCTTCATCCGCTTTCATTTCGTATTTGTCAGCGTAGAAGTTGTCGTAGATGAAGCAGGGAACGGGGTTCAGCGTGTGGCTGGTCTTCGACTTGAAGCTGCCGTCCTTGTTCTTCTTCGGTTCCTTGGTCTTCTTGTCAAGCTCGACCATTTCGTCGGCGTTGCCGTGGTCGGCGGTGATGAGCGCGACGCCGTGGAGCTTATCGACGACGGCTAAAATGCGCGCGAGCTGCAGATCGAGCGCTTCGATGCTGCACTGGGTCGCTGCGAAGCTGCCGGTGTGACCCACCATGTCGCCGTTCGGGAAGTTGACGCGCAGATAGCGGTACTTGCCGGATTCGAGGCATTCGTTCAGCTTGTCGGTGATCTCGGCGCACTTCATCCACGGTCTCTGCTCGAACGGGATGACGTCGGACGGGATCTCGATATAGGTTTCGAGGTCCTCGTCGAACTTGCCGGACTTGTTGCCGTTCCAGAAGTAGGTGACGTGACCGTACTTCTGCGTTTCGGAGATGGCGAGCTGGGAAACGCCGGTCCCGGCGAGGTATTCGCCCATCGTTTCGGTGATCTCAGGCGGGGAGACGAGGTACTTTTTCGGGATGTGGAGGTCGCCGTCGTATTCGAGCATACCGGCGTAGACGACCTTCGGATGGCGGACGAAATCGAACTTGCCGAGGTCCGCGTCGTCGAACGCGCGGGAGATCTCGATGGAACGGTCGCCGCGGAAGTTGTAGAAGATCACGCTGTCGCCGTCTTCGATCGTGCCGACCGGCTTTCCGTTCTCGGCGATGACGAAGGGCGGGAGGTCCTGGTCGATGACGTGAAGCTCGTTCCGGTAAGTCTCGACGGCTTCGGCGGCACTGGCGAACTGTCTGCCCTCGCCGAGGACGTGCGTCTTCCAGCCAAGCTCGACCATGCCCCAGTTTGCTTCGTAGCGGTCCATCGTGATCTGCATTCTGCCGCCGCCCGACGCGATGCGGATGTCGAAATCATCGGCGCGGAGCGTGTCGAGGAAGGCTTCAAACGGGTTGATATATTCGAGCGCGGAGGTCTCGCCGACGTCGCGTCCGTCGATCAGGATGTGGACGCGGACGGTCTTGACGCCCTCCGCCTTCGCTTCGGTGAGCATGGCTTTCAGGTGGTCGATGTGCGAATGGACGTTGCCGTCGGAGAACAGACCGAGGAAGTGAAGGGTCGAAGCGTTCGCCTTGACGTTGCCGATCAGCTCCTTCCACGTGTCGGACGCGAACATTTTGCCGCTTTCGATCGACTGGGAGACGAGCTTGGCGCCCTGTGCGAAGACCTGACCTGCGCCGAGCGCGTTGTGACCGACCTCGGAGTTGCCCATGTCGTCGTCGGACGGCAGACCGACCGCCGTGCCGTGCGCTTTCAGCTTGACGTGCGGATACTTTGCGTTCAGCATATCGAGGGTGGGAGTGTTCGCCGCGGCGACCGCGTTGGCGGCGCTGGCGGGCGCGATGCCCACGCCGTCCATGACGATGGTGAGGACCGGACCCCTGACGCCCTCAAAGCCGTTCAGCGCGTTTAATTTCTTAGTCATAACAGAATTTGTTTCCTCCGTTGGTTTTGAATTTTCTTACTCTAATATTATACCGCAAATTTCGGAATAATCAAGTCATTCCGCGCATTTTCCGTAATTTATTTACAAATGGCGCGAAAAGGGCGGTTCATTTCGGACGTTCCCCGTTTCAGCCGCCCGCGCTGAGGACGGTCACGTCGGCGGCGAGCGAGCCGTCCGCGCCGTCGAGCGTGATCGTGCCGGGGAGAAGGGTCTCGTCGTCGAGCGTCAGCGTCCAGCGCCAGCCGTCCTTTTCGTAGACGGCATACGTGCAGGGAACGCCGTCCGCGTCTTTCCTTTCGGACGAGAGGAAGCCGTCGGCGGGGATCTCGAACAGGCGGACGATCCGCCCGACCGCCGAGACGGTCGCTTCGTCGCTCACGGGGATGGCGAGGACGCCGGACGTGACGAACACGCCGTCCGCCCGTTTTTCGAAGCGCACATCCGACAACAAGCTGTCCTCCGGGAAAGCGAGCGACGCTTCGCGTCCCTCCTCGCCCGGCGCGGCGAGGGAAATATGCAGGACCGACGGCTCGCCGTCGACCGTGACGACGGCTTCGACCTCCAGCGGACCGGACTGATAGGCAAGCAGATCGCGCTGAAAAGCGAAGTATGCGCATCCTGCGCAGAAAGCGCAGGATATGCAGGAGGAGAGGAGAAGCGTCAGCGCGGCGAGCAGCGCGGGAAAGCGTTTCGGCATGGGAACACCTCCGTTCACAGGATGCTTTATCCTATGAGGAAGGCGGCGCGCTTATGACGGGAAACGGCGCGGCGGGAGTTTTCAGGGGCTGATCACGCCGCGCACCGCCGCGCCGGTCAGCCGTACCGCCGCGCCGAACAGCCGCATACCGCCGCGCCGGTCAGCCGCGTACCGCCGCGCCGAACAGCCGCATACCGCCGCGCCGGTCAGTTGCGCACCGCCGTGCCGGTCAGTTGCGCACCGCCGCGCCGAACAGCCGCATACCGCCGCGCCGGTCAGCCACGCACCGCCGCGCCATCCGCTGTCTGCCGGACGGTCAGAGGATCCGGTCGCCGGAATGGATCGGGCGGAGACTGTCGCCGAGGATCGGTTTCATTAACTCATACGCCGGAAGTCCGGTGCAGTGACCGGTGTAAAAAACGGTCGGCAGGGAAGAAAGAACACGCGCGGTTTGGCGGATCTCCTCGGCTTCTTCGTCCGTATAGGGCGTTTTGCTCATCATGTGGAAGCCGCTGACCACGACGCCGGGCAGGGTATGGTACAGCGCTTCAAAGCGGTCGAGGATGTTGAGGATCCCGTTATGCGCACAGCCGGAGAACAGATACGTCTTTCCCGCGTCGTTCACGGCAAGGCACTGTTCGTGAAGGAATCGGTCGGGAGCTTCCGTGCCGGGGAGACGTTCGGTGAGGACGCGGTTTCCGCGCGGGACGGGATGCGTTCCCGAAAGTCCGGCGAAAAGCGAAAAACCGTCTCCGAGGTCGGTCACGCCGGTCTCTTTGACAAGGTGCAGGCGCGGCAGAGACAAAATCGCCCGGTCGACGCCGATGTACTTTTCGCCGTGAAAGAACGCGCCGCCCGCTTCGGCGCGCATAAACAGCTCCGCGCGCGGATTCAGCCGTGCGAAGGCGGCCAGTCCGCCCGCGTGGTCGTAGTGACCGTGGCTGACGACGGCGGTATCGACTTTGCAAAGGTCCGCGCCGAGCGCTTCGGCGTTGCGGACAGTCAGCTCAGACGCGCCGGTATCGAGAAGCACCGTGCGGCGGTCGGTTTCGAGGCAGAGCGACAGCCCGTGTTCGGCGAAAACAGGCGTCAGACCGGGCGTATCCTCCATCAGGGTGAGAATTTTCATGGGAAACTCCTTTGGATTTCGCGCGTTCCGGTTGCAAAACGCGGCGGAATATGATATAATGATAAAAACAACCGAAAGGAAAGGATCGAAAACAGGTTTTCGATCCGGTCATAAGAATGAAGATATACATTACGAGACACGGACAGGTTTCGCGGGAAGGCGGCTATGTGAACGGCGACTACCGCTATCCGCTCGGCGAGCTGACGCTTTCCGAGCTGGGGCGCGAGCAGGCGAGGATCCTCGCCGGAGAGCTGAAACGTCGGGATTTTCACGGCGTGATCTTTTCGTCGCCCTACCTTCGCACGATGGAAACGGCGCAGATCATCGCCGGATCGCTCGGCACGGCGATTTATCCGCTGCCCTGTATGCGCGAAATTTTTATGACCGAAAAGACGGCGCTCCACTATGTCGGCAGTACGCTCGAAACGCTGAAGCGGCTTTTCCCGTCCGTCGCGCCCGACGCGGAGTTACCCGAACACTGGTGGGGCGAGAACCGCGTCGAGACCGGCGACGATGTGACGGCGCGCATCAGGGCGGGCTTTGAAGCGTTCCCGTTTGAGAAATATAAGGACGGCGATCTCCTGTTCGTCGGACACGGCGCGTCGACGGGGCGAACGGTCGATTATTTCAGGATCCCGAAGATCCCGGGACGGCGGCTCTACAACTGCTCGCTGTCGATGACGGCGATGTGGGAGGACGCGGAGCCGTTCAGCTACGATACGTCGTTTTTTGACGACGAGATGACGACCTCCAACTCGAAGACGAAGGCGATGCTCGACGCGGAGGACGCGGCGAAAGCTGCGGACGCAGCTAAAGCTGCAGACGCGGCGAAAGCCGCGGAAGCGAAAGCCGCGGAAGCGAAAGCCGCGGACGAAGTGAAAGTTTCGGAAGCGAAAGTTTCGGAAGCGAATGCGGCGGACGAAGCGAAAGCTCCGGAAACAAACCCGGCGAAAGCC
>JAZRXB010000089.1:0-7873 GCA_045600005.1 Eubacteriales bacterium | reverse complement strand
GGACACATACAGAACGAATAAACGCCGCGCGCGCTGTCCGACGAGACGGCTTTGGCGAGCGGTTCGCGCCACGAGAGCTGATATTCGCCCGGCGGGAGCAGACGCTTTCCGTCCGGACCGGTGAGATCGGCGGCTTTGCCGTAGAGAGAAGCGTCGATGTCGCGCTGGAGATGCTCGGTACGAACGCCGACCGAGAAGGGCTTGGCAAGCAGCGTGAAGCCCTTTTCGGAGAGCAGCTCGTAGGTGTCGCGCGCCGAGTGACCGACGGCGAGGATCATGGCGCCGACCGGAACGGTCTCCGCGCCGTTTTTCCCGCGAAGCGACGCGGCGGTCACGTTCCCGCCGGTCAGCGTCAGACCGTCGAGCTTCGTGTCAAAGCGGATCTCTCCGCCAAGCGAGCGGATGCGGTCGCGGATGTTCTTTACGACGCCGAGCAGACGGTCGGTGCCGACGTGCGGCTTCGCCAGCGTGAGGATCTCCTCCGGCGCGCCGAAGCCGCAGAAGCGTTCCAGCACGTACTGACAGCACGGGTCGCTGATGCGCGTGACCAGCTTGCCGTCCGAAAAGGTCCCCGCGCCGCCCGCGCCGAACTGGATGTTCGCGTCAGGGTCGAGCTTTCCGGTTTTCAGAAAGACGTCGACCGCACGCCGCCGCTCGTCCACGTCGGGACCGCGCTCGACGACGAGCGGGCGGTAGCCGTTTTCGGCGAGCAGCAGCGCGGCGAACATTCCCGCCGGACCGAAGCCGACGACGAGCGGACGGGTCGAAAGCGGCTCGTTCCCTTTTTCGATTCTGAGCGGCTCACGTGTGACAAGCTCCGCTTCGGGCGCGAGGGAAGCGAGCTTTTCGCGTTTCTTTTCGCTCACGTCGCATTCGACCGTGACGGAGCAGACGAATTCGATCTGTCCTCCGCCGCGCCGGCGCGCGTCGATCGAGCGCTTGTGAAGCGCCGCGCCGAGAAATTCGCTCTTTTCGAGACCGAGCTTTTTCCGCGCGGCGGCATAGGGGTCTTCGACCGGCGCACCGAGAGGAAGACGGAGATTTTTGACGATGACGATCTGTTTCATAGCGTTTCCTTTTCATTCTGAGACGGGGAGCCGATAGACCCGAAAGGATTCACGCGCCCCGAAAAAAGCGTCTTCCGCCGCCGGAACGCGGCGGCGGAAGACGCGGAGGAGGCTTAACTGATGGTGACGTCGAGCTTGTAGGCGCCGATCTCGTAGACGCTGCCCTCAAGCGCGCTCGTGACCTGAACGGTCACGGGGACCGACACCGTGCCGGAAGCCTTGTTTAAGTAGCCGAGGTCGAGCGTCGCGGTGATGTTGTTCGAGCTGAGCAGCGACAGAAGCGAGCGCGCGCCGCGGAATTTCACGTTCAGCGAACCCGATTCGAGCTTGTAGTTGAGTCCGTTGGGGTTGAGGACCGACAGGTTCGTGACGACGATCTCGCGGGTCTCGGTGTTCTTGTGCGTGACCTGAACGTTCGCCGTTTCGATGCCGCTGACGTTCGTCACGTCGTCGGGCAGGACGATCTTGGCGGACAGGGAGGTGTCGCCGGTGATCTTCTTCTCGTCGAGCTGGAGAACGAGCAGGTGGTCGTAATCCTCCAGCGCGTCAGGCTCGCCCTTGATGCGGATGGACGCGGGCTTGATCGAGACCGTCACGTTCGAGTCGTTGTAATAGCCGTACTTATATTCGACGGTCAGCGGGATGTCCTTGTAGGTGTAGACCGGGAAACGGACGGTGATCTCGGTGTTCTGGAGCTTGACGAAGGGGTTCGACACCGTGCCGCCGTTCTGGTCGACGAGGGTCAGCGTACCCGAAGCGGTGAGCGTTTTCGTCACTCTGCCGAGGTCGAGCGAGACCGCCGCGTGCGAGAGCTTTTCCAGCTCCTCCGCCGGACCGGTGACGTTGACCGTTTCAAGGCTCGGCTCGGGCGTGCCGAGCGTGTAGGTCGATTCGATGGTGAAGACCGGATTGACCTTGACCGGAACGGTCACGGTCATGCTCTTGTCGAGGTAGAGCGAGACGTAGTTGACCGACTGCGAGACCACGGAGACGCCGTTGGGCAGGGAAGGGATGATCTCGAGCGTATATTCCCCCGCGCCGGTGATGGAGCTGCCGTCCACGTAGACGTCGATGTCGTCGGCAGCCAGCCGGTCGATGTCGGTCTTGGGACCGGCGAGGGTCAGGTCGACGGTGCAGCCGTAGCCGCTGATGACGGTCAGCCCCTGTTCGGAGGAGACCGTTTCGATGCCGCGTATCTTCACGGGGATGCCGGAGAAGTTTTTCTCCTTTGCGGTCGTGTCGGCGCTGACGACGTAAAACCAGAGCGCGACCGCGGCGAACACGCAGAGGATCCTTGCGATCAGATTCTCGTATTTGCCGAATTTTGCGACGGTCAGCTCGCCGCCCGATTCGGCGACGTGTTTTTCGTATTCATCCGGGACTTTGTTTTTCTGCTTGTTTGACATGAGAACCGAGGCGGCAGAGCCGCGTCCTTTCTTTTCATGAGGAAGAAGACGGGAAGATCAGTTTTCGTCGTCCTTTTTGTCGGACGTTTCGTCGTCGGAGAGAGCTTTCTCCTCCGCGGATTTATGGAAGATGAACGGCATTTTGGCGGGCTTCTGCGAAGCGGCGTCGGTGATCAGAAGCCGCGTCAGCTCCTCCTTCAGCGTGTTGTAGCTGAACGAGCGGCGGAGCTGCCCTTCGAGCGCCATCGAGATGTTGCCGGTCTCCTCGGAGACGACGACGACGATGGCGTCGCTGTTCTCGCTCATGCCGATCGCGGCGCGGTGGCGTGTGCCGAGGTCCTTGATGATCTCGGAGTTGGTCGACAGCGGAAGAAAACAGCCTGCCGCGAAGATCCGTCCGCCGCGGATGACCATCGCGCCGTCGTGAAGCGGCGCTTTGTTGAAGAAGATGTTGCGGATGAGGAAGGCGGAGGGATTCGCGTTGATCTCGGTGCCGCTCGACACGATGTCGCCGAGCTTGGTCGTGCGCTCGATGACGATGAGCGCGCCGGTCTTCGACATGGACATATCGCAGACGGCTTCGGTGACCTCGCCGATCATGGCGAGGGTCGCGGTATTCTCGGTCTTCGATTCGCCCGCGATGCCGCGAAGACCCTTGAGCGGCTCCGCGCCGACCTTTTCAAGCGCGGAACGAAGCTCCGGCTGGAAGATGACGACGACCGCGAGCATACCGACCTGGAAGACGTTTTCAAGCAGGAAGCCGAGCGCGTGCATCTGAAGCGTGTTTGCCAGAACGAGCGCGAAGATCAGGATGATGAGACCCGCGGCGAGCTTGCCCGCCCGCCGTTCGCGGATGAATTTATAAATATAGTAGAACAGAATGGCGACGATGGCGATGTCGATGATATCGACCAGCCGGATGCTGCCGATCAGATTCAGAATATGAGAAAAGATCTGACGTAAGGTTTCCATACGGACGTCCTTTCGCTGCGGATTGGTGGTTACTAATATTCTATCACAAATCGACGCGGATTTCAAATGTTTAGGCAAAAATTCAAGGGAAAATAATGACGATAAATTCTGATAAACTTGTGCAGATTGCATAGTCCGTTTTCCCGCGTTGTCCAAATGGGTCACGAGTTTGCCGGACGCTCTTGATTTTTGCGGCGTTTTATGTTATACTGTTCCCATCACGGGAGGAAAAGGCGCGGGGAATGTGTTCCCCGACGCTTTCCCGATAAGCTACGGAGGAGCATTATGATTCAGTATCACGTTTTTCCCGGCGGAAAAAAGCGCATCGTCACGTTCAGCTACGACGACGGGTCGCCGCTTGACGAACGCCTTATCTCCATCTTCAACCGCTACGGCGTGAAGGGTACCTTCCACCTTGTCGGCGGAAAATATCTCTCGATGAGCGATGAGGAGCTGGCAAAGGTCAGAAGGATCTACGAGGGACACGAGATCGCCTGCCACACGATCCACCACGGCTGGCCGGCTCGTATGCCGATGCAGTCGGTCCTCAAGGAGGTGTGGGAGGACCGTCAGATCCTCGAAAAGCTCGCCGGGTATCCGGTCGTCGGAATGTCCTATCCGAGCGGTTCGTTCAGCGACGACGTTCTGCAGGTGCTGGACGCCTGCGGCGTGGTCTATTCGCGCACGACGCTTTCGACGCAGAACTTCATGTTCCCGGCGGATTTCCGCGCATGGCACCCGTCCTGCCACCACCGCGACGCGCTGACGCTCGCCGACCGTTTCCTTGACAATATCGACAGCCAGTGGACGCACCCGATGTTCTACATCTGGGGCCACGCGCACGAGTTCCGCACCGAGGAAGACTGGGCGTACATCGAGAAGGTCGCGGCGAAGCTCGCCGGAAACGACAGGATCTGGTACGCGACCAACATCGAGATTTATGATTACGTCATGGCGCAGAAGCAGCTGCGCATTTCGGCGGACGAGAAGACCATTGTCAACCCGACCGCGCTCGACCTCTGGGTGGAGAAGAACAAGACGCAGATCGTGAAGATCCCCGCCGGACAGACCGTCCGTATCGACTGAGGATGCGCATGGGACGCGCCATCCGATTCGCCGTCATCGGCGACTGCCATTATTCGTGGCACGGCAACTATGCCACCCGCGACTGCGCGGGCGCGAAGGACCGCCTGACCGCGGTCATAGACCGTCTGAACGGCGAGGAGCTTGACTTCGTGATGAGTCTGGGCGACCTCGGCGACGGTCACTACATCGAAGAGGTGCCGCAGATGCTCGAGGTGTACGCGCAGTCCTCGCACCCCGTCCATTTCGCGGTCGGCAATCACGACCTCTGCCGCCGGAATGCGGCGGAATTCGCGAAGATCTGCGGAATGCCCGCGCCGCGCTACGATTTCACGGCGGGGAACATCCGCTTCATCGTGCTGAACGCCTTCGAGAACAGCCGCTACGTCGGCAGAAATTCTCCCGAAGGACAGGCGTACTGGCGCTACCGCGAGGAGCGTCCGTGGCTGAAATTGCAGGAATGGCCCGGCTTCATGACCGAGCCGACGTGGGACTGGCTCGAAGAAACGCTGAACGACGCGGCGGCGAAGGGTCAGGAGATCATCGTCTTCTCGCACGTGCCGTCGTGGTTCCTCGCCTGCGGCAATGACAACCGCGGCACGAGCTGCCGGATCATCGACCATCAGCGCTTTTTCGAGCTGCTCGACCGGTATCCGCGCGTGCGCGCCTACATCGCGGGACACCATCATCCCGGCGGACTTGCCGTCCGCAGGGGCGTACTGCACAAGACGATGCGCTCGGTCTGCGACAACGCCGAGCCGACCTGCTGCATCTTTGAAGCGGACGCGGACGAGCTGCGCGTGACCGGCGTCGGCGCGGAGACCGATTATATCCACCGCTACGAGCTGACCGACAGCCATATTTCGGGAACCGCGCCCGCCGGAAGCATCGTCATGACCAACTGCGGCGCGCTGACGAAGGTCGGCGGGGACGGATGCTTCACGCTTCCGGTCCCGATGCCCGGTAAATACTGCCTCAAAGCGGTCGCCGAGGGCATGGCGGACGTGTTCGTCCCTCATGTCAAGGCGCCTGCCGACGGGATCGGGATCACGATGACGCCCGACCCGGAGAATCATCTTTACACCGGCTCGACCGGCGGATACGCGATGATGCAGATCACCGACGATTCCGAGCCGGTGCGCTGGTTCGACGTTGCCGGGACGCATTACGGCTCGATCAAGCCCGACATGAACGTCTGGAACGATCACACGACGAACTACTATTCCGCCGGAGACTATGCGTTCACGGCGAAGGGGAAGGTCTCGGTCCGCGTCGAGCCGCGTCATCCCGCCATGAAGGAGGCAGGCTGGTACAGGGGCGACCTGCACGCGCACCTCATCCACGGCGAAAACCTCTATATCGGCAACGTCATGGAATCGGCGTTCATCGGCAGAGCGGAGAACTACGACTGGCTTTACATGGCGCGCAGACACGGCAACGACGGGGAGATCACCGACGTTCACGCCGCCGCCGAAAAGCTCTCGGACTCCGGCTTCTTCTACCGCATGAACGAGGAATTCCCGAAGGCGCGCTGCAATCACTTCGGCAATGCGGGCGTTGACTTTACGGGTACGCAGTACGATTCCGAGACCGCGTTCACGCTCGACCCGGCGGAATACGCCGTCTGGGACCACGGCGGCGTGACCGTTCCGGTCCACCCGTTCTACGGACACATGGCGTTCCGTCAGCTCTGCCTGTGGCTCCTGCTCGCGCCCGAAAAAATGCCCTGCATCGACTTCTTCTACTGCTCCGGCTTCCCGAAGCAGATGGCGGAAGGGTACTGGTATATGCTGCTCGACCGGGGCTATGAGATCGGCTGCTTCTCGACGAGCGACGCGGCGTTCGACGTCGGACGCACGCCCGCGCGGGTCGGACGCGGCGCGACCTACTTAAAGCTCGACTCGCTCGACGAGCCGTCCATCGTGGACGCGATCCTGCACCGGCGCACGTCCGTGACCTTTGACGCGGCCGCGCTGCTCTTCGACGTCGACGGTTCGATCAGCGGCGACCATCTTCCCGCCGACGGAAAGCCGCACACGCTTCACGTCCGCGCCTATTGGAAAGCCGGGCGGCGCGCTGTTCTGCACATCGTAAAAAACAGCGCCGATCTCGCACAGGAAACGATCGTCTTCACGGCGGACGAGGAGCCGGCCGACTTCACGATGACGGTGAGCATGGAGGACAACGGCTGGATCCTGCCGATCCTGTACGACATGAAGGGCTCGGTCTGCGCGGCGGCTTCGCCGGTCTTTTTCCGGAACGGGAGCTTCGTGAAGCCGGAGGTCCTGCCGCGCCCGAAGCGCATCCCGCTGGAGATCATCGCCGAATGCGAAGCGCTGACGCCGGAGGAGCTGTCGGATCCCGCGCTGATCGAGCATTTCGCGGACGAGCTGCGCGAGGTCCTTCGCAGAGAAGCCGAAGCGGACGAAACAGAGAAAAACGGAGAAACGACATGAAACGGCTGACCTTTTTTGACGCGCGCGCGTTCGGGAGCCTTGCCGACGGCGTGCTGACCGTCGGACGCGACATGACCTTTGTGCTGGAAAACGCCGGAGACACGTCGTCCTGCACGGTCGTGACGGCGCTCTGCCGGTATGAAGGGGAAGCGCCGCAGATCGTTCTCTCGCTGATGCTGCCCGGCGGAAGGGCTCTCTGGCGCTCGCCGAGCTATGACATGGGCGAAAAATCGGTCTGGACACGCAGGGAATGGCGCGCGCCGCCGATGTTTGAGGACGGCATGACGCTGCGGGTCGACGTGACCCTGCCGGAAGGCTCGAAGCTCGAGCTGCGCTCGCTTTCGAGCCGCCCGGATTCGCCCGTTCCGCACTGGAACGGCGGTCTGCGGCACAACGCGCACCTCGGTTTCATGAATCTCGCGCCGGGCTGTACGATGCCCGCGTTCGAGCTTGCCGCCCAGTGCGGCTTCCCGGCGTGCATCGTCGTGCCGAAGGCGACGGCGGACGGCGGGCTTGTCATTCTGCACGACGAGACGATCAACCGCACCGCGCGGGACGAAAACGGCGAAAAGCCGACCGAGGATCTGTATGTCTCGAAGATGACCTATGACGAGCTGCTCAAATGGGATCTCGGACTCTGCCGGAATGAGATCTTCCGCGGGACGCGGATCCCGAAGCTCGACGATTTCTTCGCGCTCTGCGCGCGCACCGGGATGCGTCCGATGTTCAGCACGCACCCGGCGCTGACCGTTCCGCAGTGGGAGCAGGTGAAGGAAATGCTCACACGGCACGGGCTTGTCGGACAGTTCCACGTCAAAAGCTTTTCGCTGGACGTTCTCGAATGCGCCTGTTCGGTCTTCGGCGACGGGATCGACGGCTACACGTGGGA
>JAZRXB010000088.1:0-8259 GCA_045600005.1 Eubacteriales bacterium | reverse complement strand
GAATAGCCGATCGTCCAATGCTTTAAGATGACGAACATTATAATAAAATCCGTTTTTATGTCGGCTTTGCCGACATAAAAACACCTCTAAGGCGAGCCATCGCGCCGATATGGGGAGAGGCGACAAAACAAATTTTGTCGGCTGACAAAACTTTGTTTTGTCGGCGGCGATAAGCGCGAGTAACGATTGTAAAACGAAGTTTTACAATCGACTATATAATCGAAAAAAAGGGAAGGTGGGTGTGTCATGGCAGAGCGGACGTTTCCGGAAGGTTTCCGGTGCGACATTACATTGGCGATCCTCTTTCTGCCTCTGATCGCGGACAAGGACATCACGGTCCGGCCGCACAGCGGGCTTCTGTGTGTGGCGGAGGGTTCCATCCGCTACGGATTCGACGGCGGTTCGTTTGAAGCGGCGGTCGGGGACGCGGTCTATCTGCCGCCGGACTGTCCGCCTTACTCCTATCACATTTCGCCCGATCCCGCAACGGGAAACGCGCAGCTGATGCAGATCGAGTTCGATCTGACCTGCGGCGGGCGGACCGTGTCGTTTTCGGACGTTCCCCGCCGTTTTCCCGCCGGAGAAGGGGAGCATAGGGAACTGTTCCGCGCCGTGATCCTCAGCCGGGTGCGCACCGACGAAGCTGCCCGGAAAAATGCCGCGGACGCGCTTGCCGGGCTGCTCTGCCGGCTGTTCGGCGAGACGGCATTGAACCGTGCGGCGGACGGTACGGCCGTCGGCGGTCAGGCGGCGGACAGTCCGGCGGCGAAACGGATCGAGCCGGTGCTTCGCTTTCTCGGCGAAAACGTCGGGAAGCCGGTGAGGGAACGGGAGCTGGCGGCGCTCTGTCATCTGAGCGAGCCGCAGTTAAGGCGGCTGTTCCGCGCCGTGACCGGTCAGACCATCCTTGCTTTCCGGGACGAGCGAAGGCTTGCCGCCGCCTGCCGGATGCTGTCGGAAGAAGACCGGGCGGTCGGAGACCTCGCGTCCGAGCTTGGTTTCTGCGACATCTATGCGTTCAGTCACTGGTTCCGGAAGAAAACGGGGAAAAGTCCGGTCGAATACCGGAAGGGGAACGTTTCCTGACCGTTTTCTATGTTCTGCCGGAGCGGGAAAGAGAAAGGCACAGACCGCCGATCATGGGATCGGCGGTCTGTGCCGTGTTATTGCCGGGTCAGGGAAAGAGGATCTCC
Source organism: Eubacteriales bacterium (assembly GCA_045600005.1). Lineage (GTDB taxonomy): Bacteria > Bacillota > Clostridia > Oscillospirales > CAG-272 > Flemingiibacterium. The sequence continues at coordinate 7,066 of JAZRXB010000088.1, read as the reverse complement.
CGCGCGGCGGAACGTTCGGGCAGGAATCTCAGCGCCGTGAAAGCGGGCGCGCCGCGCGGCGGAGCATCCGGGCGTGAGCGGAAGATCCCGCGCCGGGAAGAACTCACGCCGCGCGGCGGAACGCTTTTGAGATCATGCCTGCCGGTAGTTCTTTCTTGCTTCTTCCAGAATGCGGTCGCGGTCGCGCTCTCTCAGGCGGTGAACCGCGTCCTCGTATCTCGACCATGCGGCGAGAGGGTTCTTTGCCGCGTAGTTGTTGGATTCGGAGCCGTTATAGCCCCACGCGATGATCGTTCTCGCGCCCGCGTCGTAGATCGCGTCGGCGGCGAGGATGATATCCTCCTCGGAACCTCTCGGATTGCTGTAAGTCTGCACCCAGATGTTGTGATCCCTGCCGTACTTTTCGCAGAGCGCGAGATTCCTTTCGGATTCGCTGCGGACGAAGGAATAGACGTCGAAGCTCTCGTTTCCGTTCTTTTTGCCCACCCAGTACGGGTCGGAGCCGATGTTGTCCATGTAGGGGAGCGCGGCGATCTTATCCGCCTGCGAAAGGCTCATGCCGTAGGAGCCGATCATGACGCAGACCGAGTTCCCGATCCCCTTCGAGTGGCTGTATTCGGTCATTTCACGGAAATAATCGGCGATGCTGTCGGCGCCGAACTCCATCGTCGTCTCGTCGGCGTATTCGGGCATCGGACGATCGTACCGTTCCTCATAACGCTTCCGGCAGGCGGGGCAGGCGCATCCGAAGAGCTTCTTTCCGTTGTCCGCCGTTTTGACGGGCATATGCGGCTCGTCCCAGAAGATCCGGCGCGCGCCGGTGTAAGCCACGGCGTCGATCCATTCCTTCGTGTACTTTCTGAATTCGGGGTCGTACACGCAGGGACGGATGCGGTCAAAGGTCCCGTCGGACAGGATCATGTGGCTTTCGGGATGGTAGGCTAAAAAGTGCGACACGTCGCCGGGAGGACCTCCGATCCCCCAGTTGTCGATCCAAACGTCCAGTCCTGCCTCGAACGACATCGAAACGATATCCTTCATGCGTTCCAGGTGACGTTCCCAGTCGGTATGGGAAAGCATATGGACCACGAGGTCCATTCCGTGGGAAACCATATCCCTCAGGTCCTCGTATGCGTGGCTCGGCATCCGGTTTCCGTGGTAAGCCGCGCCGATGTGAAGCGGTCTGCGATCAGGCATGATTGCGTCTCCTTTCAAAAATGGTTTTTCTTTATCATACCACACTTCCGTCCCGTTTGCAAGAGATTCGGCGAAAAACGGGACGGGAATCGCGGTTTTATGCCGTCTTGAAACGGAAGTTTTTGATTCAGGGTATTGCAATCGGGGATGCGGTGTGCTATACTGAAATGACAGCAGATATCGTATTAATAGTCGATTGTAAAACTTTGTTTTACAATCGGTGCTCGCGCTTATCGAGGTGTTTTTATGTCGGCAAAGCTGACATAAAAACGGATTTTATTATAACGTTTGTCATCTCAAAGCATTAAACGATCGGCTAATCGTATTAACGAAAGGATGGAAATGAAATGAGACTGATCCTTGCAAAACTCGGCGGCGGAAAAACGGTCGGCTGCGCTTTTGACGAGCTGGTCCGTATACTGAAACGCATGGACCCGACGCTTTTCCTTGAAGGACGTCTGTATGACGCGGTCGACGCTTCGCTTGAAGGCGTTCTGTGGCTCGGACTCGACGGCTCAGTCGCACCGTCGGACGACGACGAGATCCGCATCGACGTGCAGAACGGCGCCGGCGTGATCACCGGTTCGAACGAGCGCGCCGTTCTGATCGCCGCCTACCGCTTCCTTTATGAGCTTGGCTGCCGCTGGATACGTCCGGGCGAGGACGGCGAGCTGATCCCCGAGGGAAAGCTCGACGCCGCTTCGCTGAACGTCGAAGTCGCGGAAAAGGCGTCCTACCGTCACCGCGCGGTCTGCATCGAGGGCGCGGTCAGCTATGAGCACGTTTACAACGTCATCAACTGGCTGCCCAAGGTCGGCATGAACGGGTACTACGTCCAGTTCCGCATCCCGTACTGCTTCTTCGGACGCTGGTACCATCACGAGGGCAACCCGGGTCTTCCGGACGAGGCGCTTGACAACGAGGACGTCCGCCATATCTGGAAGCGGCTGGAGGAAGAAGTGAAGCGGCGCGGTCTGATGTATCACGCCGTCGGTCACGGCTGGACCTGCGAACCCTTCGGCATCAACGGAACCGGCTGGAACAACGACACGTCCGACATCTCCGCTGAGGTGAAGGCTTACTTCGCCGAAGTCGGCGGCAAACGCGAGCTGTGGCACGGCGTCGCGCTCAACACCAACCTCTGCTACTCGAATCAGACGGTCCGCGACGCGATGACCGATTCGATCGTCGACTACTGCAAAGCCAATCCCGCCATTGATTACCTGCATTTCTGGCTCGCGGACGGCTCCAACAACCACTGCGAATGCGAAAACTGCCAGAAGCTGATCCCGTCCGACCATTACGTCCGGATGCTCAACGAGCTGGACCGGAAGATGACCGCCGCGGGCGTGAAGACGAAGGTCGTGTTCCTCATCTACGTCGATCTGCTCTGGGCGCCGGAGGTCTATCAAATCGAGAATCCCGACCGCTTCGTTCTCATGTTCGCGCCGATCACCCGCACCTACGCCAGAGCGCTGACCGACTTCGACCGCAGCGAAAAGCCGGTCCTCGCGCCTTACGTCCGCAATCACAACCGGATGCCAAGCTCGGTGGCGGAGAATATCGCCCGGCTTGAAAGCTGGCAGGCGTCCTTCTCCGGCGATTCGTTCGACTTCGACTACCATCTGATGTGGCATCACGTCCGCGACCTCGGCTACTATGAGTTCGCCCGCGTCCTGCACACCGACATGACGAAGCTCGACGAGATCGGTCTGAACGGCATGGTCAGCTGTCAGGTACAGCGCGCGTCCTTCCCGACCGGTCTGCCGATGTACGTGATGGCGCGCGGACTGTGGGACAAGACCTCCCGCTTTGAGGACGCTGCGCGCGACTATTTCGCGGCGGCGTTCGGCGAAGAAGGTCCGGCGGTCGAGAGCTATCTGAAGCGCATCTCCGAGCTTGTCTATTTCACCAACGAACGGGCGGAATACCAATCAACCGGCGAGGCCGCGATCGCGCGCTTTGACGAAGCCATCCGGCTTGTCGGGAGCTTCAGGGCTTCCCACATCGCAAAATACGCGGACGCAGACGCTTCGTGGAAGTATCTCGCTTATCACGCCGAGATCGTTCTGCTCTTTGCCGATCTGTGCAGATCCCGCGCCGCAGGCGACGCGGAAGCCGTGGCGGAAAAGGGAAGGAAGCTCGACGAATACGTCAGAAGCATCGAACCAGCCGTCCACAATGTGCTTGACGTCTGGAACTTCCTCAGGACGATGGAACGGACTTATTACAGGGTCTGAGCGCGTCTCTTTCGGGATTGCAGACCGGAAACCGCAGAGCTGTCAGGCGGCAGAAGGTCTGACAAGGGAATGACAAAGAGACGGCTGCGCCCGAAGTAAAACATCACGGACGGAATGCTCCGCTGCTTCCGTCCGTCTTATCGGCTCTGTCTGCCGGGACGGAAATGTCATTCTGCGAAAAAAGGAGACTGCTGTGAAGGATCACAATACGATGAGCGAAAAGAGCTTTATCATACAACACATCACATATGCGCTGCTTGCGGTGCCGGGTTATCTGAGCTGCCTGTTCCGGTGCTTTGGTTCGCTTTCACGCGCGAAGTCCATCGCTCTGTTTTTAGGGATCGTCGTTTTTTTTGTTTTTTCGGGTTTATTTATCGACATGGATGAAGACCGGAACGGCTGGCATGTTTTCTCCAACCTGATCACGGGCTTCGGCCTATACACCCTTCTGACCTATACCGTCATAAAACCGACGCTTGTTGTCGCTGTGATGTCCGTTTCGCTGTTTTTGAGCGCGGTGTTTGCCTGCCTTGTCATGTTCCGCAGGATCGGCGACAGAAGCAGAAGAAAGTGGATCCTTCATGTGCGGTATGAAAGGTCAATGGAAGGTTTCTTCGTGTTTACGATACTGGGGATGTCGGTCATTCTGATCATACTGTTGACAGAACCTCTGTTCGATTCGGCGCGTATCAGGATTTATGAAAAAAAGGAAGCCGCCGATCCGTATACGGTCGAAAACAGGATCGATACGCTCCTTCTGCTGCGGGAAGAACGGTGGGATGAGCTGGATGCGAAGCAGAAGCTCGAGGTCCTCCAGACGATCGCGGATATCGAACGTCATTATCTGGGACTGTCCGACAGGATAGAAGTCCGCGCGAAGGTGCTGGACGGCAGCGAGTCGGCTTATTATGCGGATGCGGATCGTACCATCGTGGTCGATATGAATAACCTTCTCTATGCTTCTTCGGATGTCCTTGTGTGTTCCGTGTGCCATGAGGCCTATCACTGTTATGAACATCGGCTGGCGGATCTGTACGGCAATGCGTCCGACGCGGACAGAAAGCTGTATGCTTTCAAAAAAGCGGCCGTCTATTTCAGGGAATTTGAAAACTACATCGATGCTGACGAAAATATGGAAGACTACTTCAATCAGGAATGTGAGATCGACGCGAGGATCCACGGAGACGAAAGTCGTGATTTTTACTTTAACTGTATAGAAAGGTACCTTTTCGAGACAGAGGGATGATGCGTTTTTCCCGACGTCCGCCGCCGGGGAAAGACGGAGACGGAACGGACCGGGGATGAATTTCCTGTAAAGGTGAAAAAGTACGATACTGCGGCGGTTTCCTATTGACAGATACGGAAAGGGATGGTATACTGGATGCATCATCTGACCGGCGGGAGAGTTTTCTTCCTTAATGATACAGGACGTCGGTCGGCAGACGGGAGGGATTTTGAATGGCGCTCAAAAGATTGTTCGCGGCGATCGACTGCTCGCGCAACAGCGTGCCGACGGTGGAAACGATCAGGCGGTTCTGCGATCTGATGAAGAAAATGGGCTATACCGCGCTGGAGATCTACACGGAGGATACCTTCGAGGTCGAAGACGAACCGTTTTTCGGCTATCTCAGAGGGCGTTACTCGACGGCGGAGCTGACCGAGATCGTCGATTACATCGAAGCAAACGGCATGGAGGCGATCCCGAGCGTGCAGGGGCTTGCCCATCTGGAGCATATCTTCCGCTGGAAGGAATACGCGCCCATCCACGACAGCCGGGACGTGCTGATGGTCGACGAGGAGCGGACCTATACGCTTCTCGACCGGATGTTCCGCACGCTGAGGAACGTGTTCAAAAACAGCCGGTATCTCAAGCTCGGGTGCGACGAGGCGAGCGGGCTGGGGCGCGGGCGGCACCTTGACAGGTACGGCTTTGAAAATCAGACCGAGCTGTTTGCCCGTCATCTGGCGCGGTGCGTGGAGCTTGCGGAGAAGTACGGCTTCAAGCCGGTGCTGTCGCACGATATGTTCTTCACGCTGGCAAAGAAAAAGACGGACCCGTTCCCGGCGGACTGCTACACCTGCGACAGGGAGCTGATCACGCCCGACGTCGCCGCGATGTTCCCGAAGGGCGCGGCGATAGACTATTGGGATTATTTCTCGAACGGAAAGCAGATGGAAGCCATGACGGAGGGCTGCCGCCGGATGACCGACGATATCTGGTATCTGTGCAGCGGCATGGGCTGGTCGGGCTACGCTCCCCACACCGACAGCGCGATGTACTGGCTGCCGAAAATGCTGCCGCACTGTGCAAAGCTCGGTTTTGAGAGCGTGGGCTGCATGACCTTCGGAGACGACGGCGGCGAGAACAGCATCTTCGCTTCGCTGCCCGCGTATTTCTACTGTGCGCAGGTCGTGAAATACGGCGTGACCGATATGGACGCGATCAAACGGAACTTTTTCGACCTGATCGGCGTGGAGTGGGACGATTTCATGAAGCTGAACCACACCGCGGACTATCAGGATACCGGCTACCGTTTCAACTCGGAAAAGGTCGGGCTGTTCAGCGACCCGTTCACCGGCATTTACGACGACCTCGTACCCGACGACATAAGCGAATTCGAGACCCGGTTCTTCCGGTACGCGGACGAGCTGGAAGCGCTTGCGGACGCGCCCGGCTACGGTTATCTGTTTGAAAGCGCCGCCGCGCTCTGCCGCGTCATGGCGTTGAAGTTCCCGCTCGGAAAACGCACCTATACCGCGTATCAGAACGGCGACCGGGAGACGCTGCGGGAGCTGCTCGGCGTTTACGACCGGCTTTCGGTCCTCATCGGGGATTTCTACGATAAATATCACACGGTGTGGTATAGGGAGCGCAAGGGCAACGGCTTTGAGGTGCAGGACGTGCGGCTGGGCGGGCTGATGTGCCGCGTCCGGAACTGCCGGGGGCTGCTCGCCGATCATCTCGAAGGCAGGCGTCCGCGTCTTGAGGAGCTTGAGGAAAAGCGGCTGCGCTTCAACACGGAGGATAATCTGAAGGACAATCAGTACGGCAGAGCCGTGACCGTCAACAGCCTGACGCATTACAATTTCTACGGCATCTGACCGCAGATCATCCCGGACAGCCGGTGAAACCGGCTGTCCGGGTATGTTTTTTCTGAACGGACGGCGGGATGAAAATCGACGGAACAATGCTTTTCTATCAGTGATTTGTTCAAAATAGCATGGGGTGACTTCCTTTATTGTTCATATTGCTATTTTTAACGGGAGGGATTGACATTCCGTGAATAATATGCTATCATAATACCATACGACCAGCGAAAGCCTGACTGCGGGATTTCATGAAAGAAAATAGGAAAACGCCCGCATCGTCTGCATCAAAGATTAAAATCAGGAAAGCATCTCCCGCCGCCGCAGGGCAGGACGGGAGCAGGAAGGTTGAGGTGAAAGCAATGAAAAAACTCTTTGAAGAGCCGAAGCTCGAAATGATCCGTATCGAGCGTTCCGATATCATCGTGACCAGCCCGCAGGATGATACTCCGCCGAATGAAGAGACGCCGGAAGCTCCGCTCGCAGGTCCGCAGAGATAACCGTAAAGGCACGGGGAGTTCAGACTCTCCCGCACCCGACAG
>JAZRXB010000087.1:0-4880 GCA_045600005.1 Eubacteriales bacterium | reverse complement strand
GCGCCGATAAAGGCAAATTTCTTAGACATGGCAAAAACTCCTTTATTTAATCGATTGTAAAACTTCGTTTTACAATCGGCACTCGCGCTTATCGCCGCTTATAAAAACTTCGTTTTTATAAGCTCCCCTCGGCGCGAGGGCTCGCCCTGGCTCGCCTTAGAGGTGTTTTTATGTCGGCAAAGCCGACATAAAAACGGATTTTATTATAACGTTCGTTACCTTAAGACATTTTACAATCGACTATTATTTCAATAATGATTATAGCAGACTTTTCGCCGGTTTTCCATATCAATTCCGGCTGTTGATATGGACGATCCTGCTGTTGACAAATCTCACCGGACGTGCTATAATAAAGTCAGCCAGTCTCGATCACCCGCCCTCCGGCGGTCAGAACGAAAGGAAACGCCATGAATACCGAGCTTCTCATCCTCCTGCCCGACACGATCTATGTGAACAGGATCATTCCGGGACAGGGGCTCGTCACCTTCCACGAGGAATACAACATCTACTATCAGAACATCCTGTTCCCCTTCCGTCCCGAATGGGACATCGTCGTGAACGCGAAATACGGAAAGAACTTCGGCGACCGCTTCACGCTGAACGATCTTTCCTGCGGGGAGGACTCCTTCCCGTTCGAGCTGATCGTCTACGACGAGTACGGCAGGCGGCTCGGCTCGAAAAAGGCGGCGATCATCGCCGTCCCGCACAAGCTGCGCCACGCGCCGACAGACGTCCTGTTCGTCGGCGACAGCATGACCCAGTCGGAGCGCTATATGCAGCACGTCGTGACGAAGCTCTACAATATCCATACGCTCGGCACGCGCAGCTTCAACGGTCTGCTCCGTCATGAAGGGCGCGGCGGCTGGTCGTATCCGAACTATTTCACGAACGCAAAGGAATCGCCCTTCCTTTTCCCGGAGGACGTGCCGGGCGAGCTGTACGGAGGAAGCGCGGAGTTTCAGCGTTCGCTCGATGACCCGAAGGTCGGCGGCTATTTCACCCTCGGTTATCTGCCGCGTCCCTTCACCGAAGGCGAATATTTCACCGAAGGCGGAAAACTGTACCGGATGGAGCACGGCGAAAAGGTCTACGTCCGGGACGACCCGAAGCTCGTCTTCGATTTCGGCAAGTACAAAAAGCGTCAGGGCATCGAAAAGCTCGACGTGGTGTCGACGCTGATGGGTGCGAACGATATCCAGTGCAATAACTACGAGGGAACGAACGGCATACCCGCGTCGGACGAAGCGGTCGACCGCTTCATCGCCAATACGCACCGTTTCGTCGACGCGGTGCGCGCGGCAGATCGGGACGTAAAGATCATCGTAAATCTGCCGGTTCTCGGCGCGGGTCAGCACAGCTGGGGCAAGAAGCTAAACTGCGGCGCGACCTCCAAAGCCTACCGCTGCAACATCCTGCACGCCGCGGCGCGTCTGATCGAGGATTTCGACAATAAGCAGAGCGAGGGGATCTACCTTTCGCCGATGCTGCTGACGCTCGACCCCGAAAACGGCTTCGAGCATGAGACCGCCAAATGCAATCTGTACAGCGACGCGCTGGAAACCGTTCAGAGCAACTGGGTCCACCCGAACCCGTCCGGCTATCAGCAGATGGGCGACGCGCTGGCGGCTGTGATCGAATATGTCCGCTGAGACTATCCGCCTCTCCGGCATGGACCGGACGAACGCCCTGTCGGACGACTATCTGCACATCAATTCCTGCGGTCGCGCCGATTACCGGAACGTCGACTACGATTACCGCACCCTCCGCCGCAACGGACGGGTCGATCATCACATCCTTTACGTCGTGTCGGGCGTCTGCGTAGCGTCGCTCGACGGGGAGGACGTAAAGCTCACCGCAGGAGATTATCTCTATTACCCGCCCGGCATGAGCCAGTGCTACACCTTTTTCCGGAACAACCGCTGCACGACCTTCTGGATCCACTTCACCGGACGCGCGGCGGAGGAAGTCGCCGAAGGGCTGGAACTCCGTCCCGGCGTGACGCGGTGCGAACCGTCCGACCGTGCGCAGTCGCTGTTCGACGAGCTGGTCCGGACGTTCCGGCGCGGCGGACCTTTCCACAGCTCGGAGGAAAACGGACTGCTGCTCCTGATCCTGTCCGCGCTTGCGCACGCGGGAGACGAGCGAACGCCGTCGGGCGGCGTCGAAACGGTCATGCGCCTGATGAGCGAATCGCCCGACCGTCCCTATTCGGCAGACGAGTGGGCGAAGACGGCGGGACTGAGCGTCGGACGCTTCGAGCATAAATTCCGCGAAACGGCGGGCGTTTCGCCGCTCGCCTATTACAACCGTCTGCGCGCGAAACGGGCGTGCGAGCTGCTCTCCTGCACGGCAATGAGCGTGACCGAGATCGCGTCCGCGCTCGGCTACGACGACCCGTTTTATTTTTCGCGCAGCTTCAAGCGCGTGCTCGGCGTTTCCCCCGCCGTCTGGCGCAAGGAAGCGGCGAAGGGGTGAGGTCCCGTCATGCGGGAGCTTATGCCGACAATCAGAAACGGAGAAATCTTATGGAAGTTCAGTATGGAGAACCGGCGGACGTCGGCTCGTGGATGACGCTGGTCAGAAAGGTCAGCCCGGTCTTTCCGGGGCTCGAAACGCCCGAAGCCGTCACGGAGCATGAGCGGACGGTCCTGCGCTTCACGAAAGACCGCCGCGCCCTCTGCGTGAAGGAAAACGGCGCGGTCATCGGCGTTCTGCTGTTTTCACGAAAGCACAACATGATCTGCTGTCTCGCGGTGGACCCGCTCCACCGAAGAAAAGGCGCCGCGTCGGCGCTTTTCGACAAAGCGCTGTCCGAGCTTGACCGGTCAAAGGAGATCACAGTCTCGACCTTCCGGGAAGACGACGAAAAAGGTCCCGCGCCGCGCGCGCTCTACCGCCGCTTCGGATTTGTCGAAGGAGAGCTTACGACCGAATTCGGGTACCCGAATCAGGTGTTCACGCTTTACCCGGAACAGTGAACGCTCCCAGATGCTCTCACGATGCCCCAAGCATCGTCTGTCAGATAACGATATACGCCCGTCGGAAAGTTTCCCTTCCCGACGGGCGTACCTGTTTTTTTCTGCTGTTCCTTATTCCTTCGCCCAGATGACGAATTCGTCCTCGCCGCGTCCGGACGACGCATAGTCGCATAACCGCACGCCGCCGAGCGTGAACGCGATGTTTTCGTTCGCCGTCTCCGTGCGCACCGGCTTCCCTTCGGGAAGCGTCAGAGACGCCGCCTCGCCCGGCTTCGCCTGCGCCGCGAGCAGGATACAGCCGTACCGATAGAGCGCCCGCTTTTCCCCGTCGATCACGCCGTGCTTTCCCTTTACCGAGAGCGCGAAGGAAAGCGACAGCCGGACTTTCTTCCCGGCGGTCAGATCGAGCGGAATCGTCAGCCAGCCGTCCGAAACTGCCGCACCGACCGGCTTTTCGTCAAGGCAGACCGTCGCGCCGTCTGCGTCCGCCGGAACGCGGAACCGGAAGACGCGCGCGATATCCTGCTTCGCTTCGATCTCAAACGATACGTTCTCGTCGTAGGGATACGCCGCCGTCTCGGTGACGCGCAGCCGGTCGTCCTCATACGAAGCGTCGGTGTAGATCATCGCCGAAAAGGCGTCCGCGCCGTTCTCGAACAGCATCCCGGTCAGCTGGCTGACCGCCGAATAGCCGCGGTAGCGGCAGCATTTGTACATACTGCCGGGCGTGGCGCGGCTGCGTCTGCCGAAGTTCGGCTGATAGTACGCGAAGGCGCTTCCGCCCTCTCCGACCGCGCCGAGCAGATGGTTATAGAGCGCCGTTTCCACCGCGTCGAGATACTTCGCTCCGCCCGTGCGCCTGTACAGCGCCAGACTGAACTCGATCCAGCCGACCGCGACGCAGTTTTCGTCAGGCTTCACGTCTTCTGAAAGCATCTGCGGCAGATTGCCGCCCGCCGTCCAGACCTCGCGTACCGTTCCGTTTCCGTTCTCCCTGATCTGCCCCGAAGCAAGCTCGTCCCAGTATCGCTTCGCCGCGTCGAGCGCCGACACGTCGCCGGTCAGGTCGCCGTATTCCAGAAGTCCGAGCAGGATGACGAAATTCTCGATCCCCTTCTTCGAGCGCAGGTCGAGGATCGACGAAAAGCCGAAGAAATTGTTGTCCGACCCTTTCAGAAGGTCGATGATGTACTGCAAGAACCTCGGAACGACCGGATTTTCGCTGACCCGGCAGAGTCTGGCGAGCGGCAGAATGATCGAGAGATGCTGCGAGCCGTTGTTGCCGCCGAGCAGGATCGAATCGTCGTCCATGAAGATCGAAGCGTTGTAGACGGCGATCCTCTCCGCCGCTTCGAGCGCCGTGCGGTCGCCCGTCAGCTCGTAATACGAGAGCAGACCGATCATCGTGAACGCCTGATTCCAGACCGAGAAGCAGACCTTCTCCGAACCGGGCGCGTGACCGCCGATATAACCGTCCTCCCGCTGGCAGGCGAGGATCGATTCCTTCACCGCGTGGGCGCGGGCGAGCGCACGTTCGCGCAGGTCTTTTGTTTTGGCGGTTCTGGCAAAGCGGACGCAGGTGTCGAGATATTTCCCGGCGAATTCGGTCTCGGCGAAGCCCGCCTTATGGATCCCGCGGTAAGCCGCCGCGTGAAGCATCGGGTCGATCACGCCGAGAAAATAGGCGCACGCCTCGTCGTACATACGGCCGAGCGCGCCTCCGGTGAGCGTGCAGACAGGTGTCATGATGATAAACTCCTTGCTATTATTTCATTAGCCGATTGTAAAAGTCAAAAAAGCCAATCGGCACAATGCTTTTTTAACAGCAAAACTACTGATTTTTCTCCGTTTTTGTGGTATACTTGAAGTGACCAAACCGCAAATATAGAACAAAAAAACGAA
>JAZRXB010000086.1:0-12736 GCA_045600005.1 Eubacteriales bacterium | reverse complement strand
GTCGATCAGCTCCTGCGCGTAGCGGATGCCCTCGACGACCGTTTCCTTCTGTGTGATCAGCGACGCGACAAGCTCGGTCGGATTGACGTCTCCGCCGCTCATTTCGAGAAAATGCGTGTATCCTTTTTTGAAGCAGAGGTCCATCAGAGCGTCGATGTTGTTGATGCGTCCGACCGTCGTGATGGCGAAATTACCCAGATGGGATCGGACGATCAGAGGCTGAGGCTCGCTGTCGGAGATGCAGCCGATGCCGAGATCGCCCTCGAAGTCACAGACATCCTGATCGAATTTGGTGCGGAAAGGCGAGTTCTCGATGTTGTGGATCGACCGCTGAAAGCCGTTCTCTCCCCATACCGCCATACCGCCGCGCCGCGTTCCGAGATGCGAATGATAATCGGTTCCGAAAAACAGGTCGAACACGCAGCTCGTCTTCGACACAACGCCGAATAATCCTCCCATAAATTATCAACCAATCCTTTCGTCAGAAGCAGAATCGCCGGTCGTTCCTCATGAAACGGACCGTTTTATGAAGGCGCCGGAACGCAGGGCGGAGATCCGTTCCGCTCGTCCCGACAGAAATTTTCACAGAGATAACCGCGGCAGAAGCACGACCCCGACCGCCAGAGCCAGCTGTAAGATCAGCGCCAGCGGGACCAGAATGATGAATTTGACGTGCTTCGTCTTGTGGCGGAAGATCCGCATACCGAGCAGCGCGCCGATCGAGCCGCCCATGAACGCCAGCAGCAGAAGCGTCGCTTCCGGCACGCGCCACGCGCCGCGCTTCGCCTTTGATTTGTCCGCGCCGTACACGATGAACGTCACAAGCGTCATGACGCCGAAATAGATCAGTATCGGAACCGGATGCGCGGCGATCAGACCCGCAAGCGATTTCAGAGCTTCCATCCTGACTCCTCCCCCACGGTCCGGTATGCGCCGAGCCGTCTCATGGTACCGTGTTAATATAACTATTATATCACATTCCGTCCTTTTTTGCAATGGTCATAACCGATAATTTTATATGGGAAGCAAAGCGGTTGTTCTATCTGTTTTTCGCGCCGGGACCGATCATGCAGAGCCGCATAAACTGGAAGGAAGACCGTCCCGCACACCGACTGCGGAACGGCGCGGCGGCGTCTGACCGCCGGGAAAGGAAGACAGATTATGAACGATCATATTTATCCGTCCGCCGCCGGACGGCGCGGGCGGAGAAAGGAGCCGGCTCATGGGTGAATCGCGGCAGGTCCGCGCGCCGGTTTTCATCGGCGGAGACGGACGGATGCTGACGGCGGGCGCGGAGCTTGCCGGACGCGGCTACCGCACAGGCTTTTTCGGATTCGGCGGCACAGAGAGACCTCCGGCCGGCACAGTGGACGAACGGCTCTGCTCCTCCCGTCCGTGCGCATACCGAACTGCCGGAACCGATCTGCCCGTCTGCGCCAATACTCTGGAAGAAGCGCTGAACGGCGCCGACGCGGTGGTCCTGCCGCTTCCCGCCTCGACCGACGGCAGGACCGTTTCCCTGCCGCTCGCCGAACCGGACGAACCGGTCGCACTCACGCGCCTGTTTCACCTGATGAGCGAGCGCGGCGTCACGCTTCTCACCGGCGGACGGCTCGCGGGGCTGACGATCCCGGACGACATCCGGGCGGTCGATTACTATGAACGAGAGGAGTTTTCGGTCGCCAACGCCGTTCCGACGGCGGAGGGAGCCATCGCCGAAGCGATGAGAGCGCTGCCCGTCACGCTTCACGGCTCGACGGCGGTCGTTCTCGGTTACGGCAGGATCGGGCGCGCGCTCGGCGGACGGCTGCGTGCGCTCGGCATGAATGTGACCGCGACGGCGCGAAAGCCGTCCGACCTTGCGTGGATCCGGGCGGACGGTCTGCGCGCCGAACCGACCGGAGAGCTTCTCCGCGTCCTGCGTCAGACCAACCCCGACGTGCTGTTCAACACCATCCCCGCGCCGGTCATCGGAGCGGCGGAGCTTTCCGCGCTGAGACCCGGTACGCCGGTCATCGACCTCGCGTCCGCGCCGGGAGGAGTCGCGTTCGGGGCTGATGCGGCGTCCGGCGCGAATATCATCCGCGCGCTCTCCCTGCCCGGACGGGTCGCTCCGGTGACGGCGGGGATCATCCTCGCCGATACGCTCGACGGCATTTTCCGCACCTCAGGCGGAGAAGGACGTCCGTCATGAGCGCATCCGCTTTAATACGAAGAAAGGACGCTTTCGTCATCCGAAAGCGCCGGGTCATGCCATGCTGATCGGATATGCACTGTGCGGCTCGTTCTGCACGTTTGAAAAGAGCTTCGGCGCGATGAAAAAGCTGATCGAAGCCGGGCATTCGCTCGTTCCCATTCTGTCGTTCAACGCCTACTCGACCGACACGCGCTTCGGCCGCGCAGCCGAATGGCGCGAACGGATCGAAACGCTCTGTCAGAAGCCGATCCTTCACACCATTCCCGAAACCGAACCGCTCGGTCCGAAGTCTCCGCTCGACCTGCTCGTCATCGCGCCCTGCACGGGCAACACGCTGGCAAAGCTCGCAAACGGCGTCACCGACACGCCGGTCACGATGGCGGCGAAGGCTCATCTGCGCACCGACCGTCCGCTTCTCATCGCGTTGGCGAGCAACGACGCGATGGCGGCGAATCTGCCGAACCTCGGACGGCTCCTGACGCGGCGTTCGGTGCGGTTCGTGCCGATGAAGCAGGACGACCCGTCCGGCAAGCCGCATTCGCTCGTCGCGGATTTTTCGCTCCTGCCCGAAGCCGTGCAGGCGGCGGCAGAGGACCGTCAGCTTCGCCCGCTGTTTCTGTGAAATCCTGCGGACCGGTCTGAGCGGAAGGATCCCGAACGGACATTTTTGCGCCTGAATGAGCGATATTCGTATTTTCCCTTGACCATCGGCTCCCGTTATGGTACAATAGAACAAAGAACACGAAAAAGCGGGAACGTTCCGCTCAGGCGGGACGTTCCCGAACCGAAAGGAAGAACATGGAATACGAAATCGTTCCTCTCCCGCGCGAGCGCTGGACAGGTCATCCCCTTCCCATCGGCTACACGACCGAATGGTATTACGACGTGATGTGCGACGGCTTTTCCACGGTCACGCTCGAAAAAAAGCGCTTCTCTTCTCCCGTGACGCACACGCCGGAGGAATACGACTACCCAGACCGTCTTTACGAGGAATGCCGGCAGGGCGCGGAAGCGTTCGGCGTCGTTCGGGGTGAGGAACTGCTCTGCGCCGTCGAGATCTGGCGGGAGGAATGGTCGAACCGGCTCCGCGTCTGCGAGCTGTGGGTCGGCGAGGAGCTTCGCGGAAAAGGCTTCGGCAGAAGGCTCATGGAGCTGGCGATCTCGACCGCCCGCGCCGAAAAACGGCGCGCCGTGATGCTTGAAACACAGTCCTGCAACGTGAACGCCATCGGATTTTACCGGCATATGGGCTTTTCCCTGATCGGCTTCGATCTGTGCTGCTATTCGAACCGCGACCCGGAACGAAAGGAAGTCCGGCTGGAGCTGGGAATGCTGCTCGACTGAATCGTTCTGCGGCGATATGGATAACAGCCCGCCCGATTCCGCGCGCAATTTTGGCAGAATTGCCGTTGCGAAAAATCAGATTCCATGGTATAATAATATATTGGTTCATTCTTTTTAATAGTCGATTGTAAAACTTCGTTTTACAATCGGTACTCGCGCTTATCGCGGCTGACAAAACTTGTTTTGTCAGCTATCCCCATTTCGGCGCGAGGGCTCGCCTTAGAGGTGTTTTTATGTCGGCAAAGCCGACATAAAAACGGATTTATTATAACGTTCATCATCTTATAGCATTAAACAATCGGTGAATTATTAATTAAGGAGCGTTATCATGCTTACGGTCAAAAAACATATTGCCGAACGGCTGTATGAAAAGTACGCCGCGCTTACGGCTGTTCCCGAACTGACGCCGGATGATTTCGTCGGCTTTCTTGAATACCCTCCGGACGAAAATCTCGGAGACCTTGCTTTCCCCTGTTTCAAGCTGAGCCGCGCGCTCCGAATGGGTCCGCCCGTCATTGCCGCCAAGCTCTCCGAGGGTCTGACCGACGACGTGATCGGCAGGGTGCAGACGGTCGGCGGATATCTGAACATCACCATCAATCCCGCTTACTATATGGACAGGCTCATTCCCGATATCCTCACCCGCGGCGACCGCTACGGCTCATTCGGCTTCGGCAGGGGAAAGACGGTCGTTCTCGACTACTCCTCCCCGAACGTCGCCAAGCCCTTCCATATCGGTCATCTCGGCACGACCGTCATCGGTCATTCGCTGAAAATGCTGCATCAGTTTGCCGGCTACGACTGCGTGGGCATCAATTACCTCGGCGACTGGGGAACACAGTTCGGCAAAATGATCGTCGCCTACCGCAAATGGGGCAATCGTGAAATGGTCGAAGCGGGCGGCTGCGACGCGCTGGTCGAGCTTTACGTGAAATTCCACGCCGAAGCGGAAAACGACCCGTCGCTGAACGATGCGGCGCGCGCCGAGTTCTCCAAGCTCGAACATCACGACGAGGAAAACACCGCGCTCTGGAAGTGGTTCATCGAAATCAGCTTAAAGGAATACGAGCGCACCTACAAGCAGCTCGGCATCACCTTCGACAGCTACAAGGGCGAGAGCTTCTACTCCGACAAAATGCCCGCCATCGTGGAGGAGCTGCGCGAAAAGGATCTGCTGAAAATAGACGACGGCGCTTCGATCGTCGATCTCGAAAAATACGGAATGCCGCCCTGTCTCATCCTCAAGCGCGACGGCTCGACCCTTTACCCGACCCGCGACATCGCGGCGGCGGTCTACCGCAAGAAGACCTACGACTTCGCCAAGTGCATCTACGTCACCTCCGCCGGTCAGTGTCTGCACTTCTCGCAGTGGTTCAAGGTCGTCGAGATGATGGGCTACGAGTGGGCGAAGGACCTCGTTCACGTCCCCTACGGGACCGTTTCGATCAACGGCGGCAAGCTGTCCACCAGACAGGGCAACGTCGTTCTGCTCCGCGACCTGTTCGCCGAGTCGATCGAGAAAGTCACGAAGGTCATGGAAGAAAAGGGCGCGAACATGGAAAACAAAGCCGAAGTCGCTGAAGCGGTCGGCGTGGGCGCGATCATCTTCTATTATCTGTCGGGCAGCCGCATCAAGGACATCAACTTCATCATGGAAGACGCGCTGAACTTCGACGGCAACACCGGTCCCTACGCACAGTACACCTACGCGCGCGCCTGCTCGATCCTCACGAAAGCCGGCGGCGTTCCCGCCGTCCCCGCTGACGCCGAGATCACCGCTCCGTCCGAAGCCGCTCTCTTAAAGACCCTCGCGATCTTCCCCGAAAAGGTCCTTGCGGCGCTCGACGAGCTGGAGCCTTCGGTCATCACGCGCTACATTCTGGACGTCTGCGCGGCGTTCAACCGTTTCTATCACGAATGCCAGATCGTCACGGCGGAGGATGCGAAGGTGCGCGGCTTCCGCGTCGCCCTGTCCGCCTGCGCAAAGACCGTTCTCGGCAATGCGTTCGGTCTGATCTGCATGAAGAAGACCGAGAAGATCTAAACAAAGAAAATATAAGGAATCAGAGGAGATAATATCATGTCAGGACACAGCAAATGGAAGAATATCATGCACAAGAAGGAGAAGACCGACGCGCAGAGAGCGAAGATCTTCACCAAGATCGGTAAGGAAATGGCAGTCGCCGTCAAGGAAGGCGGTCCCGACCCCGTCGCCAACAGCAAGCTGGCAGCCCTGATCGCCAAGGCTAAGGCAAGCAACGTCCCGAACGACAACATCGAGCGCATCATCAAGAAGGCGTCCAGCGCGGACAGCGTGGAATACGAAGAGATCGCATACGAAGGCTACGGTCCCTGCGGCGTCGCTGTCATCGTCGAGACCACGACCGACAACCGCAACCGCACCGCTTCGGATATCCGCCACTATTTCGACAAGTTCGGCGGCAATCTCGGCACGACCGGCTGCGTCAGCTTCATGTTCACCGACCGCGGTCTGATCGTCATCGAAAACGACGGCAAGGTCGATGAGGAAAAGCTGATGGAAGACGCTCTCGAATCCGGCGCATCCGATTTCGCAGCCGAAGACGGCGTGTTTGAGATCTCGACCGAGCCGGACGACCTCGAAGCCGTCCGCGCGGCGCTCGCCGACAAGGGCTACGAGATCGTTTCCGCCGACAACGACAAGGTTCCGTCCTCTTATGTATCGCTGACCGACGAGGACGACATCAAGCATATGTCGCTGCTGCTCGAAAACCTCGACGACAACGACGACGTCATCCAGGTCTTCCACAACTGGGAGAATATGCCGGAGGACGACGACGAGGACTGAAACGTCCGACCGTCCTGAAAAATCCTGCGCGGGATCCTCCCGCGCAGGATTTTTCGGTTCAGCCGGGCATTCTGGGAATACACCGCAAAACGAAACAGACGGGACGCCGCCGGCACGTTCAGGGACTCCGCGTTTTCTCCGCGCCGGGTCTGCGGCTGTACCGAATGGCTTTCACAGGACCTCTGCCGATCGGCTGAGATCGGAATCCTCCCCGTCAGAAGGTGATCATGATGGAATATTTACTTGGGATCGATATCGGCACCAGCGCCTGCAAGATCGCGCTGTTTGACCGAAACGGCGGCGTTTGTGCGTCCGATACGGAAGAATACAGCGTATACTACCCTCATCCCGGCTGGGCGGAGCAGGACCCGGAGGAATGGTGGGAAGCCGTGTGCCGCGGTATCAACAGGTGTGCGGAAAAGTCCGGGGTTTCCGCATCGGATATTGCCGGGATCGGGATCGACGGTCAGAGCTGGTCTGCCGTTCCGGTCGGAAGCGGCGGGAATGTGCTGTGCCGCACTCCCATCTGGATGGACAACCGCTCCGCCGCCATCTGCGCCCGCCTTAACGATACGCTCGGCGCGGACGACCTGCTCGGACTTTCGGGCAATCCGCTGACCGCGCCCTATACGACCGGAAAGATCCTGTGGTTCCGCGAGAATCTCCCGGAAGTTTTCGGGAAAACGGATAAAATATTACAGTCGAACAGCTTCATCGCCTATAAGCTGACGGGACAGCTGACGCAGGACCCCAGTCAGGGGTACGGTCTCCACTGCTTTGATATACGCAAAAACGCATGGGACAGGGAGGCAGCCCGCCGTCTCGGCATACCCTGTCATCTTCTCCCCGAAATCCATCCGTGCCATGACGTGATCGGCCGGGTAACGGCAGAAGCCGCCAAGCTCTGCGGACTTGCGGAAGGCACCCCCGTTGTCGCCGGAGGACTTGACTCCGCGGCTGCCGCGCTCGGCGCCGGTGTGGTCAGGACAGGAGAGACGCAGGAACAGGGCGGACAGTCCGAAGGGATGAGCATCTGTATGGATTCGTGCCGTCCGGATCGGAGACTGATCCTCTGCTCTCACGTCGTCCCGGGTAAATGGCTGCTTCAGGGCGGGACCACCGGAGGAGGAGGCGTGATGCGATGGATCCAGCGCGAATTCACCGCATACGAGACCGCGATCGCGCACATGACGTCCTCGGAAGTGCTCAAACAGCTTGACCGGGCAGCCGCTTCGGTTTCTCCCGGCTCCGACGGTCTGGTGTTCCTGCCGTATATGTCGGGCGAGCGCACGCCCATCTGGGACCCCAAAGCCAAAGGCGTATTCTTCGGCATGGATTTTGCCAAAACGAAAGCGCATTTCATCAGGGCCGCGATGGAGGGCGTAGCGTTTTCGCTGCGGCACAACCTTGAAACGGCAGAAAGCGCCGGCGCTGTCGTTTCCTCCATGAAAGCCACCGGCGGCTGCGCCAATTCGCGTTTCTGGACGCAGCTCAAAGCGGATATAACCGGAAAGGTCATCGAGGTGCCGGGGTCCGATCACGCCGCGAATCTCGGAGCGGCTCTCTTGGCGGGAGTGGGCGTCGGGCTGTACCGGGATTTTGACGACGCGGTATCTCAGACGGTGCGCATCCGGCGCGTCCACACGCCCGGCGACGGGCAGACGCGGAAATACGAAAGAAGCTATTCCGTCTATCTCGCATTATATGAAAACCTCAAAGGGACCATGGCGGAGTATTATTGAGCCAAAAGCCGTTCGGAAAACGGCCGACCGATAACCGCTCTTATGAAAACAGCTCTGTCCGGGGCGATCGGACAGAGCTGTTCCGTTTTCATGAGCCATGCCTGTGTATGCGGGCTGAATGCCGTTTCGGTTTTTTCCCATATAGAGACATTTTGGTTTTTTCCCGAACTGCGCACGGAATTGTCCGTCGGAAAATCCGCGCACGGGCTTGATTATTCCGGCGCGATCTGCTATAATAACCGTATAGCCCGTCTCTCATCGAAACCGACAGAACGGACGGCGCTTATTCAGAACGAACGATCAACAGGAGGATTCACAGTATGAGACGGGACGACAGACGGGTGATCGACCTGAATGAAATCTACGATATCTTACAGAGATGTACGACGATCACGCTCGGCATGAACGGGGACGGGTTCCCCTACCTCATCCCGATGACCTTCGGCTGTAAAATGGAGGACGGGGTCATCACAGTCTATATTCACAGCGCGGGTGCGGGACGGAAATGGGAGATCCTGCAAAGCGATCCCCGCGTCACGGTGGAAGCGCACCTGTACGACCGGGTTGAGCAGACAGGCGGCGGGATCACCGCGAAATATGAAAGCGTGATCGGAACCGGACGCGCCGTCCGTCTGACAGAGGTTTCGGACAAGGTAGACGCCTTCAAGATCATGCTCGATCACTACGACCATTCCGGCTTTCCGGTCACGAGCTGCCACGGTCTTTCAAGGTCGGAGGTCTTTGAGATCAAGCTCGACGAAGTGAGCGGAAAGCGCGATCTCTGACGCGGCGTCTCCGTCCCCGTTCCCGGAAAAATCTCATAAAACGGCGTGGGACGGAGCTTCCGCCGGAAATTCACGGAAAGGAGAGCGTCCATGCTGGTTCTGAACGGCAGAAAGGAGCTGATCTGCTCCCATATCGACACGGCAAGCCCCAATATGCCGTATCCGCTGCACCTTCACCAGAATCTTGAACTGATCATGCAGCATACCGGGACCCGTACCTTCACGGTCGCCGGAAAAGAAGGGCTTCTGTCACCCGGCAGTCTGCTCGTCGTCTTCCCGCTGCAGAAGCACAGCTTCGGCGACTGCACGGAGGGAACGCACACCTGTATTGCGATCTCCCCGTTCCGGCTTGCGGAATACCGCGCGTCCCTGCTCACCGCCGTACCTGAAAGCCAGTTTCTGACAGCCGGCCGCATACTGCCGAGAGTGCGTCAGCTGCTTGACCTGATGCTTTCGACCGCTCAGGACGAATACCATGACAGCATTCTGAACAGTCTCAGCACCGCGCTGGTCGGAGAGCTTCTACGTCCCCTTGCCATGCAGCCGATCTCCGGCTATGATGCTGATACGGCGGAACGGCTGCTCACCTGCTTCCTTGAACACGTCCTCGACCCGGATTTTTCCGCAGCAGCCCTCTCCCGTCTGACCGGCGTCAGTGAAAGAAGCATCAGCCGCTTTCTGTCCGGACGGCTGGAAATGTCCTTTTCCGACTTTACGAATATGCTTCGCTGTCAGTATGCCGCGCAGATGCTTTCAAAGGAGAATCGTTCGGTCACGGAGACCGCTTTTTCCTGCGGATACGGCACAATACGCTCGTTCAACCGCGCGTTTTCCCGCGAATTCGGCGTTCCGCCGAGCCGGTACCGCGCGGACGCTCACGGGACGGATGGTGGAATTTGTCCGATTCCTGTAAGATAATTTCTTGCCCGGCGCTCCTTTCATGTGCTATAATGGAGGCAGCTTCTGAAAACTCAGAAAGAAGAAAATAAACCCGATCCTGCGGGTATCGGATCTGTTTTCTACGGATCCTGTGATTTTCAGAAGGAGCCTGAATGCACATGAAAGGAGTTTTTTTATGGTTTCCCTGCTTCCCGAACGGTTCGGCTGGGCGGAAAGGTTTGAAAAATACCCCGAACCCGTCCTGCGTCCGAACGGTCGGTACGCCGCCGACTGCATATTCAATCCCGCCGCCGTCGTGAAAGACGGGCGCGCCGGGCTTCTCTGCCGCGTGATCAGCTTCTCCGACCGCGCCGCGCCGGAAAACTGGAGCGTTTCATCGCTCATCTGGTCGTGGAGCGAGGATGGACGGCATTTCGTCACCGACGAACGTCCCCTGCTCTTCCCGGACGGAGCTTCCCCGTATCGCGGCGGCTTCGAGGATCCCCGCCTGACCTATATCCCGGACGAAGGGCTGTGGCTCCTCACCTATACCGGCGTGCGGAGCATGAGAAGCACTCCCGGACTGATCGCGTGGTCGCGCGACCTTGAAAACTGGGAGTTCGGCGGCGAAGCCTTTCCTGCCCGCGCCGTCGCCGTCATCAACCGCCGCATCGGCGGGAAATACTGGGCGTATTACGGCAACAGCAGCCTGTTTCTCAGCTGGTCGGACGATCTGCGCACCTGGCACACGGCGCACGAAGCGGTCGTTTCGCCGCGCGCCGGATACTTTGACAGTCAGCTCTGCGAATCCGCCGCGCCGCCGGTATTCACCGAAGACGGCATTCTGCTTTTCTACAACGGCGCGTCGGGCAGAAATGCGGACTATCTGACAAACGCGGGGCTGTCGGGCTACCGTGCCATGGTGAACGAACCGGTCTATTCGATCGGCTGCGCCCCGTCCGACCCGCGTCAGGCGCTGGCGCGGTGCGACAAGCCGATCCTGACGCCCGAATATCCCTTCGAGCTGTACGGTCTGGTCGGCACGACGCTGTTTGCGAGCGGACTGGTCGAATTTGCGGGCGAGCATCTGCTCTATTACGGCTGCGCCGACACCCGGATCGGCATGGCTCACGCTGCGGCGTCGTCCGGAGCTTCCCGGATCTGACCGCTGTGAAGTCTGCCCTTCCGACGTGCGAGATCGATCTGATTTTATCAAACGCTTCATACGGCGACGGGGTGCGTCCTTTCTCCCCTGCGCTTGCTCCTGATGCGCTCTGTCCAAATCAACGTGTCTGACCGGCGGCAGCGCGCATGAGGTTCGCCCCGATGCGCCCTGCCGAAATAACGACGAAAGGTGGTCATATTCATGAAAAAGCATCTGAATGCGCTGACGCTGCTCCTCGCGGCGGCGCTGACCGCATCCTGCGGAACTCAGGTCGCCGTACCTCCCGTTTCCGACGGATCCTCCGAGCCGGCTCCGGAGACGTAGGGCGTGTTCGACGGCATTGAGTCTGCCGACTACGGCGGACGTGAATTCCGTTTTCTCATGCGCGAGCTGAATCAGGGCGATTTTTATGTCGGCAAGCAGACGGGAGACGTCTACTCAGACAGCGTATGGCGGCGCAATCTCGCCGTCGAAACCGAATTCAGCGTAAAGCTCGTCCCGATCGTCGATGCAGGCGAATGGAACGACCGGGACCCGTATATGAACCGCATCAGAAGCTCGGTCCTGTCCGGGAGCGGAGATTATGATCTGATCGAGATGTACGCCGCGTTTGTCGGCTACGGCGTGACCGACGGTCTGCTCCTCAATCTGAACGAGGTCGAGCATCTGCGGCTGGACAGTCCGTGGTGGTCGAAACGCATCCGGGAGGAAATGGCCGTCAACGGCAGACTGTATGCCGCCGCGGGAGACATCGGCGTCAGCCTGTGGAATGAAATGCACGTGTTCTTCTACAACAAAAAGCTCGCCCTTGATTACGGAAAGCCCTCCTTTTACGAAATGGTGATAGTCGATTGTAAAACTTCGTTTTACAATCGGTACTCGCGCTTATCGTGGCTGACAAAATTTATTTTGTCAGCTATCCCCATTTCGGCGCGAGGGCTCGCCCCGGCTCGCCTTAGAGGTGTTTTCATGTCGGCAAAGCCGACATGAAAACGGATTTAATTATAACGTTTGTCATCTTTAAGCATTAAACAATCGTCCACAAAATGGTGAAAAACTGAACGTGGACATATGACGCTTTCATCTCCGCGCTCAAGGACGTTTCCCGCGACTTGACGGCGACAGCGCCATGACCGAAAAGGATCTCTACGGCGCTCTGTTCTATGACACCCTCTCTGCCGACAATTTCCACATCGGCTTCGGCATTCCCACTACGGTGCGCGAGGCGGACGGCAGACCGATCCTCGATCTGACGAGCGAGACGATGGTCGACCTCTGCACGAAGATTTTGGCGGACATCTATGACAATCCCGACGTCCGCTTCATGGATCAGAAGACGCCGGACATCCGGAACGCTTCGATCGCCTTCTTCGCAGAAAACCGCGCGCTGTTTCTTGCGGATCGTCTCGGAACGGCGGTCATGCTGCGCGGCATGGACGCGGATTTCGGCATTCTTCCCTATCCCAAGGCAGACGAAAAACAGACCACTTACTTCACTACCTCGCGGGACAGCCGTTCGATGTTCGCTCTCCCGATCGACGTGAAGGACGCCGCCTTTTCCGGAAAGATCACCGAAGCGCTCTGTGCCGCCGCCCGCTCTGAAACGATCCCCGCCTACTATGATATCGTGCTGAAAGGAAAAGCCGCGCGGGATGATGCATATTCCGCCGCCCCAGAGCACCCCAAACCGCAGCCGCTGTGCACCGAAACCGCGCAGATTGTGCACCGCCACCGCGGACATTGTGCATCGAAAAAGCACGCACAAACAGACTCCCGCCGAGACTTTTCCACCGCCTT
>JAZRXB010000085.1:0-6054 GCA_045600005.1 Eubacteriales bacterium | reverse complement strand
CCGCTTGGCCTCCGACTTAGCTGCATCCCGCCGAGCTTAAAGTAGGTCGCGTAAAGATCGGTCAGCTTGTCGAGATCCTTCGCCGCGCCGGGGTCGAGCCGCAGGTTCACCGCGAGCGGCGCGCAGAGCTTCGTGAAGTCGAGCGACGCCGCCGAGCGCAGATAGCCGGTCAGACCGGCGCGGTCTTTTCCGGGCGCGGCGATGATCGCGCCGGTGAAGGCTTCGCCGTCGTGCCGTCCGTCGGGCGTGGCGCGGGTGCGAAGCCCCATCGTCAGGTGCGCGTGGTTGTAGCCGGTGTAGCAGCCGAACAGGTATTCCCCGCCCTTCTTCGGTCTGCGCGGCGTCTGCTCATAAAGCATCCCGATCAGACGGTTGACCATCGCGTCGCCCGCCGCGTCGCCGCAGCCGAAGCAGCGTCCGCGCTTCACGATCTCGGTGCGGAGCGTTTCGTACCCTTCCCAGTCGCGTTTCAGCGCGCCGATCAGCTCCGCCATCGTGATCTTCTTTTCCTCATAAACGAACTGCCCGATCACGGACAGCGAATCCGCCGTGTTAATTAAACCGATCGCCGACCAGCAGGAGAAATTGTACTTCGCGCCGCCCGCCGTGATCGAGCGTCCCTTTTCCATGCAGCCGTCGGTCATCAGCGAGCTTAACACGTTGAGGTCGCCCGCGTTCGCGTCGTAAAAAGCGTCCGCAAGGTCGCATAAGAACGTCAGCTTCTGCCGCAGAGCGCCCGCAAACAGCTTCATAAACGCCTCGAAATCGGCGCATCCCGCCGCGCGGTCGGAATAGAAGTACAATACTTCCTCAAGCGCCGCGGCGGTGTTGAAGAAGCCGTCTGACCCGCTGTTCGACTTGCCCATCATCGACCACTCGTTGCAGCCGATCATCGAATAGTCGACCGCGTCCTCGCGCGAAATGCCGTGCGCCGTGAAGGCGGCGAGCCGCGCGTCGTCGTTGTTGAAGACGATGTTGCGGCAGTTGACGGTCAGCGCGACCGCATGACGGAGCGCTTCGCGCGGCGTTTTCGCCGTCACGCGCAGCGAACACTGCGGCCGCCAGATCGGCAGACCGGCAACCGCGTCGAGGATGATCCCAGTCAGCTCGTTGTACCCGTCCTCGCCCTCCGGCGTGTAGCCGCCGACGACGAACGTGTTGTCGCCGCTCCGGTGCGCGTGCGGTCCGACGTGCGCGAAGACCTTGATGAGCAGCTCGTCGATGTACTCCTCCGCCCGCTCGCGGGTCAGCGTTCCCGCGTCGATCTCCCGGCGGTAGAAGGGGTACAGCACCTGATCGAGCCGTCCCACGCTGTCGGGCATCAGCAGAAACGCGAACCAAACCGACTCGACCGCTTCGGCGAAGCTCTCCGCCGGTTCATAGGGGACGCGCTCGCCGTACCGTCCGGCGAGCATTTTCACCGCGTCCAGCACGATTTCGGCGGCGTCGAAGAAGCGTTCCTTCTCCGCGTCTCCGGCGAACGTCCGCCGCCCCTCGTCGATGCGCGCGCGGAACGCCTTCATGCCGTGGTTCACGATGAAGCGGTAGTTGCTGCAGTAGTGGTTCCAGTCGACCATGGCGAGATGGTTCGGCTGATAGTCGCTGTGGATGCGGAAAAAGGCGTTGGAGCTTGCGTGTCCGGCGTGGCGGTAGGCGCAGGTCGGCGCGGGGATGGGGTCAAGGAAGAAAGCGTCGGTCAGAAGCTCGCCCTCCGCCCTTTCGCGGATGGGATACGCCGCGAAGCAGTCGCGGATGGTGTACGCCGTCCGCATCGCGTTGTCGAGCGAAGCGTAGGCGGGATCTTTTTCAAAGGGCGCGGGGCGCACAAACAGCGGCTCCCGGACGGCTCTCGCCGCCAGCGCCCGGATTCGTTCGGTCATGGAAGGTCTCCTTTTTCTGCGTCGGAAGGAAAGCGGACGAACGCTTTCCTTCCTTATATGTTATATAGTACGGTCATACGGAGCGGACGTTCGTCCGCAGAACGGTCGTCCGCAGAAAGTTCGTCTGACGAGCATTCATCTGCCGGACAGCCGTCCGTTTCACACATTTACTGCTCCGCCGCGCGGATGGCGGTCAGAAGCGTGTCAAGGCTTGCCTTCGCGCTCGTCTCGAAGCCCGCGACCGTCGACGCCCAGCCCGGAAGACCGGAATTGTTGACGGTGCTCTTGAATTTGTCCGAAATGCCGTTCATCGCCAGCGTGAAGATATAGCCGAAATCGTAGCTGATGTTGTCGCGGATGAGGTCGAACATCTTCACCGTGTCGTCGTCGCTCGCGTACTTGACCTTCAGAGCCGTCTCAAAGTAAGCGGGCGTGACGCTTCTCCAGCTCTCCGAAGCCATCGCTTCGAGGACAGCCGCCGCGCGTTCGGGGTCTTTGCAGTCGGCGGGGAGCGAGAAGACCGTGAAGGAGGTCAGCGTCGTCGTCCGATAGTTCTCCTGATCCTCGTCGAACTTCGGGTAAGGCAGAACGCCGTAGCGGAAGTTCAGCTCGCGCCACGAGTCCGCGTGCATCAGCCAGCCGCCGGTCATCAGGACGTTTCCTCTGCGGAACGGGCTGTCCGTGACCGTCTCGCTCTCCTTCGCGTTGTCGTAGTACACGCCCTCGTTCTCCCAGTAGAGCTTCTGGAGCTTCTCGACGACCTCGACGTTGTGCTCGTTTCCGTAGACGAAATCGAATTTTCCGCCGCGGTTGTCGATCATGTCCACGCCGCAGGACTCAAAGAAGCCGGTCGCCTGATTGTTCGCGTAAAAGAGAATGCCGTACTGGTCGTCGCGGTCGCGCGCCGTGTTGCCGTTCAGGTCGGCATAATACTGTTTGGCGATCGCGCCCGCCGCGTCCACCGTCCACTTGCCATCGTAAACCAGCCCGTAGAGATCTTCCTTCACGCCGAGCTTATCGTACAGATCGAAGTTGACGAAGAAGCAGAACATATTCCTGATCGTGGTCAGCGAAATGTCGCCGGTGACGAAATAATACTTCCCGTCGACGGTCGCCGCGTCCATGAAGCCGCTGTTCCACCACTTCTTGTCGAGGTCGATGTAAGGAAGCCCCGACATATCCTGTAAAATTCCCTCCGCCGTGAAGGACGGCAGGAAGTAGCCCAGCCCGTGCAGCACGTCATACGCCGCGTCGCCAGCCATGACCGTCGTGCGGATGGCGGTCAGGTAGTTGTTCCGGTCGTCCCACATATGCGTGATCGGCTCGAAGACGAGGTTGACGTTCAGCCGCTCGGACACGGCGCGGTTCTTCTGAAAGATCGCGTCGTCCACCACATCGCCGGTCTGCTCCTCGACGAAAACGTCCTTTCCGGTGTACGCGCCGTAGTCTTCGACCGAAATGACGAAGTCCTCTCCGCCGAAATCAAGGGCGGGCAGATCGTCGCGCCCGGCAGGGTCGACCGGCGCGGTCGTGTCGTCCGGCGTGATCGGCTGAGCGGTCGTGTCGGGACCCTCTCCGGTCGAGCCGCAGGCAGTGAGGAGCGAGGCGAGCAGAAGAAGGCTGACGGTTTGTTTGAAAGCTTTCATGACTGGTTCTCCTTTTTGAAATAATTTCAATCCAGATAAAATTCTGCAAACGTCAGACGCGGCAAAAACCGTTTTCCTGCGGCTCCGCCGTCACAGGAAGCCGTTGAAGCGTTCCCGAAGCGTCGGCGGAAAAGCGGCGGAGCGGTTCGGCAAACCCCGGAACACGGACTCCTCCGTCTTGAAAAACAAGCATTGTTTTCCTGAGCGTCTTGACGGAAGAAACAAATTGTGCTATAATCAAAGTATACCATAATCGAGGAAAGGCGGCAATGTTTCAGACGCTTATTATTTGTCTCAAACAGTCAAAATGATGACGACTTATGAAGTCCCCTTTCAGATCGCCGGGATCTCCATGGTCCGCAGCGACACGTACTTTCATGAAAAGCCGTTTCGCTCGACCCATCCGCGCACATGGAATTCGCTCGTCCTTGTGACCGGGGGGCGCATGACGCACCGCAGTACGAACGGCAGCTGCGAAATCGACGAGGGCGAGCTGTTCTTAGTCCTCCCGAACGAACACGAGGAGCTGATCATTCCGGACGGGTCCGTCACCTACCTTTTCGTCGATTTCACGACGGCAAAGCCGCTCGACCCGGACGCGCTCGGTCTGCCGCTCGTCTTTCACACCGACAAGCCGGGCGAGTACCGCGCGCTGCTCGGGCGGCTCTATGAAGCGTGGACGAGCCGTCAGCCGGGCTACCTTGCGCACTGCGCGGGGCTGATCTGCGAGATCCTCTCCCGCATGACCTTCGAGCAGGCGAGCCGCACGACCCGCACCCGCCGCTATCAGAAGATCGTCCCCGCCGTTGCGAAGATCGAGCGCGAATTCGCAAAACCGCTCGACCGTCAGGCGCTCGCCGAAATCTGCGGCGTGAGCGAAAGCACCTTAAGCCGCCTCTTTCTCGAAACGACCGGGCGCACGCCGATGCGCTACCTGTCCGACGTGCGCATCGCGTTTGCGAAAAACGAGCTGTCGCGCGGCGCGCCGAACATCGGAGAGCTTGCCGAGCGCTGCGGCTTTTCGGACATCTACTCGTTCAGCCACGCCTTCAAGCGCGCCGTCGGGGTCACGCCGTCCGATTGGGCGGACGGCACGGCGGAAAAGACATGAAGCCGCACGGCAAAAAGCAAACACTGACAGCCAAACATATATCAGCCCAACATATATAAGGCAGCCTCTGAAAATTCATGAGGAAGAAAAACAAACCCCGATACTATGGGTATCGCGTTTTGTTTTTCAACGGATTATTTGAATTTTCAGAGGTAACCATAATAAGGAAAGGAATTTTTCATCATGATCGACACCCCCGAAAAACGCGCGTATTTCGCGCAGAAGACCATCGACGTCGAAGGAAACGCTTCCGACCCGAACCACCATCTCTATCAGCTCGCCGACAGCGGGCTGATGGTCCGCCGCGCTCACATCAAGGCGAAAAAGCCGGGCGAGCCGGTCGAGATCTTACAGATCACCGATATGCACCTAAACGAGCTGAACGAGCGCGACCTCGCCGAAAACCTGCCCGCCATCGTCAGCACGCGCGAATACCGGATGTGGTGCCGCGACCGCGCTTCCCTGCCGAGCGCCGAAAACGCCATGGCGGTCTCGCCCTTCTTCGACCTGACCGTCGTCACCGGCGACACGCTCGATTACCTCACGTGGGGTTCGCTCGACCTGACCGTGAAGACGATCTGGGGCGTCTGCCCCGACGCGCTCGTCACCATCGGCGGACACGACGTCACGCGGAGAATGCAGGGCAAGGTCAGCGACGAAACGACGCTCGAATCGCGGCTCGACATCCTCGCATCCGCGTGGAAGCACGACTTATTTTACACCGCGCGGACGCTCTGCGGGCGCGTGACCGCCATCCAGCTCGACAACGGCGGGCGCGGCTATACGCCCGACATGGCTGAAAAGCTGGCGCGCGACCTCGACGACGCGCGGGTGAGGGGCCGCGTCGTGCTGATCTTCCAGCACGAGCCGATCAGCACGCGCAATCCCGCCGAGCATGACGTCACGCCCATCCACGTCAACGACGGCTCCGGCACGCGCAATTTCTGCGATGCCTTCCTCGGCGGCGCGGCGAGACCCGACAGCTCCGGCGTGTACGACCTCATCCTTCACAGCGCGGACGTGATCGGCGGCGTGTTCTGCGGTCACTGGCACAGCGATTTCTACACCGAGATCATCGCGGAGAACGGCGTCATCCCGCAGTACGTCCTGACCGGAAACGCCTACGGCAAGGGTCACGTGCTGATCGTTTCGGTGGAATAAATAAGACTTGATTGTTTGCAAAATCGCCTCAAGACAATGAACGTTATAATAAAATCCGTTTTTATGTCGGCTCTGCCGACATAAAAACACCTCTAAGGCGAGCCCTCGCGCCAAGGGGAGCTGATAAAAACGCAGTTTTTATCAGCGGCGATAAGCGCGAGCTCCGCTTGTAAAACGAAGTTTTACAAGCGATAAATTATGACCGAAAAGGATAAACCGAATCGTTTTTCCCATTTACATCCCCGCCGGAGCGTGG
>JAZRXB010000084.1:0-7827 GCA_045600005.1 Eubacteriales bacterium | reverse complement strand
GTTCCGACAGAGTTTGCCGGACGGAATGATCGGCATATTTTCTGACAATTTTGCTTGACAAAAGCATTGGAATATGATATCATAAGTTTGTGGATCATACTGATCATTTCTTTTTGCGCTTATTTCGCAGAATGAGAATACGAAAAACGAAACGACGTCAGACGGAGGAAATCAGATGGCAAATTTCTGTACGTATTGCGGGAAGCCCTTAACGGAAGGAGCAAAATTCTGCACTGCCTGCGGCAAACCGATTGCCGCTGCCGTACCCCGGAACAACGCAGAAAAAGCAGAGCCGATACCGCACAGGGAACCGACCGCGCAGAAGGCTCAGCCCACCCGGAATACACAGCCCACGCAGCCTGCTCAGAAGCAGCCCGTTCAGAAAGAACAACCCGCTCAGAAGTCAGCACAGACCCCGAAAAAGAACGCTTCCGGCAAAAAGCAGGGCGTTTTCGGTATGCTGGCGGCGGAGCTTTCGGAGCTTCTGAAGCATCCGAAAAAACTGATCCCCACGATCGTGCTGGCGGTCATCTGGATCGTTCTGCCGCTCGTCATGGGATTTGCGTCGGGCGCGAATATTCCGGTCGTCCGGTTTATTTCCACGCTGACCTACGCGAACGGCGGCGTGTTCGGCGGATTTTTCGGCACGGTCGGCGGCATTTTCGGCAAAGCCGTGTTTGCGGCGGTCGTGAACGGACTGGTCCTTTCGATCTGTGAAAAGAAAAATCCCTTTGCGGGCTTCAAAAAGAGTATGGTCGGCGTGATCGGCGGCGGGACGAAGGCGGTCGCTCCTTTCCTTGTCGGCGGCGGAGTCGGATTTCTTCTGTACTTTTTCTTCAATCTCACCTCGGCGCCGCAGAACTCCGCGATCGCAATTGTCTGCGTGATCTCCGCCGTTCAGACGATCGCAAGGCAGAACGGCGTCGTCTTCGGTCTTGCCTTCTGGGCGGCGAAAAAGCTGTCCCATGGAAAAGCGCCCACAAGAATGTTCTTAAACAGAGTCCTTTCCGGGCTTGCCGCCGCCTTTGCGGTCAGCTTCCCCATCACATTCCTGCGGGTGCGGTTCTTAGCGCCTTTACTCGGAATCCTTCTGATCATCGCCGGCATCGTGCTGCCCCTGCTTTTTGCGGCAGCCGAAAAGAAAGCTTCCCAGCCAAAGCCGGGCGTAAACTGAACGGAGGTGCAGTCATATGAAAAAAATCGTGATGGTCATAATGGTGTTATGCCTTCTGGTTTCTCTTGTATCCTGCAAGGGGAAACAGGCGGTACGGTCAAAGGAATATGACGGCGTGCAGTCCGTGGACGCTCTGCTCGATTATGCAAAGCGGCTTGAAGAAAACGGCGATTACGAGGCGGCCGCCGAACTGTATGGGCTGATCGCAAAGGCGGCGGCAGGGTCTGTCGGGCTTCCCGAAAACGGCGAAGCGATCGAAGAATACAAAGAAGCGCAGGAATTCTTTTCCTCGCTCGGTCACTAAACAGGAGGGAAGACGATGAAACGGATATCTGCGCTTCTGCTGGTCGTTTTCATGATGCTCCCGGTCCTGACCGTAGCTGCGAAGGGGGAAGCGGAGGGAGCGTTTGTTCCCGACAATGCGTTTGACAGCGTTTTTATGGAATATCCGCACGACGACGGTTCCGTCACGATGATCTACCGGGACGGCAGCGTCGGCACGCGCTACGCGGACGGTTCCTTTGAGGGGGTAGACGGAAACGGGAACCGCCATACCGAGGATAAGGACGGCGCCTATACCGTATACGGAACGGACGGCTCGATCGCCGTGGAGCGTCCCGACGGTACGCAGGAGCTGACCGAAAAGAACGGCAGAAAAACGGTCGTGAATCCCGACGGCAGCGGAAAGACCGTGTATTCAAACGGGCTTGTGATCGAGCATGACGCGGATCACAATCAGACGGTCACTTATTTTGAGGGCGGCAAGGATCGGCTCAAAGCCGACGAAAACGGAGAATTCCCCGTGGGCGAGATCCGCGGCAAGAACGGGGAGATCCTCAAAAACACCGAAAGCGGACTTTATCTCAAAGGCGCGAACGGCGTGGAATACGAGCTTGACGACGATCAGAATACCTCCTCCATCACGCTCCCGGACGGCGGAACCATGAAGACCGAGGGCGAAAACGGAGAGATCCGGTTTGCCGACGGCGCGGTCTTTACCATGAAGGGCGGACAGTCGAGATTCACCGGCGCGGACGGTTCCTTTGTGTACATCGACAAGGATTCCGATGCGTGGGAGATGTTCAACGCCGACGACGGCACGCACGTGAAGGTCGATGAGACGGGCGAAATTTCCGATATGTTTCAGGAAAGCGACGGCAATGTGCTGCGCATCGAAAA
Source organism: Eubacteriales bacterium (assembly GCA_045600005.1). Classification (GTDB taxonomy): domain Bacteria; phylum Bacillota; class Clostridia; order Oscillospirales; family CAG-272; genus Flemingiibacterium. The sequence goes on along the minus strand of JAZRXB010000084.1, from coordinate 5,474 downwards.
CGGACAGATCACGGAATGGAGGGACGCCGAGGCGGGCGTCACGATCCTGTGCGACGAAAACGGCACGACCGTCGAGACGCCGGAGGGAACCTATTTCACCGACGGAAAGGGAACTGTCACAAAGGACGGAAAGCCGCTTAAAACGGAAGAGGAAAAGGAGACGGCAGGTTATCAGCTTCCCGACGGATACGACGACACACAGTGCGATGACTCGTTCGACGAGGAAAAACTCTGGAGAAGCAAATGGAACGAACACAGCTTTGACGGACATCATTACGACAGGGAGAATCAGATCTATTATTACGACTGGGTGCATCAGGTCTGGGACGACGAGCATAAACAGCTTTACGTTCAGGAACGGTATGACATGACCGTCTCCATGAAAAAGATCAGCGTCAACCGCGGCGAATGGCTGGACAGCATGGGGTACTATTTCGGCGTAGCCGATTACACGGAAGACCATCTGATCAGTTATTATGAAAGTCTTGATGATATCCCGGTGCTTGATGGAAACTCCCGTATGTACATCAAGGTGGACGGTTATGACGCGGTATATATTTATTCTGAAGAAAAGACGCCGGGCGGAAACGGAGTGGTGCCATATGCCCGGAATGAAGGCACGATCTACGTCCAAATCACCGACGGCGTGGGCTGTTACGGAAAATATAATATACTGGAGATCAGGTGCGGTCTGACGGGTTATAACCACGAGCTGTTTGACGCCATGCGTGACGAGTATCTCGGCATCCTGCAATCTCTCCCCTGCGACATTGAGGTCAAAAAGGAAGAACAGGTCTTCAAGGAGATGGAGACGGGGGAACAGGCTCCCTCGGGAGATTCGGAATATAAAAAATACAGCGGCAGACTTACCTATACGAACGGCGCCGTGAACAAACACGGTCAGCCATGGCCCGATCTGATGGATTTTGACGGCGACGGCGATATCGACTATGCCGACCGGCAGATCCGGCATGTCCTCGTCCACAATCCCGACGCGATGGATACGCCGGAGGGCGTCCTGCTCGTCATGACGGCGGTCATCGCCGCACTTGCGGGCGCAGGCGGCGGCTCGGCGTTTGCGATCCTGTCGGGCGGTCTTGGCTCCGGCGGCGCGGGACTCAAGCTGAACCTTGATTTTTCGGGAGAAGGGAAAGAGGAAAACGAAGATCCTTCCGATTCGGGATCGGAGGAGAAATCCGGGCAGGAGAAGGAACCGGAACAGCCGCAGTCTCCCGCACAGAAAGAAGACCTCGGTCCGTATATCCGCCGCGACGCGGACGGCGACCTGAACGTGAAAGACCCGGCGACCGGCGAGGAACGACTCTATACGGCAAACGGCGACGGGACGTATACCAATCCTCTGACCGGCGCGACGTATACGGAACAGGAGCTGAAGGATTCTCTTGACAGCCGCGCGGAAAACGCTTCCCTTATCCGTCAGGACGAAGCCGTCCGCGATCAGGCCGTTTCCGAGCAGCGCGCCGAAAACGCGGGGCGCAGTCAGTACGGTCTTGAAGTCGAGGAGGAGGGAAAGAGAGAGCTTGCTAAGCAGAACGCCGAGATCGAACACGACTCCTATGTAGAGGGTCTGGAGATCAAATACGGCGAAGAAGGAAAGGAACTCAAAAAAGCCATCATGTCCGAGCAGATCAGGGCAGAGGTCGAGGGCAGCAGTCAGATGGCGAAGGAAGCATATCTGGAAGCCGGTCAGAAGACCGCCGAAAGCACCGAAAAGGCGGCGGACGTCGCCATCGACGTTCTGGCCGAGGTCACAGGCGAGGAAGGCAAGGCGATCAAGGACGCCTATACCTTCACGAAATCGACGCTGGCAAAAGGCGCGGAGGCGTATGCCGAAGGAAGAAGCGTGGCACAGGGGATGATACACGGCGCGGTCGAAGGCGCGATCAGCGTCGGACAGAACCATGTGGACGGCGCGGCAAACAAGCTCGCGGCGAACGTCGGCGGAGATATGTTCAAGACGGCGCTGGACTCGACCGCAAAGGGCGAAAAGGTCGATTTTGTGAAGGTGGTGGAATCCGGCGGCATGGCGGCTCTCAATACGGCGGTCGACGTCGGATTTGACGCGGCAGGCGACGTGGTCAAGGGCGTGGCTGATCTGGGCGATAAGACCGCGGCGACCGTATTCAAGACTGCGGTTTCGTCGGAGGCCGCCGCAGACGCGGCAAAAGCAGGTCTGAACGATCTGGCAAAAGAGGGCGTTGAAAAGCTCGTCACGACCGATGACGACAAGGACTGACATCGCAGACAGTCTGCATTAAATACCACCGCCGCTTCGCAGGTCTTGTCCGTATACCGACTATACTGACCATCAAAGCGAAGAAGCGGTCATCAGAAAACCATCCCCGTGAACCGGACGGCGCGTCCGGCTGACGGGGATGCGAATTTTCAGGCTGTCTTTTGGAAGTCTTATGTCCGGTGCTGACCGATCTGCGGCAGGACGGCAGGGAAACAAAAGGCATATCCGAAGGCGATCCTCCGGATATGCCTGATTTTTATGGATACCTGTTCAGGTAAGAAATGCTTTTCGGTTCAGTCTGTCCGTCTGACGGTGAGACGGAACGGCACGCCCACGTCGGCGCGGTCTTTGGCTCGGATGCGCAGGCAGATCACGCCGTCCTCCGCGAGCGGGCAGAGGATCTCGCCGCTTTGGAGGAACGGAATGCTTTTTGTGAGCGAAGCCGCTTCTTTCCCGTTCACCGTGACGATGATCCCTCCGGCACGGTCCGAGGCGGCAAGCCCGGTCCCGGCAATGTTGCCGTGACCGCAGCCGCTGTGCTGCGTGAACCGGAATCCGCCCGGATAGAACCACGGCAGACTGCCTTTCACGCCGGTGAAATTGAAAATGCGGTGGAACATGGACTGATATTCCGCCATTTCATCGGGCTTTTCGGCGGTCGGACCCATCGCTTCCCCGTCCCGGACCATCGGCAGTCCGCTGCCGGGACCGCTGACTCCGACCGCGCTGATGCCGTATTCGACCCATGCGACCGGTTTGCCGCCCGCCATGAACGAAACGCCCTCCGAGCAGGCGGACGCCGCGCCGAAGCCCAGTCTGTCCATGGTGAACGTGCAGCCTTCCAGACACATGAAATCCACATACCGCCCGGTCTCGTTCAGGAAGCAGCTTTCGATGCGCGTGATCCTGTCAGAGCCGACACTTACTGCATGAAATACTTCGCCGCGGCATACAGCCCGGTGATATACCCGTATTCATACGCCCGCGAGGTGTGTCCCCATCTCGTGTCGCCCGAAAGATACGGGACATGATCGTCGAGCAGCAGCCCCTCGTAATGATTTTTCAGCAGCTCAGCCATCACGCGGCTCGGATCCATCCGTCCGTCGCCGAGATAGCATTCGCTGAAATTCTCAAGCGTTCCCTGCACGTCGCGGAAATGCACCATGCAGATGCGGTCCTTCGGAACGAATTCGCGCAGCATATCGAGAACGGCTTCCTCGCCGCCCAGCTGAGAGAACGAACCCATACAGAAGTTGATGCCCCACGCGGGATTGTCGGCGAGCTTTTCCGCTTTCAGGAAATCCTTCTTCGAGATGAAGATGCGCTCCACGCCGGCGACGGTTTTCAGCGGCGGGTCGGAGGGATGCGTGATGAGCCGGACTCCCGCGCGCTCCGCTTCCGGGATGACCGCCTTGATGAAATATTCAAAATTCTTCCACAGATCGTCTGCGGTCGGCGGGACCACATCGTCGCCCATCGTGATCATGTGCTGTTTGCTGATCGTGTAGGCGTTCGGGACCTCCGATTCGACCGAGCGGTCATACGCCGAGACCTTCGCAAAGCCGCGGTAAGGCTTGGAAATGCTGGTCCTCCACGCCCATGTCGGGCAGAAATGATGACCGAGGATCGGGATCCCGACCTCGCCCATATTGCGGAGCGTCTTGATGTAATTCTCGATCTGCTCGTCCCGTCCGGGAAGACCCATGATGATCTTGTCAAAGAAGCGGATCGGCACGTTTTCGATCATGTCGAGCGTCAGACCGAACTTTTCGGTGTACTCGCGCAGCCACCTGAGCGCCCTGACCGTCCAGTAATTCTCGTCTGCCGCGGCGATGGGCGGCGTGTTGAAATGGAAGCCGGTCGAGCCGAGCTCCCGCGCCATGATCATGGCGTCGTCGTTGAATTCCTTGATCGCGCCAAGAATGATCTTCATTCCGTTTCCTCCATTTTCGCTATTTCCTCTCTGCGGTACTTTGTCAGCAGAGCGGGGTAGATCTGCGTGGACATTCCGCCGTCCACGGTGATCTCGATGCCGGTGATGTTCTTTGACTGATCCGAGCCGAGGAAAAACGCCGTGTTCGCAATGTCGTCGAGATCCGAGATATCGCCGATGGGCGTCATGGTCCCGTTCGAGATCTGACGCTTTCCCATGGCGACCCAGCGCGCCGTCTTGATCGTGCCGGGCATGATCGCGTTGCAGCGGATGCCGTACTGCCCCAGATCGACCGCCATGGAACGCATCATGGCGTTGATCGCGCCCTTCGAGGTGACGTAGGGGACCCGGTCGGGGTTCGGTCTGACCGCCGAATTCGAGCTCATGAAGACGATGGAGCCTTTCCCGTGATCGCGCATCCGCTCGGCGGCAAGCTGCGCCATGCGGAAATTACCGACGACGTTCGCGCCGAGGATCCATGAGAGATAGTCGGGCGTCACGCCGAAAAACGGCGTTCCGGCGGCAGGATCCGCTCCAAGCGCCAGATCGGCGGCGTTGAGACAGAGCGCTTCGGCAAAGATACCGCGCCGGTCAAGCTCGGCGAACAGCTCGTGAGCGTCGCTCTCGCTTCTCAGGTCGAGACGAAAGCCGAGCGCTTCGACGCCGTATTTCTCCCTTATCGTCCGCGCCGCGTTGTCCGCTTCGTCTTTGTCAAGACAGGCGGCGACGGCGTTATATCCCTCTTCGGCAAACCTCCCGGCAATGGCGAAGCCGGTGTGACCGACCTCCGCACCGGTCACGATGACGGTTCTGTTCATGATCTTCCTCCTTAAAAGCGATACAACCGATTGTAAAATGTTATAGGATGACGAACGTTATAATAAAATCCGTTTTTATGTCGGCTTTGCCGACATAAAAACTCCACTAAGGCGAGCCGGGGCGAGCCCTCGCGCCGATATGGGGATAGCCGTCAAAACAAGTTTTGCCGGCTGCGATAAGCGCGAGTACCGATTGTAAAACAAAGTTTTACAATCGAAATTTAAGGCATTACCGCACAGTTCTGATGGTGCGATCGCGCCGTCAGATCTCCCGTCAGACGAAACAAACCCCGGATGGCATAGTACCTCCTATGCCGATGAAATTTGTACAGTATGACGGGAAAGATGCAAGCGTGCCATCAAGTCGTAAGCCGCGAATTGTGCGGTATTGCCTTGACTGAAAAAATCATCGCTGTCAGAACGTCTCCGGTCATTTGCCGCGAACGGCTGTCGGAGAGCTGAGATC
>JAZRXB010000083.1:0-11003 GCA_045600005.1 Eubacteriales bacterium | reverse complement strand
CGCCGCCGGACGATTTGACCGAACAAATTCGCGCTGCCGGGCGATTTGACCGAAAAACCATGCCCGCCGGAAGGAAATTTTCCTTCCGGCGGGCATTTTCTGCGTCGAACGACGCCGCTTACTGTCCTTTTTTCCAGAGATTGGCATGAAAAGTGTCTCCCAGGCGGTCGAGTACGCCGCCGAGCAGCTGCCGCGTGTCGGCGTCCAGCGAAAGATACGCGCGGATGGGGGCGGTCCGCCGACCGTCCGCGTTCTCCGCACCGAACACCTTCCAGAAGCCTTCGATGAACCGCTCCCGTTCGTCCGGCGAAAGCGACGCGATCCATTCGTTAAGCGTGTCGCCCGCGAGCCGGCTGATGCCGTCCCGCTCCTCGATGCGGAGGAAAGCGTTCCCCATGACCTGCCACGAGTAGGGGTCGTGCTGCAAAAACAGCGGCGCGGAGCTGTCCACGATCACCGTCTGCCCCGCCTGATCGAACAGCGCGCCGACGATCGACGTGCGCGGCATAAACACCCGCACCCGGTCGGCGACCCGCGCCATGCCGGGCGAATCGAGCTTTTTCCGACGGAATCCCGGCCCGTCGTAGCTCACTGCGCCGACGATCTGCCCGGCGATGACCGCGCCGCACGACGACGCTGCGTAAACGGCCAGATTTCCGCCCTTCGAGTGACCGATCAGCCACAGATCGCCGTCGAAGCGCACCGCGAGCCGGTTCAGGTAGGCGATGGCTTCGCGCTGGGACGGGATCGGGTCGTCGACCGCGAGGTTGACGTCCTCCTTCCAGCCGGTCAGCGTCCAGTCGGTCCCGCGGAAGACGCAGACCGCCGTTTTCCGTCCGCTGTCCGGCGCGGGCGGCAGAAGCACCGTCATCGCCGCGAACTGCATTTCGGTCGCTTCGTCGTACTTTTCGACGAAACCGGTCAGCTTTAACCCGGCAAAACGCGGCGACGACGCAAGCAAACGCGCGAGCGTTTCGTCCGATTCGAGGTGCCAGCGCGAGTCGTCGGTCTCATGCACCACGCTGCGCTTTTTTTCGGCGTCGTTCTGCGTATCCCGCTTCGGCTTCGCGGCGCGGTCCGCGTCGCTCCTGCCGATCAGCCGCTCCAGCGCTTCGCCGAGCGGGATCGAATCGTCAAACCCGGTCGGCAGAAACACTTCGCCCGTTTCAAAGTGAAAATAGGAAAGCTGCGCGAGGATCAGCCCGTCGACCTCCGAAAAGCCGACCGCGCTCATCGGAACGTCCCCACGCCAGTCGAGATAGTCCAGAATGTTCGGCATGATCTCCCTCCTCTCCCCTATGAATATTCCATTTGATCGGAATTTATACCTGAATATGGAAATTTTTTGATAAAAACGACTTGCACGCACAGAAAACCATACGTGAAAGTCAGTTGTCACCCCTCTGTCGGAGCTTTCGTCTGAGCGGGACGGACGAATTTCAGCCATTGTCCGCTGCGGATGCGCCACAGGAACAGCGCGCCGCGGAACGCCCAGTCGAGGATCATCGCGATCCATACGCCCGTGATGCCCATTCCGAGCTTCACGCCGATCACCCACGAGAAGAAAACGCGGAACGCGATCATCGACGAAACCGAAACGATCATCGTGTATTTCACGTCCTGCGCCGCGCGAAGCGCGTTCGGCAGTACGAACGACAGCGGCCACAGGAAAATCGCAAAGCCCGCGTGCAGCCAGATCAGCACCATCGCAAGATCGAGCGCTTCCGCCGTCAGCGAGTAGAGCTTCAGGGTCAGCGGGAGCGTCAGCAGGATCGCGACGTTCAGGATCGACATCGAGCCGTAGGCGTACAGCATGAGCTTCCGCTCGTAGCGCCGCGCCGCGTCGAAATCCGCCGCGCCGATGCACTGCCCGACGACCGTGACGACCGCCAGTCCGAGCGCCTGTCCCGGTATGCAGCCGAGCGCGTCGATGTTGTTCGCCACCGCGTTCGCCGCGACCTGCACCGTGCCGAAGCCCGCGATCATCGAGATGACGAGGATGCGTCCGAGCTGGAAAACGCTGTTTTCAAAGCTGTTCGGCAGTCCGATGCGCAGGATCCGTTTGATCGTCGCGGGTTCCGGTCTGAATTTTTCGGTGAAGTCGATGTAAATGTCGCCCCGCCTGTCCCGGATCAGGACGAGCAGGATGACCATGCCCGCCGCGCGCGAGATCGTCGACGACCACGCCGCGCCCGCCACGCCGAAATCAAAGACGTAGATGAGCAGCGCGTTGCCGACGATGTTCATGAAATTGAGGATCAGCGACGAGATCATCGTCACCTTCGAGTTCCCCATCGAGCGGAACAGCGCCGCCAGTGCGTTGTAGATCGCGATGAACGGATAGGAAATGGCGGAAATGATGAAATACGTCAGCGCGTAGTCCATCACGTCGTCCTCGATCGCGCCGAAGCAGAGCTTCAGCAGTCCGACGCGGAAGATGAGCGTCAGCGACGAGATGAGCGCGGCGGAGATGAGCAGCACGAGCATCAGCTGCTTCGCGGCGCTGCGGGCTTTCGGATAGTCGCCGTTGTTTTCGGCGGCTTTGACCCGCCCGATCTCGTGCGCGCAGACGACCGCGCCGCCCGTAGCCAGCGCGGAAAAGATGTTGATCATCAGCACGTTGAGCATATCCACCAGCGCAACGCCCGAAACCGCCGCGTCGCCAAGCGACGAGATCATGATCGTATCGAACATTCCCACCGAAATGCCGAGCAGCTGCTCGATGATCAGCGGGATGATGAGCTTTCGCAGCTCCTTTGACGTAAACATGAAAGAGAAGATCGCCTCGATTAATGCAGAAGACTGCCGTCAGTTGAGAAGGTTGCCGATATTCCGCTCGGTCACGAGAACGATGTAGTAGTCGGGATCGGCGGATCGGATGTGATTTTTGTCAAATTTATAGCTCCACAGTGCCGCGTAGTTGGTTTCGCGGAACATATTGGTGAAGTAGGTATGCATATTCGTGCCGAACGAGTCGCGCAGGATCAGCGCCTTGGGGAGCTCATCCGCGCCGGGCAGACCGTTCACGATCGTCTGCTTGGGCTTGATCGGGTCAAAGATCAGCTCGTTGCGGTTTTTCTCGTAAAGATTCGGCTGGGAGACCGTGTCGCAGAGGAATTCGACGAACGTCGCATTCTCCTGAATGAGACTGTTTTTCAGGTCGAGGTGAGTCATCATGTCGCCCGCGTCGACCACTTTGTTGTAGAAACGGAGATTTCCTTCGATCTCCATCGGGGCGCACGCCGGATATTTTTCGGCGATATGCTCCGCCAGCGCGTAGTAGCCCCAGTACGCGCCGTACCACGTCCAGTGGGAGTCGGTCTTGTTGAAAATTTTGAATTCGTCATCACGATGCTCGGTCAGTATTTCGGTGAGGTCGATGACCGTCGCGCCCGCTTCCCTTGCGGCGTTTTCAAACTGCTCGGTGCGGTCGGTGTCCTTCGTGGACGGGGTGAGCATTTGCCAGTCCGGGACGGTTTCGGGGTAAATGCGCATCGGATTCGGAACGATGACGTAAATCAGCTCGCAGTCGATGTCTTTCAGGTAGTCGACGCGCTCCTTCAAGCGGCTCGTCAGGCTCGTGATCTGCTTGTCGGACAGCAGGTTCGTGCCGGTCCAGTCGGCGATCTGTCCGAAGAAATGTCCCTGGAAATTGTCGCCGAACAGCACCTGACACACGCCGTGGCTCGACTTGTCCACGTCCGTGCGCGTCCGGACCGTAATGGAGATCGGCTCGGATTCGCCTTTGCCGGGCGCTTCCTGCGTTACCAGGAGCGTGGAAATTCCCTCCGGAATTTCCACCTCGACCATCCAGCTCGTCCAGTCGGTTCCGAAAACCTTGTCCTTTACGCCGCCGCGCACGTGTATTTTCGCTCCCTCGACGCACTTTCCGCCTAAAACGACGCGGTTGTTCGCGCTGAAAATGTTGACGGTCATTTCAGGGACGGGCGACGGATCGTCCGATTTGACCGAAGCCGTCACGGGCGCGCCGGAGAGCGTGGTGTTGACGTGGGATTCGATGTTTACAAGGGCTGCCGTTTCAACGGCGTCAGGGTCGTTTTTTTTTAACGCCTCCATCGTGGTCTCGCCCGGTTCAAGAAGACCGAGCGAAGCCATTTTTTCGCTGAGCGCCGCTTTAACGGCGGCGTTGTCGGTCGTGGCGATCAGGAAGACGTACCGCCCCGACTTGTAGACCTCCGCGCCGTCGAGGATCGGCACCTGCGCCGCGTCGTAATTCGCCAGCTCGCCGCGCGTCGTCAGCTTGTTGGCAAGGCGCTTTTCGAGCAGACCCTTCAGCTCGTTCGCCTGCGCCGCGGTCTTGGCGCGCATCACGTCGATCTCGAACGCCCAGACGCCGGACGGCATCATCAGCGCCCAGTCGTCGGCGAACTGCATTTCGGGCAGCTCCGCGTCGTATTCGCCGAGGAACAGATAGCCCGCGTAGCCGAGGTCGAGCTCGTTGTCGCTTCCCGCTTCGGCGTCCTTCCAGAAGATCGCCGGATCGCAGAGCGCTTCCGGCTCAAACAGAGCCATCGCCGCGTCGAGCATTTCCTTTGCCGACGGTTCCGCCGACGACGCTTCGCCGCCGCACGAGACGGCGCACAGCGCGAGCATCAGAGCGAGCGAAAGCGCGAGGATTCGTTTCACAGAAATCATCATTTTCTCCTTACTTTTTCTGATCGGGGTAACGCACGATCATGTAGTCGCCGAGGTCGAGGTAGCGGTAATCGGATGGGAAATTGTACCGACCGTAAGCGTCGGTCATGTAGAGCTTAATGAAAATGTCGACGACGCTCGCCACGCCGTTTGACGCCGAGCCGGAGCGGAAAATGAAGCTCGAGCCGTCGACGAGCATTTCGTGCGCGCCTTCCTCGACGGGTTTCTTCGACGAGAGGATGAAAGCGTTCGACGCGCCCTCCGCGCCCGTCCCGACGGTCAGCATCAGACCGGTTTTGGCGTAGATCGCCTGCTTTAATTTTTCAGCGGCGGCGGTCAGCTTCTTGTCCGAGCCGTCCACGAGGATCTTCCAGCCCGCGTCCACGCGGTTCATGCCGACATACAGCTCCTGGATGTCGTACTGGTGGTACATGATCCGCTCGTAGCCGACCGGGACGGCGAGCTCGCCGCTGTCGACGAAGCGTTTCAGGAAGAAATCGACTGCCAGCATGGTCCCCGCTTCGCTTCCGCCCGCGATGAAGATTTTTCCGTCCTGTTCACGAATGACGTAGCCGGTTTCGCCGAGCGCGATGCGGTCGATGGGCGAGTCGGCTTCGCGCGTCGTCTTCCCGACGATCAGCTCATGTTCATAAACCGGATTTTTCTCCCAGTCGGTCGAGATGCCGACCTCCGCGCCTGATTTTTCCATCAGCCCGGTGCGCAGCCTGACCGCCGCGTTGACCTCCGTGCCTCTGCCGTAATCGGAGCGGATGACATAGAAATCCGACACGCCGTCGGCGGCGAGAACGATCGTTTCAGTCTCGTCCGGCTCCTCGGGCGTTTCCTCGACCTGCGCTTCCCCGCAGGAAAGCGCAGGCAGAACGATGAGCGCAAGGCAGAGCAAAAACGTGAAAAACGCGGTCCGTCTGTGCTTCATGAAAAAATTCCTTCCTTGATTATATAGTGCATAGCGCCGTGCGGGAAAGCCGCTTTCCCGCCCCCGTTCCCCCACCCCGTTCCTGAAAACCGCTGTCGAGGCGGATACTTAGGCAGACGCCTTTCTTTCACCGGATGAAGGAGCGGAGCGTTTTGCGTCGTCTTTCGCTGAATGCTGAGTCAGCCCGCGCCGACTGACTTGCAGATTTCAAAGCTCGGGGCGCGTCAGATGTTGCGGATGACCCAGTCTGCCGCCTGAGCCGGCCACTGACCGTTGTCGGGATGCGTCTTGGCGAGTCCCAGACCGTGATGACCGTGCGGATAGACGTGCATTTCAAACGGGACCTTATGCTCGCGCAGCTTTTCCGCGAAGACGAGCGAGTTGCAGACCGAAACGCCGGGGTCCTCCGACGTGTGCCAGAAGAAGCAGGGCGGCGTCTGGTCGGTGACGCGGTTCTGGAGCGAGAAATAATCGGCTTCGCGCTCGTACTTTTCGCCGAGCAGATTCTTGCCGCTGCCGACGTGACCGAAGTCGTTCTTCACCGAGATGACCGGATAGCAGAGGATGCCGCCGTTCGGACGGAAGTTCATTTTGTCCACCTCGTCCGGCGTGTGACCGTCGAGTGAAACGTCGTCCAGCACCAGCGTCGACGCGCAGAGATGTCCGCCAGCCGAGAAGCCGAGCGTCACGATCTTGTCGGGATCGATCTTCCACTTTTGAGCATTTGCGCGGAGCAGCTTGATCGCTCTCTGCGCGTCTGCGAGCGGAGCCGGGAAACGGTTCGGCGCGCAGCGGTAGTTCACGACGACCGCGTGCAGTCCGCGGCTGTTGAAATATTCGGCGATCGGACCGGCTTCGTGCGGCGCGCGTCCGCCGTAACCTCCGCCCGGCAGCACGACGATGCAGGGCAGCGGGTGCCACGTTTCGACAAAATAGGTCGTCATCGAGTTGGGCGTGTCCGCGCCCTCGGTCAGATACGGGATTCCATTTTCCCAGAGCTTGATCTCCATCTTTTTTTCCTTCCTCACTCAGATATTGCGCTCGATCCAGTCGGCGCAGAGCGGCGCCCACGTCGAAACGTCCTCGGCGTCCTTCGCAAGGCCGAGACCGTGGCGTCCGTGCGGATAAATGTGAATTTCAAACGGAATTTTGTACGCGCGGAGCTTCTCGGCGAAGGTCAGCGTGTGCTTGACGTTGACGACCTCGTCGTCCGACGTGTGCCAGAAGAAGCAGGGCGGCGTCGATTCGGTGACGCGGTTTTCGAGCGAATAGTATTCGGATTCGTATTTGCAGCGCTCTTTTCCCATGAAGTTTACGCCGCAGCGGAAGTGACCGTAATCGTTCTGACCGCTGAACGACAGGCAGGCGTAGCAGAGGACCGCGCCGTTCGGTCTGCCGTCGAGCGCGTCGATCGCGTCGGAGCCTTCGCGCGAGACCGTCACGTCGCCGAGCGTCGCGCACGCGCCGGACAGATGTCCGCCCGCCGAGAAGCCGAGGGTGACGATCCGCTTCGGGTTGACCTTCCACTTTTCAGCATTTGCGCGGACGAGCTTGATCGCTCTCTGCGCGTCGGCGAGGTTGGCGGGATAGATGCTCGGCAGGACGCGGTAGTTGACGACAACGGCGTTCATGCCGCGCGAATTGAAGAACTCCGCGATGGGCGCGCCCTCGTGAGCCGCGCGGTGAGAATATCCTCCACCCGGCAGAACGACGACGCAGGGGACGGCTTCGCCCGCTTCGACGAGATAGACGTCCATCGTGTTGGGCGTGTCCGCGCCCTCGGTCATGTACGGAACGGGATCGTTCCAGAGCTTCACCTGAAACATAGATAACCTCCGAATTTTTATTTCTTTGGGGGCGGGGGAACCCTTTTTCCGGCGAAAAAAAGGGTTCCCCGCTCCCCCCACCCGTTCCTAAAAACCGCTGTTGAGGGGATATTTGGGGCAGATTTCTTTCTTTCGCCGGTTGAAGGGGAGACGGCGTGCGGAGCGCTTTGCGCCCGCTGCCGCTTTTCGGCGTTTCGCGCCCACACGGACTTACGATATGTACATAATGATATTATACAACGGATTTTGCCGGATGTCAATGCTTTTTGACGAAAACGGACAGCTTCAGCGCTCCTCAGACGATCTGGAAAATGTAGAATTTCAGATAATCGGTCTCGGGAACGTTCCACAGGATCGGATGGTCGGGCGCCTGCTGACGCGCTTCGAGCTGACGAAGCTCCACGCCCGCGTCGAACGCCGCCGAACGCAGCATTTTGCGGAACAGCTCGTCCGCCATGAAGTGCGAGCAGGAGCAGGTCGCCAGAAATCCGCCGCGCGGCAGGACCTTCATCGCGCGGAAATTGATCTCCTTGTAGCCGCGCGCCGCCGAATCGACCGTTTTGCGCGACTTGGTGAACGCGCGCGGGTCGAGGATGATGTAATCGTAGGGGCGCCTCCCTTCCTCGGCGAGCTTTGGAAGCAGATCGAACACGTCGGCGCAGACGAAATCCATCCGGTCGGACAGCCCGTTGCGCTCGGCGTTGCGCCGCGCCATTTCGACGGCGGATTCGGAAACGTCGACCGCCGTGACGTGCGCCGCGCCGCCCATCGCCGCGTTCAGCGCGAACGAGCCGGTGTGCGTGAAGCAGTCCAGCACCCGTTTGCCCGCCGCCAGCCGCGCGACCTCGCGCCGATTGTACTTCTGATCGAGGAAAAAGCCGGTTTTCTGACCGTTTTCAACGTCGACGGCGTAGATCACGCCGTTTTCGACGATCTCGCAGAGCGGCTCGCCCGTGTGCGGCAGTCCCTCGTACCAGCCTTTGCCCTCTGGCAGTCCTTCCAGCTCCCGGATCGGCACGTCGTCCCGCTCAAAAATGCCGCGGATCTTCACGCCGTCGGCAGAAAGCACGTCGGCGATCAGCGGAAACAACCGGTCTTTCCGCTTCTCCATGCCGACCGAAAGCGTCTGCGTGACGAGCAGATCGTCGAACCGGTCGACCGTCAGCCCCGGAAAATGGTCGGCTTCGCCGAAGATCACCCGGCAGGCGGATGCGTCCCCGCCTAAAACCGCTTTCCGGCAGTTCCACGCCCACTCGATCTTCCGCCGCCAGAAGGCGTCGTCGAACCTGTCGTTCGCGTTGCGCGAGACGATGCGCACGCGGATCTTCGACTTTTCGCTGAAAAATCCGGCGCCGAGCCAGCGTCCCTTGTCGCTCACCACGTCGACGAGCGAGCCGTTTTCGATGCTTTCGGGCTGACATTTCACGACTTCGGCGTCGTAGACCCACGGATGCCCGCCTTCGACCGCCGCCTGCGCCTTGCGCGTGACCTCGACGATCGGAAATTCTCTTGCCGCTTTCATGTTTCTGACTATCCTTTCTGCGGAAACCGGTTTCCGTTGGATGCTTTCGTTAATTTTTCTCGTCCGGCGCGCTGTCAAACGTCAGCTGCTGCTTTTCGATATCGTATTCTTCGAGCAGGACCGGCGACGCGGGGAGCTTCGTTTTGTTGTATTTCGATGCGTTTTCGATTCTGTCCTCGAAGCCGATGTGCGCGCTGACGACCTTCGCGTTCTTTTTGAGGATCATCAGCTGCGTGCCGCCCGACGAACGGGTCGCCATGCGGGCGATCAGCCCGGATTTAACGGCAATGGCGCGGTGCGCGTCGTTCACGAGAAGGATGTTCAGCGGTTCGGTCTCGTGGAAGACTGCGACGAGCGGCGATGCGTCCGAGAACGCGGCGGTGAGCTTGCGCCGGTTGGTCTTCGTCTGGTAGGACGTTTCGGGAACGCGCACGCCCTTGCCGTTTTCAAACAGGAAAACGATGCTGTTTTCCTCGCTGTACGTGCGGATGACCGCCATCCCCGCGACCTTTTCGCCCTCGTCGAAGCCGAGCCGGACCGGGATGTAGTCGCCGAGCTGCGACACCTTGAGCTGGTCGAAGTCGTCGAGCTTCGCCTTGTAGCACTGAGCGCGGTCGGTGAAGAACAATAATTCCGCCGCGTTCGTCGTTTCCTCGGTCAGAACGACCGCGTCGCCGTCCTTGAGCTTCTGCTCGTCGGCGTGATTCTGCTGGCTCGCGCGAAGCGACTGCGGCGTGATCTTCTTGAAATATCCCTCGCGCGTGAGGAACACGTGGACGGGATAGTCCTCGACCGGCTCCTCCTCCGGCTCGTCGGCGCACTCGCTCACGTCAAGGATCTGTGTCATGCGCGGCTTGCCGTACTTTTTCCTGATCTCCTTCAATTCGTCGGCGATGTGGCGCTTGATCTTCAGCTCGTCGCCGATCTTGTCCTCCAGCTCCGCGATCTCGCGCTGGAGCGCTTCGATCTCACGGATGCGGTCGATGATATATTCGCGGTTGAGATAGCGCAGCTTGATCTCGGCGATGTATTCCGCCTGGATCTCGTCGATCTGGAAGCCTTCCATCAGGTTCGGCACGACGTCGGCTTCCTTTTCGGTCTCGCGGACGATGCGGATCGCCTTGTCGATGTCGAGCAAAATCTTGCCGAGACCGATCAGAAGGTGCAGCTTGTCCTTCTTTTTGCCCAGCTCAAAGGTCAGCTCGCGGCGCACGCAGCCGATGCGGAACCGGATCCACTCCGACAGGATGTCCATCACGCCGAGCAGCTTCGGCGTTCCGTCGATCAGGACGTTGAAATTGCACGCGAAATTGTCTTCGAGCGGCGTCGTCTTGAAAAGCCGCGCCATCAGCTTGTCCGGGTCGGTCCCGCGGCGCAGGTCGAGCGTCAGCCGCAGACCCGAAAGGTCGATCTCGTCGCGGAAATCGGTGATCTCCTTGAGCTTTCCTTCCTTCACCATGTCGGAGATGCGGTTCATGATCAGCTCGATCGACGTGGAATACGGGATCTGCGTGATGTCGATGCAGTTGTCCTTTTTGTCGTAGGACCAGCGCGCGCGCAGAGCGAAGCTGCCGCGTCCGGTGCGGTAGATCTCGCGCAGCCGGTCGCGGTCGTACAGTAAATACGCGCCGCCGGGAAAATCGGGCGCGCGCAGGATGTCCATCAGCTCGTCGAGCGTCGTGTTCGGGTGACGGAGCAGCTGGATCGTGCCGTCGCAGAGCTCGGCGAGGTTGAACGGGCAGATGCTGCTCGTCATGCCGACGGCGATGCCGAGGTTCGGCGACAGCAGGACGTTCGGGAAGGTCGTCGGCAGAAGGACCGGCTCCTTCATCGTCGCGTCGTAGTTGTCGACGAGATCGACCGCGTCGTGGTCGATGCCGCGGAACAGCTCGGCGCAGAACGGGTCGAGCTTGACCTCAGTGTAACGCGACGCGGCGTAAGCCATGTCGCGGCTGTATTGCTTTCCGAAGCTGCCCTTCGAGTCGATGAACGGGTGCAGGAGCGATTCGTTGCCGCGCGTGAGGCGGACGAGCGTCTCATAGATCGCCGCGTCGCCGTGCGG
>JAZRXB010000082.1:0-10824 GCA_045600005.1 Eubacteriales bacterium | reverse complement strand
CTTAATTTTTATTCAATAGTCGAATGTAAAACTTCGTTTTACAATCGGTACCCGCGCTTATCGTTGCTGACAAAATTTATTTTGTCAGCTATCCCCAATATCGGCGCGGGGGCTCGCCCCGGCTCGCCTTAGAGGTGTCTTTATGTCGGGAAAGCCGACATAAAAACGGATTTTTTTATAACGTTTGTTATCTCAAAGCATTAAACAATCGACTGTTTTTATTCAAGATAGCCGTCTCCGAACTGCCTTATCTGTTCGATCATATGCCCCATGTTGCCTTCTCCGGCAAAGCGCGTCTGATCGAAGAAATCGCAGTCGAGCGCGGACCAGACAAGCGGATTTTCATCGCCCTTCACTTCGACAGCTTCCCGCAGCCGTCCGCACCAGACCTCGACAAAGCAGTCCTGATTATAATAGGTAAAATCCATCAGATGCTTTAATCCGATCTGCCGCCGTGCGATCCCGGTCTCCTCGAAAAGCTCGCGATAGGCGGCGTCCTCGCCGGTCTCGCCCTGCTCGATGTGTCCGCCGACAAAATTATACAGTCCGAGATACGGCTCCTTCACACGTCTGCACAGGAGGATCTTCTCTCTGTCGGGCGAATAGACCATGATGCAGTTATAGCCGGTCATACGCACATCACGCGGTTGCTGCTGTAATAACCCGTCTTGACCTGCGTGTACTGACGGAGCAGCAGCAGCGTCAGATAGCCGCAGACAAAATCCTCCGTCTGGAAGTGTCCGGCTTCAAACAGATTCAGCCCGTAATCGCCCGAATCCGCCATGATGTTGTAGGACAGCTGACCGGTCACGTAGGAATCCGCGCCCGCCGCCTTTGCCGCCTTGACGAAATCCTTTCCGTCGCCGCCGCAGACCGCGACGCGATGGACCGTCCCGCTGCCTTTGGAATAGAGGATGCGCTCTGCGTGCAGCAGCTTTTTGATGTTGACGGCAAACTCCGTGATATCTTCCTCGGCGGGAAGCGTGCCGATGCGTCCGATCATTTCCCCGTCAACGCCGAACGGCGTCACGTCGGTAAGCCCCAATAGCTTTGCGAACACATCGTTGACGCCGCCTGCTCCCGCGTCCAGCCGGGTGTGGAAGGACATGACGGCAATGTCGTGCTTCAAAAGCCGGAAAACGCGGCGGCTGACCGGGTCGTTGTAGTTAAGCCCTTTGATCGGTCTGAAGATCATCGGATGGTGCGAAATGATCAGATCGTAGTCGTTGTTTATCGCATAGTCGACGGTATCGTCGGTCACATCGAGCGCGCAGAGAATGCGGATGACCTCGCGGTTCGGGTCGGGCGCGAGCATCAGACCGTCGTTGTCCCATTCACAGCAAAGCTCCTCCGGAAATTTTCCGGACAGAAATTGATAGATTTCATCAATGGTCGGCATTGAGTTGTCCCCCGTTCAGTATTGGTTCGAGCGCTTTGAGAAACGCGAGGTCCTCCGCCTGACCGGATACCTCCGACACGGCGGCGGCGCGTCCGCGCACTCTGCGCTCAGCGGCGTTTTTCAGAAAATGCAGCCATCCGAGATCGTCCGCAGTCGGCTGATTTTTCACGCGGGCAAGGTTTTCGGGTCCGAGACGGAGCGTCAGTTCGTCCGCCGTCCGCTCACATCCGTCGAAATGCGCGGCGATGAGCTGATAGAACTTTCCTTCGTCCTTCACGACCCGTTCTTCGTCGATGCAGTACCCGTTTCGGTACAGATAGGCGCGAAGGACGTCCTGCATCGACATCGGCTGGAGTACGAGACGGCAGCGCGACGTCTTCGGATAGTCCGAAGCGTCGAGGATCGACGCGATCAGTTCGCCGCCCATTCCGGCGATCACGATATTGTCCGGCGTGAAGGCTTCGATCCCGTCAAGTCCCGGTCGGCAGACGACCGAAACGAGACCGGCTGCTCCCGCCGCTTCGACGTGTTCCCGCGCGGCGCGGCAGGGTCCTTCGCCGATATCCGAAGCGAGCGTCTTCATGCCGCGGGTCAGGCTGAGAAAAACCGGCAGGTAAGCGTGATCGGTCCCGATATCGGCGGCAGTCCCGTCTCCGACCATCGAAGCCGCCGCCGCGAGCCGTGCGCCGAGACGGATTTCCGTTTTCATGTTGTTACCTGTATTCAGACAAACCGACGCTTGCGCGCCGGTTTGTCTGAGCCGTTATTTCGCCAGAAAAGCGTTGATCTCGCTTACCAGCTTGTCAGCGTCGGTCCCGTGGACCTCGCACGCCATTTCAATGCTCTCGCCGCGTGCGGACGGGCAGCCGAGGCAGTGCATACCGATCGCAAGGAAGAATTTCGCGGTTTCGGGAGCCGCATCGAGAACTTCACCGATAATGGATTCTTTCGTTACCTTCATTTTTACTGTCTCCTTTATCATTTTGAGGTTGCCGTGAGCTGTTTGAAACAGCCCTCCGCTATTATTATACCCCACAATCCCGCGCTTGTCAACGTGCAAAACCGCTTTTGGCGCGAAAAAAAAGCAGAATTTTTCTTTCGTCTCAGGGCTTGCATTATTCACTTCGATGGTGTATAATATTGATAACATCTTTTTAATTGAAGAGGAGATTCCTATGGACTGCATTTTCTGCAAAATCGCCGCCGGTGAGATCCCGTCGAAAAAGGCATACGAGGACGACGATCTTCTCGCATTCTACGACATCAACCCGCAGGCGCCGGTTCACATTCTCGTCATCCCGAAGACCCACATCCCGTCCGTCGATGGGATCAACGCCGAAAACGCGGCGATCGCCGCCAAGATTTTCACGGTCATTCCGAAGATCGCCGCCGAAGCGGGGCTCACGAACGGCTACCGCGTCATCACCAACTGCGGTCCCGACGCCTGCCAGTCGGTCAGGCACCTGCACTTCCACATTTTAGGCGGCAGACAGCTTCCTGAAAACATGGGCTGAGACAGGGCTGAAAGCGGTTTTCCTTCGTTTTGACAGGAAAACCGGGCAGACAAACAGCTCCAGCCAGCACAGTTTTTCCAATGCAAAGAACCGGCATATTCTGGTTTTCTTCCCGGATATGCCGGTCCTTTTTCTGTCCATCGAAGGAAAGGCGTTCATTCCATCCCTTTCAGATATTCCCTTGGGGACACCCCGTAACACTGCCGGAACAGCTTGGAGAAATAAAGCGCGTCCGTATACCCGGAAAGCAGCGCCGCTTCCTTGACGCTGCGGAATCCGGAGTCCATCAGGTGGCGCGCACTGTCAAGTCTCAGCTGATTGAGATATCGGGTGAAGCTGACGCCCACGGTCTTTTTGAACACATCGGACACATAGCGGTAATCGTAGGAATACTTCTCGCTGACCGACTGCAATGTCAGGTCGCTTTCGATAAAATGATGATCGACATAATTTTTGATCTGCATGATCCAGCCGCTGTCCTCCTTTGACCGGGACGCCGCTTCAAGCGAAGCGCAGACGCGGGAAAAGGTATAGAGAAGCACGCCCTCCGCCGCCAGATCAAGTCCCGGAACACTGCTGTTCAGAACCGCCCTTTCCCACAGCTCCGCGACCTCTCCATACCCATAGGATACCGGATCCTCCAATGAAAACGGCGTCCGCTCCACCAGAAAATAGGCGCGTTTGCCGACAAAGGTGATATAGATGTATTCGAGGTCTTCGACATCCTCGATCCGATAGCGTTTGATCGGAACGATCAGAAACAGGCTTCCCGCGCACAGCGGAAAATCGCCGCGCTCGGTATGAAAGACGCCCTTTCCGCGCACCACATAGTGCAGAGCGAAGGCGGAGGCTGTCTTCATCTCCCGAAAGTCCGCCTGTTTTTCATAGACAAAATTGAGGATATTCAGATCGGAATTGTCCCGATACGTCGGGACAAACCGGCAGACATTCGATTCTTTCACGGTATTCCTTTTCCTTTCTGCGGCATTATCCTGATTATACCGGAAAAATCGCCGTCTGTCAACCGCAGTCCGAATGATTTCCATATTTTTATGGAATATTTCCATTTTATTTTCACACAGGTTCTGCTATACTGAATGCACGATCCAAAATGCTTTGAAAGGACGGAATCATTTCATGCATACGGAATTTTCCGAAACGACTAAAATCAGAATCGGCGTGATCGGCGTCCGCCGCGGCGAATCCATGATCGGCTACTGCGAGCGCTCCGGTCACGCCGTCGTGACGGCGATCTGCGACAACTGGGAACACGGGCTGAATGAAGCGCGAAAGAAGCACGGAGACGGCATTACCTACGATACCTCCTATGATGAGTTTCTGAAACGCGATTTCGATGTGGTCGTTCTCGCCAACTACGCCACGGAGCACGCGCCCTTCGCCGTCAAAGCCCTGCGGGCGGGGAAACACGTCATCAGCGAGGTCCTGCCGGTGCAGACCTGCGCCGAAGCGGTCGAGCTGATCGAAACCATCGAAGAAACCGGACTTACCTATCTGTACCTTGAAAATTACTGCTATATGCCCGCTCCGCTTGAGATGAAGCGGCTGTACCGTGCGGGCGTTATCGGAGAATTCGAGTACGGCGAGGGCGAGTATATCCATAACTGCGAAGCAAAATGGCCGGGGCTTACCTTCGGTTCTCCCGATCACTGGCGGAACAATATGTTTTCCACCTATTACTGCACGCATTCCCTCGGTCCGTTGATCCACATCACGGGAATGCGTCCGGTCGAGGTAACGGGCTTCGAGCCGCCGTACAGCGACCGCTCGCTGCGGATGGGGAAAAAGTCCCCCTCCTACGGTATTGAAATGGTGCGTCTGGAAAACGGCGCGATGGTGCGCAGCGTTCACGGCGGATTATATAAGGATTCCATCTGGTACTGCGTATACGGCTCCAAGGGCAGACTGGAAAGCGCGCGGGAGGATACGGGTGCGGACGACATATCCCGGATCTATTACAACGTCGACCGCGTGACCGCCGCCTACGGTACGCCCGACAATACCGAAAAGAAAAATTATCCGCCGCGCGACGGGCTGACCGAAAAGGCAGCCGGCTACGGTCACGGCGGCAGCGACTATTATTCCATGTGGAACGCCGTCGAAAAGCTGCGCGGCAGCAAAAACGCGGATGTGATCGACATTTATGAAGCGCTCGACATGGCGCTGCCCGGAATCTTTGCGTATTTTTCCATTCTGGCAGGCGGAGTACCGATGCAGGTCCCCGATTTCCGCGACCCTGCCGTGCGGGAACGGTACCGGCACGACAACCGCTGCACCGATCCGAAAAAGGCGGGCGATCAGCTGATCCCGACGTGCAGCACCGAACGGCCGGAGATACCGGAGGAGATCTACGCGGGACTGCATCAGAAATGGCTTGATTCCAATATGAACCGTTTTTAGGGAAACGCTGAATAAGGTTGATTTCGGCAAATAATGCCATATATTCCAGCATTTTTTGCCGAAATCCCGATTTGATCCGCGTATCCCTATGGAAACGCTGAATATTGAATCAGCGTTTCCCTGTGCGAAATCAAAATTCTGAGAAAGAGGTATCCCATCATGAAGCATCTGACCCGATTATCTGCGCTTCTTATCGCTTCTGTTTCCCTCTGCACCGGCTGCGGCAGCGAACCTCCCGCCGAACCGGTTGTCGGCGAAACGACAGCCGCGGAAGAAACCACCGTCAAAGACCCTGAACCCATCCTTCCCGATGTGGATTATACCGGTAAAACGCTCACGATCCTGTACCGATACGACGCTCATGCCTACAACGTCACGGATATCTGGGTGCAGGAGCTGAACGGAGACGTCATCAACGACGCAGTTTTCAACCGGAATCTTGCGCTGGAAGCGAAATTCGGAGCAACGCTCGAACCTCGTCCCGACGTTTCGCCCATTACGACCGCAAAAAAGGAGATCCTTGCGGACAGCGTGGAATTCGATCTCTGCGGAGATCGTATGTTTGAAATGTTCCCTGCCTGCACCGAGGGATATTTCTACGACTGGAATCAGCTGAACTATATCAGCTTCGACGAGCCGTGGTGGGATGCGAACGCGGCCCGTGACCTTTCGATCGGCGATCAGCTTCCCATGATGATCGGCGATTTCAGCCTGAGCGCTTCCAACGGCGCCTATTTCATGTATTTCAACAAGGAACTGATGAACCGTTACGGGATCGAAGCGCCGTATGCGATCGCCGCCGACGGAAAATGGACCTTTGATAAAATGCTTGAAATGATCCGAATGTCCTCGCAGGACCTGAACGGCGACGGCTCGTATGACATTGACGACCAATACGGTTTTCTCTGGCAGGTTCCGTACCGTCTGCTGAGCGGCTTCGGACTTGACCTCACGATGCGGGATAAGGACGGATATCCCTACCTTGCGCCGCTTGACGACCGGTTTGTCGAGGGCTTTGATAAAGTCGCCGACCTGCTCAGCGACGCGGTGAACACCATTTCCTATGCTTCCGCTTCTTCCGGAAAGGATACCTCCGGCTATCCGAATCTGTACGCATTTGTCCGTTCCTATTTCACGACGGATCATTTCCTTTTTCTGGAAGGTTCTGCCAGCGTCGCCAAGGAGTTTTCCAATATGAAATCCTCCTACGGTATCCTGCCCATGCCGAAAATGGATGAATCTCAGGAGAACTATTATCATCTGGTCGACGAGTACAGCGTCGGCTGGTCGATCCCCGCCAATGCGGCGGATATCGAGAAGACCGACATTCTGCTCGAATACTTCACCTATCTGTCCCATGAACCTCTTGTCAACGCATATTATGACGTCACCCTGAAATACAAGCGTCTCGAATCCGAGGAAGACGTTGAAATGCTCGATCTGATCTTCGCAACGAAAAAATACGACATCACCTACATTGCCGGCGCCGGCGTTCGTGAAATGCTGGAGGAAGCGGTCCGAAACAAAACGATCGCCTCGACCTACGAAGCGAACAGGAGCATGATCGAAGCGAAGCTCGAAAAACTGCACAAAGCTGAATAACCGCTGATCAAAAAAGGACGCCGATCTCAAAATCGGCGTCCTCTTTTTTCAGAACCGGCGCTTGACTGCGTGAAGGACAGTCAGCGGCGTATTTTCATTGAAACAGCTTTTTGTAGATCGCGCGCATTTCGTCGACGTTGATGACATACGGGCTGTTCTTGTAGTTGCCCGCGCCTTTGACGTTCTCGATATACTGCTCGATGGTCTTGTCGTCAAACCGATAGGAGACGTTCGACCACTTCACGATATCCGCCGCGACCTTCTCCGGCGTCTGACCGAGCCATGCGCACAGCTCGCCGATCAGCTTTTCGCCCTCAGCGGTTTTCAGATTGTATGCGAAATACTCGCCCATGAACGCGCCGCAGGCGCTTCCGTGCGGCACGCCGTGATACAGCGTCAGATTGTATCCGAGCGGATGATTAAAGCCTGTGCCGGTCGTGTTGATGGCGACGCCGCCCGCGCAGGCGCCGGTCATCAGATCGTAGCGGAAGGGTTTCAGCGCTTCGAGCGAAGCGTTTTCGCCGAGCGCTTCGATCTTCGCCAGCGTGTCATACAGCTTCTTCGCGCCGTGGAGTGCGAACATCCGCGAGACCTCGGACGATTTCGGAGACAGATAGGATTCCGCGCAGTGGCAGAAAGCGTCCAGCGCGGTCGAAACCGTGTATTTGTTGTTCAGCGACGCCGTGTATTTCGGGTCAAGGAAAGCATACTTCGGGAAGGAGAGCGGCGATTTGACCGATTTTTTCACGTTTTTGCCGTCGATCGTCATGACCGAAACCGGGTTGGCTTCGCTTCCGGTACCGGAGGTCGTCGGAATGGCGATGATCGGCAGGACCTTCGTCAGCTTGGCGGAATAGATATCCATCGCGTCCAGTTCGGGATCGGCAGCATAAGCTGCGATGACCTTCGCCGCGTCGAGCGGAGATCCGCCGCCGATGCCGATCACAAAGTCCGCGCCGTTTTCTCTTGCAAAGCAGCCGCCCTCATAGCAGACCGAAACGAGCGGATTCTCCATGATACGGTCGTAGACGACCCATTCGACGCCCAGCTCTGCCAGCACTGCCGTCACATCGTCGAGCGCACCGGATTTTTTCGCCGAGCTGCGGCCGGTGACGATCACGGCTTTTTTTCCGAGCGCGAATTTCGCGGCGTTCGATCTGACCGCTTCGTCGCCGGAGATCAGTTCGACCGGCATATAGTGATGAAATGACATATCTTTTCCTCTTTTCTCATGATACAAGAAGACGCCGCTGAGCGGCGTCTTCTTTGTCGGACCGATCCTTCGATCAGCCGGCTACCTTTGCATAATATTTGCCGAGAGTCTTCGGGTTGTCGTTCTCGACAGAGATCAGAGCGGTGATATCCTCGTTGCTGTCGATTGCCGACCACTGTTCGTCGAGGAAGCTCTCGATCGTATCGTAGGTCTGCGATTCGACCGTCTTGAACCAGTTTTCGCTGAAGGTCTTGACCGGCCCGAACAGGTCGAGGTCGACCGGCAACTCTTCGTCTGCGCCGTACTCGCTGAAGTCGAGATCGAAGCCGAAGAACGGGCTCATTACGCTGTCAAGGTTCTGCGCCATTGCGATATCCCAGACGTCGGGAGTCGTGCCTTCCGGCGGATAGAGCAGGAATTCGTTGCCGGTGTATTCGAGCTTCATCTTATAATCCTTGCTGAGGGTTTTGACGACGCCGTCCTTGTCGAGTTCCCAGTGGACGCCTTCAACGCCGTAAGCGAAGATGTTGCGCAGATCAGCCTTCGTGTTGAGGTAGGTGATGATCTCCATTGCTCTCGGAACGCTCTTGGTATACTTGGAAACTGCGAACATACCGTTGTAGACGTTGTCGGTGGTAGCCTGCGGGTTCTGGAGAACGTTGATGTAGTAATCGTTTTCAAACGCTTCCACATCCGCCTTCGTGCCCTTGATGATGCCTACGCCGAACTTGTCGCCGGCCTTGATGGTGTCAGCGCCGATCCAGTTGTTGGACTTGAGCAGCGTGTAGACCTTCATGTATTCTCTGTAATTTGCGTTTGCGATGATGTTCTTCGGCTGAACGTCTTCGCCCTTGACTGCGCTCGGATCAGGCATCGAAGCGATGACCGACTTGGAGCCGTCGAGAGAGTAGTACTTCAGGTTGACGGGAGAAATGTCGCCCATGAAAGGCTTGTAGGTGCTGCTGTCGTTCGAGCCGACGTCGATGATGAAATCCTTGCAGTCGTTGAAGGTCTTGATATCGTCAGCGTCGTAGTAATACTTATCCATCAGCGACTTGTTCAGAAGCAGGAAAGTATATTCGCCGATCGGCTGGTTGTTGGGGATGGCAACCGTCTGCTTGCCGCCTGCCTTGCCTGCGGTGAGGAAGGTCGGATGGATATAGGATTTCAAGAGCTTGGAAGTGGAGGAGATCTGCTCGTCGAGCGGAGTCAGAACGCCCTTCTTGTTGTACTTCTTCAGCATTTCATAATCGGTCATCAGGAAGATATCGAGCTGAGTATCCTCAACTTCCGGATACTTGGTCTCGATCAGACCGTATTCGTTGACGATGGTCTCGTCGGCAAGCTCGGAGGTGACTTCCTCGGTCGACTCCACTGCGGTGGTAACGGCAGTATTGTTCTTCTTGGCTTCCTTTTCGGCAGCCTTCTTTGCGGCGAGCTCTTCCGCTTCACGGTCGAGCTGCGCCTGGATCTCGTCCATCTTTGCTTCGAGGACCTTGTCGTATTCAGCTTCCGTATAGAGCATCAGACGGATCGCGGTGTTGAACTGCGCTTCGGTAATGCTGCTCATGGCTTCCTGAACGAGCGCGATCGCTTCGTCCGTCGTGCCTTTTTCCTTGATGCCGTAAATGGTCAGGGTCATGGCGGTTGCGTCGTCGCCGAGTTCGAGGGTATTGGGGTCCACTTCATCGCCGCAGGACGTAGCTGCGAAGGCGGTGAGAATCATAAGCAGACTGAGGGCCATGCTTATCATGCGTCTTTTCATTCGATCGTTCCTCCCGATTGTTATCAGAAAATATACCTTATTTATTGTACACTATAATAGCCGATATGTCAAGATTATTTTTCCGGAAAACCTTTCAGAATTACCCGTCTGACGGTTCGGCATGGGATAAAATCGCAAAATATTCGTATATTTGTACCAAACAGATTCCTGATAATTTGGCACTTCATATAAAATCAATGTGGGTATTTAACAATTCCGTCCGAAATTATTTGTAATTCATGCCGATTATCGGGCAATCCGACGATTTTTTCGTCGGAAGCCGTTTTTACGCCCGTCAGAGGCGGCGGGATCAGTCGAGGTAATCCTTGAGACGCTTCGAGCGGCTGGGATGACGCAGCTTGCGCAGCGCCTTGGCTTCGATCTGACGGATGCGCTCGCGGGTGATGTTGAATTCCTTGCCGACCTCCTCCAGCGTGCGGGTCCTGCCGTCGTCCAGACCGAAGCGGAGCTTGAGGACGTGCTCCTCACGGGGCGTCAGCGTGTGAAGCACCTCGTTGAGCTGTTCGCGCAGCAGCGCGTAGGAGGCTGCTTCCGCAGGCGCGGGCGAATCGTCGTCCGGGATGAAGTCGCCCAGATGGCTGTCCTCCTCCTCGCCGATCGGGGTCTCGAGCGAGACGGGATCCTGCGCGATCTTCATGATCTCGCGGACCTTTTCGGGGCTGGTCCCCATCTTTTCCGCGATCTCCTCGGCGGACGCTTCTCTGCCGTATTCCTGCAAAAGCTGACGGGAGTAGCGGGAGACCTTGTGGATCGTCTCGACCATGTGTACCGGGATGCGGATGGTGCGCGCCTGGTCGGCGATGGCGCGGGTTATCGCCTGCCTGATCCACCACGTCGCATATGTGGAGAACTTGAAGCCCTTGGTATAGTCAAACTTCTCGACAGCCTTGAT
>JAZRXB010000081.1:0-14393 GCA_045600005.1 Eubacteriales bacterium | reverse complement strand
GAGCGTTTCGTTATTCTGCGGTCAGGCGGGCGATGTCCGCTTCGATCCGGCTTTCGATCGCGGCGTATGCCGACGCGAGCGGCTTTCCGGCGAAGTAGAAGTCCGAGAGCGCCGTCACCGAGCCGCCGAAATCGTACACGGCGTTGTTGTCAAGGTAGAGATTGTCGAAGATCAGGTCGAGCATTCCGGCGCTCACGTCGTCGCGCGCGCCCTTCTGCTTGAACGCCTGCTCATAGACGACCGGGCGCAGGTCGCGCCGGGACGCGAAGGCGAGCGCTTCGGCGATCAGTCCGAGCTTTTCGGGGTCGCCGTTCGACGGGAAAGCGGTGAACGCCGCGCCCCACGGGTTCATCAGGATGCGGTAGCTCTCCTGCTCTGCGTCGTATTTCGGGATGGGGAGGATCGCAAAATCGTCCTTCATGCCGCGGTAGCGGGTGAACGAGCTGCTCGTGTAGTGCTGGCAGAACAGCGCGCGCCCGGACGTGAACACGTCGTGGAACGCCGTGCCGCCGCCGTGCGGGAGCGAGGTGAGGGGTCTTATCTTTTCGGCGAAGGCGAGCGTTTTTTCGTTCACGAGGTCAACGTGAAGTCCGCCCGCCGCGTCGCTGCCGCAGAGCGTCATGCCGGCGGCGACGGTCAGCAGTCCCGCCGGAAGCGAGCCGCTTTCGGTGAGGTAGCCGACCAGATCGTGATCGGGGTCGAGCTTTCCGTCGCCGTTCAGGTCGCGGTCCACGTCCTTCGTCAGCGCGAGCAGCGAATCGAAGGTCCACGTGCCGTCAAGCACCTCGCCGAACACGTCGTCCGGCTTGACGCCGTAGTCGGCGGCGAGGGCGGTGTTCAGGTAAAGGCAGCTCGGGATCGTGTAGATGACCGGCATGATATCGCCGCAGAGGAACCACAGCTTGCCATTGACGCGGCAGCTTTCGGCGGTCAGGCGGCTCCAGTGCGTGCTGTCGAGCTTCAGATAAGGCAGGGACGCGATGTCCGCAAGCACGCCGTCCGACGTGATCTTGGCGATCTGCGTACCCGCGTCGACGAGCAGGTCGTACTCCTTTTCGTCGGCAAGAACGCTGTTTCGGAAGGTGGTCGTACAGGTCCCGCTGCCCTGCACGACGTATTCGATGGCGATGTTATACGCCGTTTCGACGGCGAGGCCGCGTTCGATCAGCGTGTCGTTGATCGCGTCGCCGGTCATTTCGCCGCCGGGGAAGTTGTCCATCGCGCCGTTCGTGCCGATGACGCGGAAGACGGCTCCGCCGAAATCGCGGACTTCGGGCGCGTAGGCGGTCGTTTCGGGAACAGCCGGGTCGGTCGAAGCCGAAGCGTCCGACCCTTCTGCCGGAGCTTTCGGCGTATCTCCGCACGAGACCGAACCGGCGATGAGCGAAGCAAGCATCAGGGAAAGAAGCTGTTTTTTCATGAGAATTCTCCTTTGTCAGTCGAAATGGGTCTGCCGGACGGAAAAACGGCAGTCAGGATGGATAGTCAGCCGGGGAAAAATGTCAGTTGGACGAACTGCCGGACGGGGAAAACCGTCAGTCGTTCTGTTCCCGGACCGAAACGTCCGCGAACGAAGCGTCCTTCGCGCCGGTCACGAAAAGCTCCGCGCGGCCGGGGAACGGCGCGTTTTCATAGGGGCGAAGGTCGAGCTGCGGACGGCATACGCCTTGCCATCTGCCGCTGTCGTTACCGCTGTCATTGTCACTGTCATTTCCGCTGGCGCGTCCGCGAAGCGTCAGCGAGAGGGAGCGCACGGCAAGCTGTCGGATCGTCGGCTGACCGTCCGACACGCGCTCTACGCCGCGCACGATCACGCCGTTCGCCGAATCCGCCGCGAAGCGCTCGACGAGGATATCCTCGATGAGACTGTCGGGCGGGACGGCGGCGATGACGAGCGCTTCCGCGTTGCCCCACCAGCCGGGCGGGAAGGGACGGGTCGAGACGTTCACGTCCCGCAGAACGATGCGGCGCATGGTCGAGCCGGGCGACGTGAAAACGCCCACGCCCCGGTTCGAGTCGGCGATGGTCAGATGCTCAGCCAGCACGTTTTCGGCGCTGTGACCGATGCGCAGTCCGGCGGACGACGAGACAAGGCGGCAGTTCTTTACGGTGACGTTCCGGTTCAGACTGTCCCGCTTCGTGATGCAGGTCAGCGCCACCGCGTCGTCGCCGCCCGAAATATCGCAGTTTTCAATGAAAACGTCCGAGCAGGCGGTGAGATGAACGCCGTCCGCGTTCGGGATGCGGCGGCTGTTGCGGATGGTCAGCCCGCGCACGGCAATGTGTTCCGACAGCGAAAAGGTCAGCGTCCAGCAGGGAGAGTTCAGGAAAGTCAGCCCTTCGACGCGGATGTTCCGGCATTCATGAAAGAAGACCGGCTGATTGAGTCTCGCCGGATCCTTTCGGAACAGTCCGTCCGGCAGACCGTCGGACGGCGCGTCGGGCGGATACCAGAAGTTTCCCGAAAAATCGACCGTTCCTTCGCCGCACAGCGTGATGTCCCGTCCGCCGATCGACCAGAGAAAGGACGTGACCGGTCCCATTTCGGGGTGCGCATACGAAAGCGGCGCGGTCTCTTCGGGAACATAGACGAGCCTTGCCCCGCGTTCAAGGCGGCAGTTTAGCCCGTCGGGCAGATGAAGCGGACCGGACCTGTACAGTCCGGGCGGAAAAACGAGCGGCACGCCGTCGGCGGCACAGACGTCAAGCGCGCGCCGGAGCGCTTCGGTAAGGGGTGTTTCGGGCGAGGTCCCGGCAGGCAGAAAGTCTGTCACCGGACGCCCGGAGGGATGAGAGATCGGTTCGGACATGGGGGCTCCTTTGATGGGATGATTTTGTGGACTGTCTTTATTATAGCAGAGCGGTTTTCGGGAAACAATGGAGAAATCCGGCTTTCGACTGCACTTTTCCGACCGGATCTGCCGCCCGGCGCGGCGTCCCCTTGACGAAAGAGGGCGGATATGCTATACTTAACAGAAAAGAGGGCTGTACTGAGCCGACTGTTCAGGGGGTGATTTTCTTGGAAAGCGTCCGGCTTCAGCCGTGGGTCAACCACGATTCGGATATCGAGATCCGCTACAACACGTTTTCGGATATCGGCACGGGGGAACGCTGTGTTTCAATGCTCCACTGGCACGAATACTATGAGCTGGAATTCTATGTGAAGGGGAGCGCGTCCAACACGATCAACGGCGTGTGCTGTCCGATGACGGTCGGCTCGCTCGCGCTGCTGTCGCCGAACGATTTCCACCGTCTGACGACGAAGGTGAGCGAGGTCGGGATGCGGAAGCTCTTCTTCATCCCTTCCGCGCTGTCCGGCGAGGCGGCCAAGGCGCTGACCGAACGCGGCGCGCCGCTCGTCTGCCGCTTTGAAGGGGAGGACTTTGCGCGGGTCTCGGAAAGGTTCGACCGTCTGCGGGACGCTTTCATGAAAAAGGACCGCGGCACGGCGCTCGGACTGTTCCGCATCCGGTGCGCAGCCGAAGCGATCCTATTGGAGGCGCTTGAAAAGGCGGGGGAAGCTCTGCCGTGCGGCGCGCCGGGCGAGGTCGTGCAGAGAGCGGTGCGGACGATCCACGCGCGGCTTGCCGAGCCGATCAGCGTCGCGGAGCTGGCGGCGGAGGCATATCTGTCGGTCGATTATTTCGAGCGGCTGTTCCGGCGGGCGACGTCGCTGACGGTGAAGGAGTACGTGATCGAAGCGCGGATGAAGCGGGCGGCGTGTCTGTTACGGGAAACGGAGCTGCCGGTCAGCGAGGCGGCGTCCGCGTCGGGCTACCGGTCGGAGACGCTGTTCTACCGTCACGTGAAGCGGACGTTCGGCGTGACGCCCGCCGAGCTTCGGAGCCGGTCGAAAACCGACAGGCTGTCGGAGAACGGGAAAACGAATGGAACGGACAATTCGCCCATGCCGGACGGCTGAATAAGAAAACGCCCCGGACGCCTGTCGATTTGACAGGTGTCCGGGGCGTTACGCTGAAAGCGCTCAGTCCACCTTGATCAGCCTGATGTTTTTGAGCGAGAACGATTCGGAATTCGGATTGCCGGACAGGACGGCGAGGGTCGTCATGCCGTCAAAGTCGCTTTCCGCGACCTCATAGTTGAACGAGACGCTCTGCCATGTGTTCGTCGTGCCGATCGTCTTCTTGTCCGAAGCGGTCTCGGTCAGGCGGATGACCTGTAAGGTCGCCGCCTTCGCGCTCTTCACGTCGAACGAGAGCCGGTACCTGCCCGCGCCGTACATCTTCGCTTCGTCCGTGAAGAAGCGGGTGATGCCGGTGTTGGCGGCGGCGATGTTGTTGAGGTTGTAGACAAGCTCGCCGTCTTCCTCCGTCACCACGAGGTCGACCTGATAGCAGGTCGATTCGGTGAAGGCTGAGATCTCGCCGCTGTCCGGAAGGAACAGGTTTTCGCCGTTATATTTCGGCGTGAGGACGAGCGAGCCGTCCTTCGTTTCGGTCTTTGTGACCGCGCCCTTTGCGGCGAGGGTCGAGGCTTTGACGTATCCGACGCCGTTTTTCGTCGTGTCGGACGCGATGGAATCGACGCGGAGAAGGACCGCCAGCTCATCGGCGGGCAGGAGCGTATCGTTTCCTTCGGTCACGGGCGCGTTCTTGAAGTTCACCTGGAGCGCGCCGACGAAGACCTTGCCGGGAGCCTTCCAGCTGACCGTCTTTTCGTTTTTGACAGGCGGCCTGAACGAGCCGTCGTTTGTATAGGCGACGGTTCCGAGGAGGTTCCGGTCCAGTATCACAAGGTCGGAGTCGGTCATCTGTTTTCCGGCGACGACGAGGTTTTTCAGCTTAATGTTGTAGCCGCCCGTTTCGATATCGGTCCCGGCGGCGTTATAGAAGCGCAGATGGTAGCGTTTTTCGGGCGCGGTGTTCGTGACGTGCGGGTCGGTATTGCCGGTCGGCGCGGGCATGACGACGTTTTCGAGGGTGATATCCTTCGGATTCGTTCCCATGTTGCGCGCGGTGAACAGGAAGGGGACGTAGGTGCAGTCGGTGCAGTCGAGACCTCGAACGGTGAACGAGGTGGTCATGTTGAGCTTTTTCGGGTTCCAGTTGTTCGAGATGACTTCCTCGCCGACGCGGAAGACGTAGATGTTCTCAAACAGGCTGTCCAGCGACGTGAGCGACGAGTTGGTCTGCGGGAAAAGCGCCTTGCAGGTCGTGCCGATGGTGATATCGCGCACGGTCACGCGGTCGCCCGACCAGTCGATGGCGTTGTCGCCGACGTAAAGGTAGCAATGCTCGGCGAGCGAATCGGGTCCGATCATGAGACCGTCCGAGGTCATCATCGTGGAGAGCGCTTTCACATTGCGCACGGTCGAGCCGGCGCCGCCGACGCAGCAGTTATAGGAGCGCGAATCGAGGAGGTGGATGCCGTCGACCGAGCCTCCCGTTCCCCACATGAAGAAGAAGCAGTAGCCGTTCGTTTCGCTGCCGCCGACCTCGATGTTGTACTCATAGAGGTTTTCAAACGGGTCGATCAGCGCGCCGTGACCGAAGACTTTCGCCTGATTGCCGGAGATCTTGACGCGCGTTCAGAACGCCGCCGGGCGCGACGTAGATCTGCCAGCCGGGACCGGTCAGGTCGAGGATGCCGCCCTCCGGCTCGTACCATTCGCCGGGATTCACGATGATGACCTTTTCGCCCGCCTCCGGGATATCCTCCGGGTACTCCGGTTCGTCGGCGAAGACCGACAGCATCGTGTTGAGGTCGTTGTCGAGCATGATATAGAAGTAATCCGGCTTATCGAGGTAAACCGAGATCACGCCGTCCTTGAAGTCATGCCGGAAGCCCTTTCCGGACGGTCCGACGAGATAGGCGTCGAAATCCGACTTGACCTGAATGTCCACGCGGACGGTCCCTGCCGAGAACGCGAAGGTCGAGAACCGGCGGCAGAGGTCGCCGCCGATCGAACGGGTCTTGACGCTGTTCTGCATACAGTGGTTGTAGACCGGCAGGGGAGAGGTCTTCCCGTCCATCGTGACCGAAACGTCGTAGTCGTAGTTCCGCCTGACGGCTTCGGGGAACTCCTCATAGATCACGAGCCGCTTTTCGGAGAGGAATTCTTCCTTTGTCGGCACCCTTTCGCTGTGCAGAACGCCGTTTGTCAGGACGAACTCGCCCTTCGCGTCCGACAGAAGACCGGTGAGATACGCTGCGGCGCGGTTCATGTTCTTCGCCGTCGAGCCGACGACGTAGACCACGCCGTCCTTCACCTCAACGCCCCAGCTGTCGGACGGGATGGAGGCGGATCTCGACGCGAAGATGATGTTCGACTTTGCCATGGCGGAGGTGATCTCCGAGACGCGCCCGGTCTTTTCGGTCAGAAGCAGCGCGAGCGCTTCGGCGTGTTTATTTGCGAGATTCGCTTCCGAGACGTACAGTCCGAACGAAGCAGGCTCATTGGCGGCGAAGCGGACGGTATCGACGGCGTATTCGGCTTTATGCTCGTAACGATAGCCGTCGGGGATCGTCATGCCGCCCGGCGCGAGGAAATGTTCGGTGAAGAACGAGACCGCTCCGCCGAGCGAATCGGCGGTGACGCCGAGCAGATAGACGCGGTTTCCCTCGCGCGCGACCGACCAGTCGTTCGCACGCAGACCGTCCGCAGCGCGGCGGTTGGTCGCGCCGACGACCAGCTCCGCCGTGTCGGTCGGAACGGGGTCGCCGCGCTTTACGAAGTCGGTGGCGATGCTGACGGAGCTGCCGCAGGTCTCCTCCACGGCGGCGCGCAGATCGAGCGAGCAGGACGTGATGTCTTTGGGCGCGACGTCGGAGCGCATGATGACATAGCCGTCGAGCGGAACGAGGCCGCCGGTCGGAATGTCGTCCGTGTCGGAGGGTCCGCCGGACGACTCGGTGCAGCCGACAAGCAGAAGCGCGGCGGCGATCAGGGTCAGAAGCAGAAGCAGAAGGCGTCGTTTCATAAAATTCTCCCGGTAAAATGATTGGATCGTCAGAAAATTATCCTAACAGTTTATTATACTGCCCTGACACAAAAATGTCAAGACGGCTTTTCTGAACAGTTTGCAAACCAAATAAAAAGGCGCGGCTCATCCGCTGTATCGGCGGCGGTAACCGGTCGGGGTCTGCCCGATGTTCTCACGGAAAAAGCGGCTGAAATAGTTGGCGTCGGCAAAGCCGCACCGCGCGGCGATCTCTCCGACCGAAAGCGCGGTCCCGGACAGCAGCTTCTGCGCTTCGGCGAGCCGCAGGCGGTTCAGGTATCCGAGCGGTCCCACACGGAAGACGCGGCGGAACTGGTGCCGAAAATAGTCGGGCGTCATGCCCGCGGATGAGGCGAGCGCTTCGATATCGAGATACAGGTCCGAAAAATGCTGTTCCATATACTCCGCGGCTGCTCTCAGACGGAAGAACGCCGCATCCTCCCGTTCTGCTCCGTCGAGTGCGCTCTCGATCCCGGCGAACAGCTCATAAAGCGCCGCTGTACACTGAAAGCTGTTCCGGCAGAGCGATTTTTCGAATGTGTGCAGGAGCTTGCGGAACGGTTCGGCGGACAGGGAGAGCTTTTCTGCCGGGAAGAGCATCGCTTCGGGCGGGAGCGGGTGATCCGAGTCAAAGAACAGACAGATCGCGTCGCCCGGTTCGGGGAAGGTCTTGTCGTAGGGAACGGCTGGGTGTGTCTCTTTAGGAAGATAAAGTAAGGACCCGGCGTGGTAGGGCAGGTATTTCCCGCCGTAGACGATATCGGTCTTACCGGTCAGCTTGAAGCCGAGTTGAGCGAAGTGAGTGTCGCCGTATCGGTGAAACGGGCGGTATGGCGGCGTGGGACGGACACGCTGGACGGTTAAGAGCTTCACGCCCGACCAGTCGTATCCGTGAAACAGATCCTGCATGATAAGTCCTCCTTATATATGGCACAAAGTTCGCGCCGGAAAGACGGCGGTACGTCGCGTCGGCGTTCGGTTCGCGCCGGAAATGCGGCGGTACGTCGCGTCGGCGTTCGGTTTGACAACAGTATAGCACACCGGCGCGCAAAACGCAAGGAAAAGCCCGCAAATAATGTCCGTTTTGTGCTGTTTCGCAGAATAATCCTATTGCAATCGGCCTGTTTTCCTGCTATAATGAAAAGGACGGCGAACCGCTTTGTGCGGGGAGGCGAATTCATACGATCAGGGAGAAATGATGATGAAACGATCCTTTAAGGTCATCTGCCTGCTTCTGGCGGCAGGGACGCTGTTTTCCTCTTGCGGCTCGACTCCCGCTTCGACCGGCGAGACCGAAGCGCCCGAATCGGACGTTTCGACCGAGACGACCCGGCTCGAAAGCATTCCCGAAGGTCTCGATTTCGGCGGCGCGGAGCTGATGATCTACACCGACAAGGACCTGCCGGTCGGGGACTACTTCGCCGAGCAGACCGGCGACATCGTAGACGACGCGCTCTACGCCCGCAACACGGCGGTCGAGGAGCGGCTGAACGTGAAGCTGAACTTCTTTGAATCGCCCGGCTCCTACGACAACCGTGAGATCTTTCAGAGCGGCGTGCGCACGAGCGTGCTGGCGGGCGACGGCGCATACGATATCGTCGCGGGCTATTCGCTGTCGACGGCGGCACTGTCGGTGGGCGGCTTTCTGACGAATCTGCTCGACACGAAATATCTCGACTTTTCCTATCCGTGGTGGTCGGACAGTCTTATCGACTGTCTGAGCATTCAGGACCGCCTTTACTTCGCGTCGGGCGACATCTCGACCAACACGCTCGGCAACTCCTTCGCCATCCTGTTCAATAAAAAGCTGATGGCGGACTACCATCTCGAAGCGCCCTATGCGCTGGTCGACAGCGGTAAATGGACGCTGGACGCTTTCTTTGACATGGCGAAGGATATCTACACCGACCTGAACGCCAACGACAGGAAGGACAAGGACGATTTCTTCGGCGTCGCGGCGTGCTATACGAGCTTTGACAACCTCTATTACAGCTGCGGTCTGAACATCGTGGACCGTCAGCCGGACGGAAGCCTCGTCATTTCGGACGACTGGGGAAGCGAAAAGACGGTCGAGCTGGTCGGAAAGCTCTGTGATTTCTTCCATGTCGGCAATTCGGCGTACAACGACGAGGAAGCGGTCGCCAAAACGATCTTTCACGACGGACGCGCGGTCTTCGCGCTGGCGAATATCAATCTCGCCTGTACGACGCTGCGCGATGTGGACTTCGATTACGGCATCCTGCCCACGCCGAAGTGGGATGAAGCGCAGGAGGATTACTGCAACGTCGCCGCCTTCACGGGCGCGATGTACTGCATCCCGACCGACGCGAAGGACGCGGATCTGTCTTCGGCGGTCATGGAAGCGATGGCGATGGAGAGCTACTACACGCTCGCTCCCGCGTTCTTTGAGACGGCGATGAAGGTCAAATACACGTCGGACGACGACACGGCGCGGATGTTCGATATCATCAAGGGCACGATCATGTACGATTTCGGCAGAATGTTTCAGAACAGCGGTCTGGAAGGCATTCCGGACGGATTCCGTTCCGCGATCCGGGGCAACGACAGGGACTGGATGTCGCGGTATGCTTCCAAGATCGAATCGTTCCGCGCACTGCTCGCAAAACTGACCGAGACGCTGGTCTCGTTTGACTGACCCGAACGGAGGAACTTTATGAAACTGACAAAAACAAAGGCGTGGCTTGACGCCGCGATGGAAGAAAAAAGACTCGGCGACTACTCGCTGATCGTCTCGAAGGGAAGCGGGCGCTGTGAGCTGTACTCGCCCGGACGCGGTGAGGGAACGCTTTACGACATTGCGAGCATGGGCAAGGTGCTGGTGACGGCAACGCTCATCCTGCGCGCGGTCGGGGAAGGGAAGCTGTCGCTCGACGACACGCTGCCCCGCTTCTTCGACGGCGTTCCGACCGAAAAGCGGGAGATCACGATCCGCCAGCTGCTGACGCACTCGTCGGGCATCCGCCGCGTGGATCTTTCGCGCGAGGTCTGCGACCGCGGACGGGCTGCGGCAGCGGAAGCGATCCTGTCTGTCCCGCTCGTCTTTGCGCCGGAGAGCGATTTCATTTATTCCTGCAACGGCTATATCTTACTCGGCTTCATTGCGGAAAAGCTCTACGGCGCGCCGCTCGATGCGCTTTACGAGACGGGAATCAGACCGGCGCTCTCGCTGACGCGCTCGAAGTTCAACGCGGCGGTCGACGAGCCGGACGCGGCGGTCTGCTGGCGCAGAGCCGAGGTCGGCGAATACCGCGCGGACGACGAGAACGTCTATGCGCTGCGCGGGATCGGCGGCAACGGCGCGTCGTTCTGGTCGGCGGGCGATATCGAGCGCTATGTGAAGGCTGTTTTTGCGAAGAGCCCGGCGCTCTACGCGCCGTACCTGTACGACGAAGCGGAGCGCGACCTTCTGCCGCATCACGTGGAGGAAGGGCGCGGGCTCGGCTGGCTCATCGTGGACGAGCGTTACCGTCAGACCGAAAAGCTCTTCAGGGCGGGGAGCTTCGGTCACTGCGGACACACGGGCTGTTCGTTCTTCATGAACCGGGAGGACGAGCTTTACGTGATCGCGCTGACGAACGCGACGCGGTATCTCAACATGAAAAACGGCTTCAAAGGGTACAACTACGAGCGGATCAAGGACTTCCGGGAGGAGCTGCACGGCGTGATCCGCGCGGACCTCGAAGGCTGAGAAGCCGGACAACGGAAAAAACACACCCGCACCCGTCTGACGCGAACGTCAGGCGGGTGCGGGTGAAATGATCGGATTTTTATGCGCCCCGGCGCGACCGTTCGACCGGCGTACCGGCGTGACCGTTCGACCGCTCATCCGCCGCGGCGGCGGTATTCGGCGGGCGTGACGCCCGTGATCTCACGGAAAATGCGCGAAAAATGCGACGCCGTGCCGAACCCGACCAGCGACGCGATCTCTCCGATCGGACGGCTGCTCTCACAGAGGAGCTGCGCCGCGTAATCGACGCGCAGGCGGTTGATCTTTTCGGCATAGGTCATGTCGTAATACTGCCGCATCAGACGGCTGAAATGCCGCCGCGTGATGTGAAGCTCCGACGTGATCTGCTCGACGCTGCGGGGACTGTTGTAGAACAGAAGATAGGTGTCGAGCCGGGGCCCGAAGTCGATCTCGCCGACCTCCAGCTTCGGCGGGTAGACGATCTCGCCCTCCGTCTCGCCGAGACAGAGCCGTCCCAGCCGCACGAGCAGATCGCAGAACAGACCGCGCACCTTCGTCCGGAAGCCCGTCCGGCCCGCGCAGGTCTCGGTGATGATCTCATCGGCCAGCCGCCACAGGCATTCGTCGTCCGCCGGGTCCTGCGCCGTGAAAAAGAACGGGCTTTCAATGACCGCTTCGATCAGCTTTTTCTCGTCGCGGTCGGGCGCGTTCCGGGGCTTTCGCTCGACGCTGAACCGCAGGCAGTATTCGTCCATGCCGTCTTCGGCTTCGGAGGTCTGCCCGTGCCGCACGCCCGGTCCGGTCAGACAGACGGTCCCCGGAAGCATTTCGCATTTCTGCGACGGCGTGATGAGATAGCCGCGCCCTTTGCTGATGCAGTGCAGCTCGAACAGCGTATGCGAATGGGGCAGCACGTTCCACGCACGGTTCGGCTCGGCGTAGCCCGCGTGATTCAACGAGACGATGCAGTCGCCGAACGTCACGGCGATATCGGAATATTCGATCTTGATATGCTTCACGGCGGACACCCCCCTCCTTTTAGTTTCCTTCATTATATCATGTACCCCGCCGTTTGTCAATCGGATTTTCCCGCAGGGACAGAGACGCGGAAAAGTGGTCCCATACGGTTCTTGACTTGAGGGGCGTTTCATGTTATCCTTAAATCAAATTTCCGGATCATGCGCAGAACGCGCTGTCCGGCAGAGAAGAAAGGAAGGGTCTCATGAAACGCTCATCCGCCGCTCTTACGCTTCTCCTGACCGCGCTGCTCGCGGCTTCCTGCGGGGAAGCGCCCGTTTCCCCCGCCGAACCGTCTTCCTCCGACACGACCGAACCCGTGACTGAGGAGGTCACGACCGATTATCTCGAAGGGCTCGATCTGCCGCGCTATGAGGGGAAGACCTTCACGCTGCTCGGTCCGTATCACGCCGAGCGTCAGACCTTCGCGTCCGATTCCGAGACCGGCGAGCCGGTCAACGACGCGCTTTACCGCCGCGACCGCGAGATCGAGGAGCTGTTCGGCGTTAAGATCGAAACCATCCTCTCGAAGGACCCGCAGGGCGACGCTTCCAGGACCGCGATGGCGGGCGACGACGCTTATCAGGTCGTCATCGGCACGATGGCGGCGGTCCAGAAGAATCTCGCGCTCAAAAATCTGTCGATGAATCTGCTCGATCTGTCGGCTTTGCAGCTCGACCGTCCGTGGTGGTGCGAGCAGGCGCTCGAAAACCTCACCGTGAAGGACACGATGTTCTTCACGACCGGTCCGATCACGCCGCAGTTCTATTTCGGCGGTCAGGTCATGGCGATGAACTTGAAGCTCGCCGAGGACTACAAGGTCACGAACGTCGGAAAGCTCGTGCTGGACGGCGGCTGGACGCTCGACAAGCTCGAAGCTTACCTGAAAGGGACCGGCTCGGACGTCAACGGCGACGGCGTTTACGGCAAGGACGATAAATTCGGACTCGTCATGGAGTCGAGCGTCGGCGCGGTCGGCTACTATGTCGGCGCGGGGCAGAAGCTCTGCACCGTCAAGGGAAGCAGTGTCAGCGTCGACATCACGAACGAAAAGTCGGTGTCTCTGATCGAGCGGCTGGCAAAGCTGCTCGCGTCCAACACGGTCTACGATACCTGCGCGCATAAGGGCGAGGTGGATATCAACTATTTCGTCAATATGTTCACCGAGGGACGCTCGCTGTTCGCCGCTTCGTCGATGTCGCACGTCATCGTTTCGTTCCGCTCGATGAGCGACGACTACGTGATCCTGCCGATGCCGAAGCTCGACGCGGATCAGGACGCTTACCACACGTACTCG
Organism: Eubacteriales bacterium; assembly: GCA_045600005.1. Classification (GTDB taxonomy): domain Bacteria; phylum Bacillota; class Clostridia; order Oscillospirales; family CAG-272; genus Flemingiibacterium. The sequence goes on along the minus strand of JAZRXB010000081.1, from coordinate 1,408 downwards.
AATCCGTGGTGTCTCGGCGGCGTATCGGTCCCCGTCACGGTCAGCGATCCCGACATGACCGGCAATATTCTCGAAGCGATGGCATATCTGTCGTGGAAATACGTCCGCGCCGCGCAGTACGACGTTACCGTCAAGGCGAAGGTCGCGCGCGAGCCCGACGCCGATCAGTCCGCCATCCTTGACATGATCTTCGACAGCTCCTACTACGACCTCAACGGCATCATGACCTTCGGCGACTCGTCGAATCTCGTCATGAACGCGATCACGGGCAAGACGTCCTCCTTCGTTTCGGACTACGAGGGCATGAAGGGTCAGGTCCAGAACGCGATCGAATCCTATCTGAAAGTGGTCGACGCGAAATGATTCCTCCGAAAGGCAGTTTCATGAAAACGATCTTATTCCAGCTCAGCTCTCACTGGGACCGCGAATGGTACCGTCCCTTTCAGGGCTTCCGTTATTATCTGGTCGAAATGCTCGACCGCCTGCTCGATTCGCTCGAAGACGGCTCCGTGCCGGAGTTTTCGATGGACGGGCAGACGATCGTGCTGGAAGACTATCTTGAGATCCGTCCCGAAAACCGCGCGCGGCTCGAAGCGCTCGTGCGTTCGGGAAAACTGAAGGTCGGTCCGTGGTACGTCATGCCGGATGAGTTCTGCGTGTCGGGCGAAGGGCTGATCGAAAACCTGCTCATCGGGCAGAACGCCGCCCGCTCGTTCGGGACGGAGCCGTGGAAATTCGGCTATGTCAACGATATTTTCGGTCACATCGCCGATCTGCCGATGATCTTCCGGGGATTCGGCATCGAGGGCGCGTATCTCGGACGCGGCGTGAGCCATCTGCCCGAACACACCTTCTTTCACTGGCGCGCGCCGGACGGGAGCGGATGCGTCGTTTACAAGGAATGCTACGCCACGACGAAGCGGCAGTTCCTGACGGCTGCCGACCGGGACGCTTTTCTCGCCGATATCATGGCGCGGGAAGGCGATCTCATCGTCCTCAACTACACCGACGACCACGCGGTGATCGACGGCAATACGCTTTCCTTCCTCGAAACGGTCGGGAAGACCGGCGGAAAGCAGGTCGGGGATTTCGCGCACCTCGCCCGCCTTGCGCGGGAGACCGAGCCGTCCCGGAGTTCTCCCATGCCGGTCGTCACGGGAGAGCTTGCCGAGACCGGCGTCGCGGGGAGCGATTTCCGGCTCGTCACGAACTCGATCTCGTCCTATTACCCGCTCAAACGGGAGAACGACTTCACCGAGGACCTCTTGTGGCGCGAGACCGCGCCGCTCCTGACGCTGGCGAAGCTCGCCGGACTGCTGTCGAATAAGGACAATTTCTTCCGGACGGCGCGGCGGCATCTCATTCAGAACCATCCGCACGACTCGATCTGCGGCTGCTCGTGCGATGA
>JAZRXB010000080.1:0-2117 GCA_045600005.1 Eubacteriales bacterium | reverse complement strand
CGAAAGGTCCGCAGCGCGGTTTTTCTGTCAGCGGAGGACGTACAGTCGTCCATTGGACGGCATTCAGTCGTTTGCCTCGTCGTAAACGCGGACGTAATCCACCGTGAAATAGTCGGGAAGGACCGCGTTCTTTAATTCCGGCACGGGTTCGTTGCCGCGGCGGTAGCCGCTGCATTCGGTCGTCACGAGGATGAACTGCTCGCAGTCCGAGACCGGATCGTTCGTCCGGGAGACCTCGCGTCCGTCGCAGTAGAAGATATACCCGTCCCGGCTCCAGTCGACCGCGAAAATATGGAAGCCCTCCGCGTCGGGTTCGCCCGCCTGATAGCGGACGCGGCCGGTGCGTCTGTCCGAACCGGAGATGACCTGATCTCTGCCGTAGCCGCCCCAGATGTTGCCGCAGGTACACATTCCGTCGCGGGTGAAATTCTCCATGACGTCGCACTCGATACCGGTGTAGCTCGGGTCGAGCGACGCGCCGATGATCGGGGACTGGAGCCAGAACGCGGACCACCAGCCCGGCTGCTCCTGCAATTTGCAGCGGCACTCGTAATAGCCGTATTTGTGCTGGAATTTCGGCGGGTCGAGCTTGGCGATCGGCCACTCGAACTTGTTTGCACGCTCGAATCTGGAATCGGCGGGCTTGTCGAGGAAGTTGTAACCGGTCTGGAGCTGGGCGGAATAATACTGTCCGTCCTTTTCGATCAGCGCGATCTTCAGCTTGGAATCCGAGACGGTAACGCCCTCGTCGGTGAACGTGTCGTGTCTCTGATGCAGAAGATGGAGACGGAAGTCCCACTTCGAGCGGTCAAGCTCCGTCCCGTCGAATTCGTCGTGCCAGACGAGCTTCCACTTTTTGCCGTCCGGCAGAAGGCTGGGCGCGTGTTCGTTGTCGATATAATGCAGCATGATAGGTTCCTTTCCGTTCATTCAGAATCCGATCATCCTCCGGCGCGGGCTTCGACGGAGGATAAAACCGGAAATGAAACAAGTTTTATTATCGATATGGCATTCGGAACAATGTCAGGCATATTATACCGCGGCGCGGGATAAAAGTCAATCGGCAGAGTTCACAAGAATCTGCCGCCGTTTTGTGCAGGCGGACCGAATCCCGCGTCCGGCGGGACAGAGCGGACCTTTTCTTTTTCCGAACGCCGCATAAATACCGGACGGAAGGGGAAAATATGCCTGTTTCCGGCGGATCCGTCCGGAAAAGTACGATAATACGGAGGGTATCATGATGAAAAATGCGGGATACAGGCAGCTCCTGACCATACTTGGTACGGCGGCGCTGCTCAGTCTGAACACACAGGCGGCCTATCCGGTCTCGCCCGGCGTTTCGGTCCTTGCGGAACGTTTTCCGATGGTCAAGGCGGGGCTGTCGGGCGCGGACGTCTGTTTTTCGGCGTCGGATTTTGAGAAGGCGCTCGGCAGCACGGAAAGCGTGACGGTCAAAACGCTGCCCGACCGGGCGGTGGGAAGTCTGCGGCTCGGCGGAATGGATGTGACGGCGGGACAGACCATCTCCGCCGCGCGGATGGGCGAGCTTCGGTTCGTTCCGACGAAGGTCGGCACGGCGGAAGCGTCGTTTTTGCTGAACGGCGGATATGGGTATGACACGGTATGCACGGTCTGCCTGCTCGACCACATCAATTCCGCGCCCGTGATGGTGCGGGCAGACAGCGAGGTCGGCGCATACAGCGGGACGCTCTGTCTCGGCTCGGTCCGCGCCGAGGACGCGGACGGCGACGCGCTTTCCTATCAGGTGACGGTCCGGCCGTCGCATGGAACGGTTCAGGTGAACGCTTCGCTCGGCAATTTCAGCTATCTGCCCGACGCGGATTTTGAGGGAGTGGATTCGTTTTCGGTCGCCGCTTCCGACCGCTTCGGAGAACGTTCGCAGGCGGTGACGATCCGCGTGACGGTGGACGAGCCGCGCGCCGACGAGGTGGTTGCCGACATGGAAGGTCACTGGGCGAACGCGGCGGCGATCACCTGTGCGCGCCGGGGTGTGACCGAGGTAGACCCGGCGGCTTCGTTGTACCCGGAGGAACCGGTCAGCCGGGCGGAATTTCTGTCGCTGATGATGCGCGCGGCGGGCTATCGCGGGTTCAGCA
>JAZRXB010000079.1:0-2817 GCA_045600005.1 Eubacteriales bacterium | reverse complement strand
AGACGAGCTGGCGGCGCTGACCGGAAACGCCGACCTGTCCGACAATTTTGACGCTTCCCCGTCCGACGAACCTTCTGCCGCGCCTGATCGGAGGGACTATGAGAATGTTTGAAACCGACCTTCTGCCGCCCGGACTGCTGGCGGCGACGGTCAGCCTGCCCGACGGCATACGCGAGGACGTGCATATCCTGCGCGTTTCGCCGCATACGCTGACGCTGAGACTTACCGGATTTTCCGCTCTGCCGACCAGCGCCGACGTGCATTTTTTCAGGGAAGACCACACGTTCACGACGATCCATGCCGAACTTTCTCCGCTCGATGGAAACGCTGACGAGGCTGATTTCGCCGTCGCCGAAAACCCGGCGTATGCCGCCGAGGTCAGACGGCTCGAAAAATGCTATGCCGGCTACGTGGAGCGCCGTCAGTCCGACCCGGACGCGCTCTGCTTTGCCGACGCGCGGACGCTATCCGACCGTGCGCGGGAAATCCTCGACGCGCCCGACCTGCCGGAAACGTTCGACGACGCGCTGAACGCGCTTTCCGAGCGCTTTTTCGGTTCAGTTCCGAAGACGATATTCCTGCATCCGGTTTACTTCGCGCTCAACACGCCCGATGCGGTCGAACGCTTTGCGGAAAATCCGGAATATCCGACCGAACGGCTGCGCAGTCTGTTTCCCGCGTCGTACCGAACGGTCGTGAAGGCAAGCGGCGTGACGCTCGGCAGCCGCATCTGTCAGAAGCTGCTTCCGTCGGCGGATACGCTCGCCCGCGCGGTCAGACGCGCCGCAGACGCGGGGCTTGCCGTCTCGCTCGTCCTGCCGCCGATGAAGACCGGCGAGGAAACGTTTTTCGCCGACTATCTGTCGGCGCTTCCGCCCGAAATTCATGAAATCGAAGTCAACGACTGGGGGCTTCAGCAGCTCTGTGCCGAGCGCTTCCCGAACCGTTTTTCGCTGACGATGGGCTATTTTCTGAACCGGCGGTGGATCGACCCGCGCGCCGGGCTGTTTCTGCCCGAAGCCCTGTATCTCCCGCCCGGCGGATTGTCTGACGATACGGAAGCCGCGAGGTTTCTGAGAAGTCTCGGCTTTGGACGCGCCGTTTATCCCGGAAGCCTTCCCGAACCGAGGACTTCGATCATCCCCTTTCCTCTCGAGCCCATCGCAGACGACCGCGAATCTGCCGTTTTTCTGACCGGTCTTCTGCCGGTCTCCTCCGGACGGGAATGTTCGATTTGTGCAAAAGACTGCCGGACCGATGTGCGGCTGTACGACCCGCGCATCGGTCTCATCGGCTGCGGTAACACGATCCATGCGCTGACCGAATGGCGTTCCAGACCCCACGGACGGGTGGCGATCGAATGGCTCTGAACCTCAAGATCAACGCGGGCTTCGGCTCGACCGACGATTATCTTCCGCTCACGGACGCCGGTGCGGATGAGCTGTTCACCGGATTTGTCCCGTTTGAATGGCTCGCCGCGCACCCGAACGTGCCGCTTAACCGCCGTGAAGCGCTGTTTGTGCCGGTTTCGCTCGATTCCTTCGGCGAACTGCGCCGTCTGGCGGCGTTTGTCGAGCAAAAACACGTACCTGTCTCGCTGACCTTCAATTCGCCGATCTATCCGCCGGAGCTGTATGCCGAAATTCTTTCGTTAATGAAACGCTGCGCTGCGCTCGGATTCCGCGACTTCATCGTCGCCGACCCCGGACTGCTGATGCTTGCCGTGAAGGAACCCGGATTTCGAATCCATCTGAGCGGCGAGGTCGGAGAGTACAACCGCTATATGGTTCGTTTTTTTCAGAATCTCGGCGTTTCCCGCTTCATCCTGCACCGCCGCGTCACGCCCGAACAGCTCGCCGTTCTGTCGCGTGAAGCGCCCGGCGCGGAGTTTGAAGCCTTTCTGCTCAACGAGCGCTGTCTTTATACCGGCGCGTGGTGTCTGTCGCTCCACTGCGACGAGCTGCCGCCGCTCTGCCGCACCCCCTGCCGAACGATGGACAAATTGTCTGACGATCCCGCCGAGCTTTCATCCGACCCGGAAGCGTTCGGTGCGAGCGGGTGCGGGATCTGCGCACTGGAAAAGCTCGCGGCGGCGGGAGCTACCCATCTCAAGGTCGTCGGACGCGGCGCGAAGCCTTCGCTCATCGTCCGCGACGTGCGCGTGCTTCGCGGACTTCTCGATGGTACCGGCGATGTGCCAGCCTGCCCCGATGCGTGCTACTATCCCGGCTGCCGCAGTCACTATTATAATAAGGAAGGAAAAATCACATGAACGACCGGAATCACGCTCTTTTCAGCTTCATTCAACGCTGTCCTACCCCGTACCACGCCGTGCGGACGATCGCCGAAACGCTCTCGTTCAACGGCTACACCGAGCTTTTCGAGAACGACGACTGGACGCTGACGCCCGGTCAGCGCTGCTATGTCCGCCGAAACGGCTCGTCGATCATCGCCTTCCGCGTCCCGGAGGAGCCGAGATCCTTCATGATCGCCGCTTCCCACACCGATTCGCCGACCTTCCGTATCAAGGAAACGCCCGAGCTGGACGGCGGCGGGCTGTATGTCCGGCTGAACACCGAACGTTACGGCGGCATGATCCTTGACAGCTGGTTCGACCGCCCGCTTTCGATCGCCGGACGGCTCGCCGTCGAGACCGACGAAGGCGTCGAGCTGAAGCTCGTCAGCCTTTCGCACGACACAGCGCTCATCCCGCACGTCGCCATCCATATGCTCAACCCGAACGACGGGTACAAATGGGACCCGGCCTGCGACCTCGTTCCGCTGGTCGGCGCGGCGGAAAGCAAGGGCAGATTCATG
>JAZRXB010000078.1:0-4380 GCA_045600005.1 Eubacteriales bacterium | reverse complement strand
CCTTTCCGGAGGAAGCCTTATCCGTCTTCCTCCCCGCCGTTCTCGTCTCCGTCGCGGCGCGGACGGCTGAGCAGCACGAAAGTCAGCGCCGTCAGCGCAGCCGTTACGACGCCCGCCCAGAGCCAGACGCCGGCTGCACGGTCGGAAACGCCCGTCTGCACGCGGCGTCTCGCGCGCTCCTCCGCCACGGCGCTTTCCAGCGCCTCGTCCCCGTACTCGCGGGACAGTCCCGTAATGCCGGTCAGCGTCAGACGCGCCTTTCGGAGCGGTTCGGCGAGCAGCAGGCTGAAGCTCTCGACGTCGCACAGTCCGGTGAACGCGCCGAGATCGAAATAAACCGTCGTTTCCTTATCGGTCGGAAGCGTAAAGACCGCCTCAAAGCGTTCGTTCCCGGCGGTCAGGACCAGCATCCCCGAAACGCTTTCGCACGCGGGGACCGTCTGATCGACTGCCATCGTCACCGCAAGATACGGCGTCAGCGACAGGTTTTCCGGGTAGTCGAACCGGCGGATGATACCCATGCGCGCCGGATCCGACGGGGCGGACGAGCCGTCAAGCAGCGCGGTGAGAGACAGACCGTCCGACACGGCGAGAAACGGGCAGTACCAGCTTTTTTCCATGCCGTTCAGACCGGAAAAAGCGTCGAATGAAGCGTATACATAGCGCCCTCTGACGCCGGAAGGCTCGCCCTCCAGCGCGCGCGAGGAAGTGTAAAGCCGTTCGGGGAGCCGTCTGCCGTCAAAGTTTTCGATCAGCCGGTCCCAGCCGGACAGACCGAGCGTTTTCAGCGCGGCGTCCGCCGCCTCTCCCCGCCGTCCCGTGTCGAGCAGACGCGCGGTCCCGGCAAGCTCTCCGGCGCACGCGGAGTTGCCAAGCACGGCTATGTAAGCGTCGATGCGCAGATTGAACAGCGCGCCGTAATACCCTCTCACCAGCTGCGCGTTCAGAACGGCAGAATCGGTTTTCGGGATCATGTAAAGGTTGTCGACAAACAGGAGATGCGTATCGAGCTGTCCGATGCGGCGCAGGATCCCGGTCAGCGCCGACGGTTCAAAAGACGTAACGAAAAGATTGTCCGGCGCCGAGGTGCGGTAACAGTTTTCGACGCAGAGATCCCACGCAAAGTCTCCGTGCGCGCTGATCTCGGCGGCGAGCGCCGGAATGAACTGATCGAGTCCGATCTCGCCCGGCGCGTCAAAGCACGATGTATATACAAGGTCGCTGACCGAAAGATAGAGCTTCGCGCCGGCGTTTTCCGCCGCCAGACACTGATAGATCAGCCGCAGCTCGTCGGCGCACGCCGCCGCGGTTTCACGGATCGTCTGCGCGCCGTCGGCGACGAAATTCATTCCTTCGCCGACGATCATGCCGCTGATGCTTCCGTCAGGCAGCCAGCGCCCGGCGGCATAGGCGGCCAGTGCGGCAAGATAACGTTCCCCTTCGACCACGCCGTCCGAATCGCCCTGATAGAGCGTGCGCTCCTCTTCGTAGGACGCGGACAGCTGCCGGGGAAGCTGCTCGTTCCAGCCGACCAGCCGCAATAAAACGCTCACCCGGTTGTTCCTGAGCACCGTGATCCGGTCGTTCAGCTCGGAAAGATACGCTTCGTTCAGATAATACAGCTCTCCGAGGCAGGAGTACGGCTCGCCGCTGCTGCGGGGAGCGAAAAAGCGCTCCGCGTCAAGCTCGATCAGCGTGACGTCCGCATCCGCTTCGCCGATCAGCGACAGATCGGAGGCGGCGATCCCCTTTTCACCGAACGAAAGCACGGCGTTTTCCGCCGCCGCGCGTTCGGGATTTTCAAGATAGCGCGGAACGGCGACCGGCATGACGTTCCCGTCCGCTCCCAGCACGGCGACGCAGAACAGGCTGTACGGCGTCGTCTCCGGATAATCGGCGAGCGGCAGCAAAAGGTCGAATTTCGTGGTCATCGGACTGACGAGCAGCGGCTCCGACGCGCCGGACAGCACATCCGACAGCGAAACGCCGTCAAGCGCGTATACGGCCAGCACGCCGTCCTGATTTTCCAGCGCCGTTTCGCGCCGCACGTCGCCGGCAAAGCGGATATACCGGAGATCGTCGGTCAGCTCGCATTCGGTCAGCGTGCCGCAGACCGCGGGCGCTTCTTCGGGGATGTACGCCGGAACGAAACCGATCGAGATCAGCTCGACGCTCCCCTTTGCCGAGCCGAAGCTCAGCTTCAGACCGGTCATCGCGTCCGGAGCGCCGGTCATGATGTAGAAGCAGTTCATGTCCGACTGCTTTTCGAGCCTGACGACCGCGCTTTTGTCCTCCGAACCGGCGGGTGAATCGGTCGTGGACCAGCTCACCGTCACCGAGTCAAGATCGGAATGGTTGGCAAGACGGAAGCATAAGCAGCCTGCCGCGTCCGCATCGCGCGGAACATAGACCGGCGCCTCCAGCACGGCGGGAAGCCCGTCAAAGTTCAGCGTCAGGCGTGTCCGGCCGGCGTTCGTCTCGGCAAGACCGCCGTTCAGCGTGAAGCGGTCGAATAGGAAGCGGTCGATCATTTTATGATCGAACTTCGCGCCGGCGCGGATGTTGTCAAGATAAAAACGGTTCTGATATTCGGTGTGGAGACCGGTCCCCACGACCAGCGCAAGCTCGATGCGCGTCACGGCAGACCTTCCCGCAAAGCCGCCGATCTCGGCTTCGACGCGGTTCCAGATCCCGGGCTGGACGCGGATCAGCACCTCCGTATTCGTGCCGTCCGCGCTGAAAACGACCGCCAGAGCGAACAGATCGGCATAAGGGTCGTCCGGGAAGGGGACGGCAAAGAGCTCGCATTCGATCGTCCGGTATTCGGACAGATCGAGCGGCTCGGCGAATTTCCGGTACACGACGCGGCGCTGCCCGATATCGCTCTCCGAACCGATCACTTCAAGACAGCTGTGCATCTCGCCGCCGTCGGGACCCGCGATCGCCCATTCGGCGTCGGCGGCGTTGTCCCCCGCCGTCCAGCCGTCGTCTCCGTGTTCAAAGTCCGCCAGCAGAAGCGTATCCGCGCCGGCGGATATCGCAGAACCCGCAGGCGCAGGCCGGCCATCGGACGCGGCGCGTTCGGCGGACGCTTCATATCCGGAAGACGCTTCGCCCGGTTCCCCGGCTGCAAAAACACCCGGATAAGGCGGGACGTTCCCGATCACCACGAAAACGGTCAGCAGCGAGGCAAGCCCTCTGCAGATTTTTCTGTTCACAGGCGTCCCTCCTTTCGTCGTATCGGACGGCGCGCCGTTCACCGGCACGCCATTTTGTCGGTTTTATGACCGCCAAGACCGGTTTTCACGTTCCGGTCACGGGCGATCGATTCTATTATACCATTTTTCGCGCGGAAAAGCAAATGTTTTTTGATTTTTCTCGGAAATTTCCGAATCCCTGTTGCCTAAATGCATTTTTTCTGTTATAATATCTATTATCTGATTCCAAGTTCGCATTGTCAACGGAGGAAAACGCAAAATGCCAATCAAAATACCGGTCGGTCTTCCCGCCGGGGAGACGCTTGAAAGCGAAAATATTTTCGTTATGAACGAATTCCGCGCCGCCCATCAGGACATCCGTCCGCTGAAGATCGCGGTGCTGAATCTCATGCCGACCAAGATCACGACGGAGACGCAGCTCATCCGTCTTCTTTCCAACAGCTCCCTTCAGATCGAGGTCACGCTGCTCCAGACCGCCACCCACGCCGCCACGCACACGCCCGCCGCGCACATGGAAGCGTTCTACAAGAATTTCGAGGACATCCGCGGGGAAAACTTCGACGGACTGATCATCACCGGCGCGCCGGTCGAAAACCGCAATTTTAACGAGGTCGACTACTGGGACGAGCTGTGCGGCATCATGGAATGGTCGAAGACGCACGTTTTCTCGACGCTTCACATCTGCTGGGCGGCGCAGGCGGGACTTTATTATCACTTCGGCGTGCCGAAGCACACGCTCGAAAAGAAAATGTTCGGCGTGTTCGAGCATTACGCGCTGAATCCGCATCATCCGATCGTGCGCGGCTTCGACGAGCGCTTCCATGCGCCCCATTCGCGCCACACGGGTCTTTACGAGGAAGACATCGCAAAGGTACCGGAGCTTGAGATCGTCGCCAAGAGCGATGAGGCGGGACCGTTCATCATCGCGGCGAAGGGTTCGCCCGAATGCGCGTCGCGTATGCTGTTCGTGACGGGTCACGCGGAATACGACTACGACACGCTGGCAAAGGAATATTTCCGCGACCTTGACAAGGGTCTGCCGATCGAGATCCCGTATAACTACTTCCCGGACGATGACCCGAAAAAGCGTCCCCTGAATCTCTGGCGCGGTCACGCGAACCTTCTGTTCTCGAACTGGCTGAACTATTTCGTTTACCAGATG
>JAZRXB010000077.1:0-5558 GCA_045600005.1 Eubacteriales bacterium | reverse complement strand
GCGGCTCCGCCGCCCGACCAAAGCGAACGCATAAGACTGCCTCCCCCGCCATTCCGGGCGCCGACCGCCCGGAATGGCAGAGCTTCCCGTCAAATCTTCCGCCGTGGGGAATCGAACCGGCTTCTTGACAAATCGGACCGTTTCCTGTATAATATAGGAAAGAACTCCGACAGAAAGGAATGAATCGGATGAATGACCTCGAGCGCGCACTCGGCGCGAAAAAACCGTTCAGCCACCGCGTCATGCTGATCTCCGATATCCACTATACCACCGAACAGACCGAAAGCGAGCTGAAAAAGATACACCCCGGCGCTAAGGCGTCCGCCGCCGCCGGGACCGTCTTCGGCTTCACGCAGGAACAGAAAATCGAGATCGTCAGAAAGACCGTCCGGGACGTCTGCGAAAATACGCCCCTCGACGCCGTGATGGTCCTCGGAGACCTCTCCATCGACGACTACCCGTACCGGAACCTGCCTGAGAATTACTGCGAACGCTTCCGCGACCGCTGTATGAACGACTTCCCCTGCCAGACCTTCGCCCTCGCCGGGAACCATGACAGCTACCCCGACGAAATGTGGCGCGAAATGTTCGGGGATGGAAGACAGTTCGCCCGCGTGATCGGCGGATGCCTTTTCGTCTTCCTCGATACCTACCGCGATACCCTCGCCAAGGGCGCGTCCGGCTCCGGCTGTACGCCCGCCGATACCGGATTTTTAGCGAAGACCCTCGCCGAACATCCCGGAATGAGGACTTTCCTCCTCGCCCACCACTTCTCGCCCGAAAACGAAAGCGAAGCCTTCGCCCGTATCCTTGACGAAAACAGAAACATCCTCGCCCTCTTCCGCGGACATACCCACCGCCATGAGCTGCTGAATCCGCCGCAGTTCGGCTATATCCCGCTCGCCGATATCGGCGGCTTCGGCTATAACGGCATGGCGTTCGGCGGCGCGTATACCTTCCAGATCTTCGACCGCGCGTGGGGATGGGGCTATGAGCTGATCGAGTGGAACGACGAGGAGACGGTCATCCGCCACGTCCGCATCCCGCTGACCTATCAGGGCGCGAACGGGACCGTCCGCGTCGAGGAAAGCGTCTCCGGGCTCGTGTATTTTGAAGGAGGAAAGCGGAAATGATCGGCGTCTCCTTGCCTTATCCGTGGCTCGTCAGGGGCGGAAGCCCTTACGGCGACCGCACAAAAATGCTTGAACGGCTCCGCGAAGCCGGCGTGTCGAGCGTCGAGCTGCGCACCGTCCGCCCCGGAACCGACCCGAATGAGGTGAAAAAAGCCGCCGATCTTCTCTGGGACGCAGGCTTTCAGATCACCGTCCACGGCGACGCCGCGCCTCTGCCCAGCCGTGCGGCGGAGCCGCCCGGCGATGAGCCGCTCGACGAAGCCTTCGCTGCCAAAACCTTCGAGCCGCTCGCGCTCGTTCTCGAATACCTCCGCCAGCCGCGGCTGATCGTCACCATCCACCCGAAAATGTCCCGGAACGACGAAATGCTCGCCGCGTTCGACCGCTGCGTGAGGGCGCACGACCTGCCCGTCGTCATCGCGCTCGAAAACAGCCGCCTCATGCCCGACAAGAAGACCGAGGGCGACTGCGCGTCCCTCGTCGCCGAAGCGGTCGGGAAGGTGAAGTCCGATAAGATCGGCGTCTGCTTCGATATGGGGCATTACCGCTACTACCGCCTGAAAAATACCCCCGATACGCCCGACCAGCCGCCGTCCCGCGCGTTCTGCTCCCGCATCGTCCATACCCACATCCACGCGCTGAACCTCATGAAGACCCATCACCCCCTCGAAGCCTTCGATCTGCCGCTCGACGACTACCTCGGCGCGTTCGCCGACGGCTACGACGGCGTGTTCAACCTCGAGCTCGAACCCGAACGCTTCAAGGATACCCTCGACCCCGCCGACGCGCTGATCGGCTCCGTCCGCGTCCTGCGCGAAGCCGTCCGGAAAGCCGCGCCCCTTACCGCCGCCATGTTCGACGACGTGAGGGAAAGCTTCGACCGGCGCTTTCTCGCCGGGCTTGAAGAATTAAAAAAGCCCGAACGGGGGGAGAAAACCTCCTTCCTCCTCGCCGCGTCGTCGTCGTACCTCATCAATACGCGCGGCACGCTGTGGGGCATGGACCTCGCGTTCCGGAAGATATGGGACCTCGCCGAATCCCCGCGCCGCGCGGCAGAGCTGCTCTCCGACCTGTCCTTCATGCTGATCTCGCACGGACATGAGGACCATTTTGAGGAAAAAACCGTCCGCGCCCTCGCCGGGAACCCGATGAAATGGGTCGTTCCCGATTTCCTCATCGGTCAGGCGAAGCGCTGTGGATTAAAGGAGGAACAGATCGTTCCCGCCGGTCTCGGCGAAAAGCTGACGATCTGCGGCGTTACCATCGAACCCATTCCCGCGAAGCATTTCCGTCCGGACGGGAACGGCGTGCCGGAGTACGGCTACCTCGTCTCCGCGCCGGGCGCGCCGACCCTCGCGTTCCCCGGCGATACGCGCGACTATTCGACAAATGACGTGCCGGAGTATCGCGCCGACGTCTGCTTCGCGCCGCTCTGGCTCGGCGATCACATCGGGGACCGTGCGCCGGAACCCGAAAAGCTCGCCGCGTTCGCCGGATATATGACCCGATATTCGGAAAAAGCGGTCTTTATCACCCACCTGTGGGAGACCGGCCGCGTCGGAAAGGACCTGTGGCGGGACGAACACGCAGCCGCCGCCGGGCAGTTCCTGCGCGAAGCGTCTGAGCACGTCGTATCCGTGAAGCCGGAGCCCGGCGTCGTGTACGAGCTTGACACGTTCGCGTCAAGACCCGTCTGACCCGCGCGAAGCGTGAAGGTGAAGTTTCAAAATATCTTGAAGCGACCAACAGCGTCAAGACCCGTCTGACCCGCGCGAAGCGTGAAGCGGCGAGGAGAGTTTTGAATGCGGAATGCGGAATGCGCGCCGACCGCGTGTAAACTCGCCTGACGAGCGTGAAACCTTTGCCGAACGAGCGTGAAACTTGCCGAACAAGCGCGAAATCCGCGCTGTCCGCGCACGAATCCGCGCCGGACAAGCGCAAAACCTTTGCCGGACAAGCGCAAAACCCGTCCGCGCACGAATCCGCGCCGAACAAGCGCAAAACCTTCGCCGCCCGAGCGCGAAACCATCGCCGACCGAGCGCGAACCTTCGCCGACCGAGCGTAAAACTCGCCGTCCGCGCACGAATCCGCGCCGACCGCGCGTAAAACTCGCCTGACGAGCGTGAAACCTTTGCCGAACAAGCGCAAACCCCGCGCCGACCGCGCGTAAAACCCGCCAACCGAGCGCGTACCCGCGCCGACCACGCGAACCCGCGCCGACTGAACGTGAACCTCGCCGAACAAGCGAAAAACCCGCCGACCGAGCGCGAAATCCGCGCCGACTGAACGTGAACCCCGCGCCGAACAAGCGCGAAATCTGCGCCGACCGAGCGCAAACCCCGTGCCGAACGAACGCGAACCTCGCCTGACGAGCGTGAAATCTGCGCCGACCGAGCGCGAAATCCACGCCGACCGCGCGTAAAACTCGCCGTCCGCGCACGAATCCGCGCCGGACAAGCGCGAACCTTCGTCGACCGAGCGCGTACCCGCGCCGACCGCGCGTAAAACTCGCCTGACGAGCGTGAAACCTTTGCCGAACAAGCGCAAACCCCGTGCCGACCGCGCGTAAAACTCGCCGACTGAACGTGAACCCCGCGCCGACCGCGCGCAAAACCCGTCCGAGCGCGAACCTTCGCCGACCGAGCGCGGGTTCGCACAGACGCGGCAGCTGGCTGTTACAATATTTATGGAAGGAAATATTCACATGAAAACGGTTTTTGATATACTGCATCCGATCGTTCGCGGGCTTGCAGAAGTGCTTGCCGGGCTGACTATGGCGGACGGCGTTCGTCCGGACAGCCGGAATATCGGAAAAAACGAAAGAAGGGAAGCGCTGCGCGCCGGTCTGACCGCAGAACGAAGCTCGCTGCGGCGCACGCTCCGGCTTTCGCTCGCCGGAACGCTGGCAGCCGTCTGTCTCATTCCGGTCATCGCCGGATGCGGCGGTCAGACTCCGACCGCAGAGCTGACCGAGCCGCCCGCCGCTCTCACCGGATCCATGAAAAGCTCGCTCAGCGCCTACACGATCATGCGCGGCGACGGCTGCTCCGAGCGGACGCTCGAATGCGCCAAGGAACTGCGCGGACTGCTCGCCGAACTCACCGATTCGCAGATTTCCATCGGCAACGACTGGGTGAAGCGCGGCGAATCGGTCCCCGACAACCCGTTTGAGCTGCTGATCGGTCACACGAACCGTCCCTTCACCCTCTCGCTGGAGGAAAAGCTCGCAGGAGAGGGCGGCGCGTTCGACTTTGCCGTAAAGATCGAGAACGACCGGATCGCCGTCGTCGGCGCTTCGGACGCGGCGCTCGCGGACGGCGTGGCGTGGTTTGAAGCGAACCTCTTGTCAAAGGACGCGCTGCCCGAAGCCTTCGAGTACATTTTCCGCGCTCCCGTTCGCGACGTGCAGATCGCCGGGCATTCCGCGGCGGAATGTGCGGTCGTGCCGAACCGCGTCGAGGGTCTGTCCGACGGCGCTCTGGCGGCCTTCACCGAAAAGCTCTCCCGTCTGGTCGGCGCGGAGCTGACCGGCGCGTCCGACGCGGCGGAGGCTTACCCGCTGATCTTCGGTCACCGGACGCTCGCCGAAGCGGACGCATGGTCGGTGCTGGTGACGGAGAGCGGCACGTTCGTCAGCGGCGGCTCGCCCGAAGCGCTCGGAACGGCGCTCGATGCGCTGCTCTCGCACCTTGCGGCGGGAACGGTCCTCGACGCCGGGACTCTGATCGAGGGCAGACTGAACTGATCTCAGTTTTCTTTCCGTCCTCGCCTGCCCCCCTGCTGTTGACGTTCGTTGTGCCGGCACGGCGGAGTTTTGCCGCTCGTTGTGCCGGCGTGGGCTGACTTTGCTCTTAGTCTTGTTGGCATAAGGTTCGATTTCAGTCCTTTATGCCGCAAAAGGGGATGGGGCGAGCCGACCGAAGGTCGGCATAACCATCTCGGACGCCGAGAGTTATAGCCGACCGAAGGTCGGCTCGCCCCTCACCTGATGAAGTATAATTTAATCGACAGGGTAGCATACCCCCACCTCACCTTCCTTGGCTATGCCGCCGGATTGGTATTTTGATTCTATCAAATTTCCGGCGAGCCATAGCCAAGGGTTGAGGTGGGTGGGGTATCCGCGAACTGACAATTACGGAAAACGAACATCAGGGGAGGGCGGAGAAGAACCTCGGCGTCTGAGATGGTCTTCTCCGCCCTCCACAAAGTTGGACTGATAAGTACGTGCGCTCGCCCGCGCCGTTCGCGCACGCCCGCGCCGCCCGCGCCGGTTCGCGCACGCCCGCGCCGCCCGCGCTGTTCGCGCTCGCCCGCGCCGCCCGCGCCGCCCGCGCCGTTCGCGCCGCCCGCGCTCACCGCGCCGCCCGCGCCGTTCGCGCTCACCGCGCCGCCCGCGCTGTTCGCGCTCGCCCGCGCCGCCCGCG
>JAZRXB010000076.1:0-2084 GCA_045600005.1 Eubacteriales bacterium | reverse complement strand
TTGCGTTAAAAAATGAACTCCAAAAAATTTTTTCAACTTTTTTTCAAAAACACCCCTACAAACGACCTCTCCCACTGGGAATAAGTGAAGGGGTTACTTCTCCGCCACGGAGAAAGCCGCTTCACTGTTCCTTGAAAATTGAATATCAGATCTTCAAGTACGTTACTTGTATAGATTAGCCACGATGATGGGTACGCCACGACCTCGGCTTTCCGAGCGAGCGATAACCCTCCGTCACAAGCGCCGGATAGCAACCGCCACGGCGACGACCTATACAACAATAATGATACTCTCTACGGAGCTGGCGGCGAACCCGGCAGAGGTGAAAGTCCTGTGAAACCGTTACGCTGACGGTTGCTTGAGGATTTCCCATAGACTATGTGAGTGCGCTCAAACTCGCTGGCATAGCGATAGAGCGGAACTATATCCTTGAAATCACCAAACGCCGGATCCCATCGCGGGATCCGGCGATTTCGCGGCTTTCATTTCCCCTTTGCCGCGCGGTAATCCTTTCTCAGGATCAGGATGCTGGTCACGAGGATCAGCGGGAAGACGATCCCCGCCAGCACGCCCGCCTGAAGATCGTTCCCCGCGCTCTGCGAAACGGCTCCGACCAGCGAGGGTCCGACCGACGCGCCGAGGTCGCCCGCCAGCGCGAGGAACGCAAACAGCGCCGTGCCGCCTTTCGGGAGGATCGACGACGAAATGCTGATGGAACCGGGCCACATGATGCCGACGGCAAACCCGCACAG
This sequence comes from Eubacteriales bacterium, assembly GCA_045600005.1. GTDB lineage: Bacteria > Bacillota > Clostridia > Oscillospirales > CAG-272 > Flemingiibacterium. The sequence goes on along the minus strand of JAZRXB010000076.1, from coordinate 1,332 downwards.
CGTGCAGCCGATCAGTCCGAGAGCCGGAAGCCCGGCAAGTCCTGCGAGCAGATAACAGCCGAAGCACAGAAGCCCCGAAGCCGTCATGAAGGCGGGCAGATTGATCCTGTCGCTGAATTTACCGAAAAGCGCGCGGCTGATCCCCATGCAGACGGCAAATCCGCACGGACCGATCAGGTCGCCCGCGGACTTGGAGACGTGGAGCGCAGACTCCGCGAACGCGGACGCCCACTGCGCCATCGAGACCTCGGAAGCGCCCGCGCCGATCATCAGCAGAAGGAACAGCCAGAAAACCTTCGTTTTCAGAAGCTCCGTCATCGTCATCCCCTCGCCGTCGTCCACGAGCTTTTCGATGGGGCATACGGCGAAATTGTACACGTTGAAAAGCGGAGGAAGCGACCAGATCAGCGCTAAAATCTTCCAGTTTTCGATGCCGAACACGGCGAAGAACAGCGTGGACAGCAGGACCACGCCCGCAAATCCCCAGCAATAGAACGAATGAAGCAGACTCATCGTCCCCTCCTTGTTCTCAAACGGGCAGGCTTCGATGATGGGACTGCACAATACCTCGATCAGCCCGCTGCCGACCGCGTAGACGATGACGCAGATCAGGATGCCGCTGTACGCCGACGGCATAAGCTCCGGCAGGACAGTCAGCCCGGCGATCCCGGCGGCGGAGGTGATCTGCGCCGTCAGGATGCACGGGCGGTACCCGATCCGATCGACGACCTTCGCGCACACGAAGTCCACGATCAGCTGGGTGAAAAAGAAGACTGCGGAGATCAGCGCGATCTGCGTTAAGGACAGTCCGTAGCTTCTCTGAAAGGTCACATATAACAATGGAAGAAAGTTTGCGGAGATCGCCTGCGTGACAAAGCCGAGATACCCGGCGATCAGTGTTTTTCGGTACTTTTTCTGATTCATGTCAAACCTCGATGGCGTTCATTCGGCAAAGCGGCGCGCGCCGCCCGCTCTTACCCGTCTATTATAACCGATTCCGCCGGATTTTTCAAGATGCCGACGCAAAATGTTTTCCGAAATCGACCGTTCCGCCGCCGTGCGGATGATCCGCTCATAGACAGCGCAGACCTCCCCCGTCACTGAGCCGCAGCCGCCTCTCAGACCGTCAGTGCCGCCGCCTGACATAACAAAGCCGGACGTCTCCCCTTGCGGGAAGACGTCCGGCTTTTTCCGATGCAGCTTAACCGATCTGCGCCGCCTTTTCGATCTGGCTTTCCCACTTCGCCCGGTTCTGCTCCACGGAGGAGGTCCACGAGAAGGTGTCGGCCGTCAGCGTTTTCTTGATCAGGTTGCCCGGCACGTCGAGAAGAC
>JAZRXB010000075.1:0-2182 GCA_045600005.1 Eubacteriales bacterium | reverse complement strand
GGTTCCACGCAGGGAAACGGCGCAAACCGTCCGCAGAACCGTTATCCGTCGGACGGTCAGCCGACTCGTCAGAGCGGGACCCGTCCTCCTACACAGCAGCAGCCGTACCGTCCGGCGCAAAGCGGTCAGCCGCGTCAGACGAACTATCCGAACGGTCAGGCTCAGCCAAACCGCGCGGCAGATCCGCAGGCGCGTTCGTCCGCCGGTCAGAGCGCGCCGAACCGTCAGTCTTCACCGCAGTCTGCCTACCCGCCGGTAAAGCACCGTTCGCGCCACAGCTCGCGTCAGAACGCGGGACTGATCCTTCTCACCGTCGTGATCCTCATTCTGCTGGCGGTTTCGATGATCGTCATGACCGCGCGCTGCTCCGACAAGCCGGTCGATGTGCCGGAAGACCCGTTTTCTTCGGGCGTTTCGTCCGATTCGCTCCCGGTCAGCGAAACGTCGTCCCCCGTCAGCGAGCCCGCGACCGACGCGGCGACGACGATGCTCGACTCCGACTACGTTTTCAAGAACGTTCCGCTCGTCGAAATGTTCCGGGGCTATCAGATCCTCGTCAACTATCAGAACATTTTCATGTTCGACGAGTCGGATTTCGAGCTGCTGCCGATCTACAACAACAAAAACCGCTCCTACAAGGTGCCGAACATCACCATCCCGCTTGAAAAAACGACGATCGAGCAGCTGAACGCCATGATGACCGCGTTTGAAGCCGGCACCGGCTCGCACGACCTTCTGACCAACAGCACCTATCGTTCGTTCGAGGAGCAGGACGAGCTGTACAACCAGCGCGTCGACGCCTACGGCGAGGAATACGCGAAAAACTACGTCTCGCTGCCCGGTTTTTCCGAGCATCACACGGGGCTTGCGATCGACTTCACGGTCTACACGGACGACGGCGTGTCGATGACGCTCGACAAGATGACCGATTACACGAGCTGGCTCGACGCGAACGCGCACAGGTTCGGGTTCGTCCTCCGTTACCCGGAGGATAAGACGATCTACACAAAAATCGCTTACGAAAACTGGCATTATCGCTATATCGGCAAACCGCACGCCTTCTATATGCACGCGAACGACCTCTGCTTCGAGGAATATATCGATATGCTGCGGCAGTTCCCGTTCGACGGGGAGCATCTGAAATTCACCGACGACGAGGGCGCTGTGTGGGAGATCTACTTCGTCAAGGTCACGGACGAGACGACGAAGGTCCCCGTCCCGAAGTACGACCCCTACGAGCTTTCGGGCAACAATGTCGACGGCTTTATCATCACGGTACATAAATGAAAAAATCCCGGCATTGAAATAAAATCCCTTTGGGATTTGTGAAATGCGCTTCGCGCGTGAAATACGCCTTCGGCGTGTGAAATGCCTGCGGCGTGAAAGGATCAATATGAAACAAAGCACCTGTTAAAAGAGAAATCGACTCTCTTTGAGCAGGTGCTTTTGCGATGATCATGATTTACTGTTCTTTAAAACATCCTCTTCGCCGGGATTTTTTCATGAAACCGCTGCGGGATTTCAGGTCTGAAAACCTTTTCAGACGTTTCCGTTGTGACCGAGGATCATCTGCTTGAACGGCGAGCTTCTGGGCGCGAGGTTGGGCGCGCGGCGTTCGAGCGCTGCGAGCGAGATCTCGATGTCCTCGCGGGCTTCCAGCTCGGTTCCCGCGCCGACCGTGACCATATCGCAGTCGCGGATGGTGTTGTACGAGAAGTTCAGTCCGACGAACGGGGTCGTGCGTCCGGCTGCCATCGGCTTGATGGTCATGACCGGGTGCTTTGCGTTGCGGATGATGCGGTTGACCGACTCGATCTCGATCTGCATTAGGAAGCCCATGCAGTTGTAGATCTGGATGTAGGTCTCAAGGTCGTAGTTGTTCGCGTCCGAGAACGTGACGGCTTCCGGCATATGCGCGGACAGACCGGGGAGCAGACCCTCGTCGCGCATCATGGCGAGGTAATCCGGCAGGCGGCGGATCGTGCGGGAGCCGCGGTCGATCAGCTTGTCCATGCTGGCGTGGTGCATCAGACAGAAGGTCGAGCCGATCTCGGCGGAGTGCCTGATCGTTTTGAGAGCTTCGGCGCGTCCTTCGGCGGAATCCTCGATGTTCATCGAGGGCGTGTCGATGATCGTGATCCTGACGCCGAACTTGTCCTCGGCGCACTTGACGGCCGCTTCC
>JAZRXB010000074.1:0-8286 GCA_045600005.1 Eubacteriales bacterium | reverse complement strand
CGCTTGGCCTCCGACTTAACGAGGTCGTGGACGGCCGCTCGACGAAAACAAAGCTGAGCATCGCCTACGCCGACGAGAACGGCGCGGACTACTCCGTCTACTTCACGCAGACCTCTCACGACACCAACCCGATCACCATCGACGGCGTGGAATACGAGATGAAGATCGAGGATTCGACCGATTTCATCCGCCGTCTGCACCCCGACGGAAAGGAGACGGTCATCCCGAAGGATTCGGTCGTCTATACCGCCAACCGCAGGCTCCCCGACGTGAGCATCCTCTACGGCGGCATCAACGACGGACGTTCGCTGACGCTGAAACGCTTCATCGACCTCATGAAGGCTTCCGGCGGCATGAACGGCGGACGCTATATCGTGCTGGGCGCGACCAACGCCATCTGGGAGAACTGGAAGGACGTGAAAGGCGATACGCCGGACGAGCGCTGGCAGTTCTACCGCCGCGCCTGCCGCGAAGCGTTCGGGACGCATTTCATTGATCTGCGCGACGAATTCCGGCGCCGCGGTCTGAAGATCGCTCTGGACGCCGGGTATTTTGCCGACGCGGATGGGGAAGCGCTCGCCGCGATGCAGGAGAGCCTTGACCGGCACGTGCTGCCCGCGTGCTTCTGCTACGATAAGAGATCCGCCGGAAACTGCCACCTGTCCGAGGAAGGCTACCACGTCGTCGCTTCGCTGATCGTCGAGCGGATGAAGCTGCTCGGCTATCTCGATGAGGCGGCACGACTTTAAGTGAAAGGAAAAATGACATGAAAAAACGTATTTTCAGACTGCTTGCGCTCAGCCTTGCGGCTGCCGTCTGTCTGCCGCTGATCGTCTCCTGCGGCGCGGGAGGCTCCGCATCGACCGGAACGGAGGATACCGCGGCTTCGTCGGAGAGTGAAACGAAGGCTCCCGAAGCGGAAAAGCCCTCCTATCCCTCTCTCGAAGGCAAAACGCCGCTGAAAGAGGGCGGCACGTATGTCGTGCGCGACCTGTCCTATGGTCCGCGCGTCGACATGAAGAGCAAAACGTCGCGCGCGTCCTCGCAGATCTTTGACCTCTATCTGCCCGCGAAGCCCGGCGAGATTCCCGCCGACGCGCCGGTGTTCCTGTACATTCACGGCGGCGCGTGGTCGGACGTGAACTACGTCAAGGACACGGAGGGCAACTGGCTCCCGGCTGAGCTTGCCGCGCAGTACGGCATGGTCGCCTGCTCGATGAACTACGTGCTGACCGGCAGTCAGGAGAGCGGCGACTCCGTGGAGGATATGATCAACGACATCGATTTGATGGTGTCGCATCTGAAAGACCTGCTCGCCGAGCTTGGCGTGGAGACGAAGACCATCGGCGTGGGCGGCACGTCGGCGGGCGGACATCTGTCGGCGCTGTATGCGTACAAATGCGGCGAGAACGCGCCGCTGAAGGTCGCCTACGAGGTCGACGTCGTGGGTCCGGTCGATATGACGAGCTTTGAAGACATGATCGACAGCTTCATCAAGCAGGCGGGTTCGTTCGACGCGCTGATGCAGAGCTCCATGGGAGCGTTTTCCGAGATCTTCGGCGGGCTTGCCGGTATGAAGGACCTCACGGAAGCGACGTTCCCCGACCTGTGGAAAAAGATGAAGGAGATCTCCGCGACCGAGTACGTGAAGAAAACGAGCTGCCCGACGATCCTTCTCTACGGCGTGAAGCCGTACAGCGAAGGCGACTCTCTGCCGCCGGACGTGAAGGGCGACGGCATGGTCCCGTTTGTCAACTATGAAACGCTTGAAGCGAAGCTGAAAGAAAACGGCGTGCCTTACGTCGGGAAGGTGATCGAAGGCTACGGTCACGGCGACTTCCCGTGGAAGGAACCCGCAAGATCGTGGGTGAAGGAACAGATCAACGACTTCGCCGCGAAATACGCGAAATAATCTCCTCTGACGAGGGAAACCCCCGCCGTTTCCGAACCGGAAACGGCGGGGGTTTTGTGTGCGTCTGAGCGTCAGTCAGGCTCGGCGATCCGGAAGGAGACGTTCCGAAACTCGATCGAGCCGAACGAAAGGTCGTGATCCTTCGCCTTCGCTTCGTCGTCGCGGATGTCGGGCGCGGTGTTCAGCACCTCCGAAATGCGGCGGTCGGACGCGGCGGCGCGGTTTTGATGATGAGGAACGCGGCGAGCGCTGAGAAGGGAACGACGATCGGGATGATCCGCGCAAGATCGGCGTTCATGACAAACGATATGACGAGCGCGCCGATCAGCATGACCGGGCTGCGGAAGAAGCCGCGCAGAAGCGTCTGCGTGAAGGACCGGATCTGCATGATTCGTTGGTGATGCAGCCGATATCTCCGACCGCCGCGCCCTTGTCGATGATGTTGGCGTTGAGGAAGGGGAGAATGAATTCCCCGCACGCCTCCAGCGTCATGAAAAGGGGCGCGAGAAGGAAACAGGCAAGATATTTCCGCACATAGGGCTTATACTTCTTCACGTTTGTCGTCCAGTCCTTTCAGTAATTCAAGGTATTTCAGTACAATGAAATCGTAGCTTTCCTCCTGCGTCGGGGAAGCATAGCGGAAAAAGCCGGTCGCCGTGAGGTCGGCGTAGCCGTGGATGAACGAGCGGAGCGCACGGCAGTAGTGCAGGGTCTGCATATGATCCTTGTTGTAGCTGTTGACCAGACGGCGGATGGGACGGAAGCTGTCGCGCGAGACCTGACTGAATTTATTTTCATTGATATAAGGAAGATGGCTGATGGCGCGGTATAGCTGCCGATGCTCGGTGGCGTACTGACGAAAGGCGTTGACGCCCGCGATGAAGGCGGCGTCGCGCTCCTCGTATGTCCTGATCTCGTTAAGGCGGATGGCTTCTGCCAGAACTTCGTTCAGCTGCTCGGCGGCGTAGACGGCGACGTCCAGATTGAGCTGCTCCGCGCCTTCGATGTGATTGTACAGTGACGAAGGCTTCACGCCGAGCCTTGCCGCGAGCATCCGGAGAGACAGATTGTCGTATCCCTCTTCCTCGACGAGCGTGACGGCGGCGTTCAGAATGACCTCCGGGTTGAGCCCTTTCTTTGACATGACGGCACTCCTTTCCGGCAGACGGGATGCCGCTGCCGTTTTCTATCAGCTTTTATTATATACTAACACTGTTCGTATGTCAAGGTTTTCGCAGACTTTTTCAGAAAAACTTTCGGAAACGGTTGCATTTCGGACAGAATATGCTATAATATAAGTATCCCCGCAATTCTGTTATCAGGAAAGGAATATGGATATGAGACTGGGAAGAATTCAGAACGATACCTCCGCCAAGGGCTTTGACCTTGTGAAGAACAGCGGACTCGACTTCATCGAGATCTGCTGCAACTACGAAAAAGAAATGGATCGCGTGATCGCCGAAAAGGATCAGATCCGCGCGCAGATCGAGCGCACCGGCATCCCCGTATCGAGCATCGGACGCTGGAACCACGACGTTCAGGCGAACGGTGTGATCGATCAGGCAAAGGCAAAGCGCTACGCCGATCTGATGGATACCGCCATTGAGCTTGGCGCAAAGACCTTCGTCTGCGGCTGCAACTACGACCAGAGCGTCAGCCTGTTCCGCAACTACGCCAACGCCATCGACTTCCTGCGTGGTCTGCTCGAACACGCGGACGGACGCATCAACGTCGCCGTTGCGAACTGCTCGTGGAGCAACTTCATCGTCTCTCCCGCACAGTGGGAGGTCGTTCTCGGCGAGCTGCCCGATCTGATGCTCAAGTTCGACGCTTCGCACTCCTACAACCGCCGCAGCGATTACCTCGCCGAGCTGTCCGACTGGGGCAAGCGTGTCGCACACATCCACATCAAGGGAACCGTTCACGCCGGAACGAAGGGCGTCGACGATCCGCCCGCAGGAATGGACGACATCGCATGGAGCTCGCTCTTTGCGATCCTCTATTCGCGCGGCTACGACGGCGACCTCAGCATCGAGCCGCATTCCGCAGCATGGAACGGCGCGCGCGGCGAAGCCGGCGTGGCGTTCACGCGCGACTTCATCCGCAAGTTCATGATCTGATGGCGGTCTATTACATTGATTTTGACGCCGGGCGGGCGGACTGTGACGGTCTCTCGCCCGACCGTCCGTTATCGGACGAACGTCTCGCGCCGGTGAAACCGGGAGATACCGTGCTGTTTCGGCGCGGCACCGAGCGGCGCGGACGGCTGTATGACCGGAGCGGCGAGCCGGGAGCGCCGATCACATGGGGCGCGTGGGGCGACGGATCGCTTCCGAAGCCGGTTTTCCGCAGCTCAGTCGACCTTTCCGACCCGGCGCTGTGGCGCTCGGAAGGCGGAAAGCTCTGGTCCTGCGGCGCGCTGAGGGATGAATCCGCCAATTTCGTTTTTGACGGAGGATCTTCGTGCGGAACGCTTCGCTGGACGAGGGAGGAGCTGTCGGGACCGGGCGACTTTTATGACAACGCCTTCGGCTGTCGGGAAAGGCAGAAGCCCTTTCCGAAGGAACACCGCGTCTGGCTCGTGTCGGACGGCAATCCGGGCGAGGTGTGGAAAAGCGTCGAGTGCGTCGTATACGGCGAACGCTCCCTTGCGTCGGTCGGACACGATCTGATCTTACAGGACCTTTCCTTCACGGCGAGCGGCGTACACGGCGTCGCGAGCGGCGGAACGGGACGGTCGATGACGCTGAACCGCTGTGATTTTTCGTACATCGGCGGCGCGGTGTGGAACGCGGAGCGCCGCATCCGCTTCGGCAATGCGTTCGAGCTGTGGAACGCGGCGTGGGATATCGAGGTCTCGGACTGCACGTTCACCGACATCTACGATTCCGCCGTGACCCATCAGGGCGGACGGGAGTGCCTTCCCGCCGAACGGCTGAGTTTCAGGCGCAACCGCTTTGAAAAATGCGGCATGGCGGCGTGGGAACAGCGCGACCGGATGCCGATCGACAGCGTGTTTGAGGACAATATCTGTCTTGCGGCGGGCGAAGGATCTTCAAAGAACGGCGAGGTCATGCCGCGCCGGTCGGAGATCTGGCCGCAGCCGATGGGACACCACCTGTTCTTCTGGCGCATTCAGTCGCCGACAAAAGGCGGCGGAGTCGAGGTGAAAAACAACCGCTTCGGCGATGCGCGCTATGGCGCGGCGGTGTATTCGATCATCGACCGCGCGGCGGAGGAGCAGATGCGCTTCTCAGGCAACCGGTTCGACGGGGAAATGCTTCTCGCCGGACGTTTTCACGGCAAGGACCTCCGCACGGTCAGCGAGCTGAATATGGTCAGCGGATGTTGACCACGGTCAGCGGGTGCTGACTATGGTCGGCGAACTGCCCACGGTCAGCGAACTGCCTACGGTCAGCAACTGTGACCGGTACCGTTATCCTGAACAGAAAAACGGCTCATCGCGGGCGATGAGCCGTTTTTTCATGCCGTCAGGTCACGGGATGAGGTCGAGCGTCGTTTCCGCGTTCACCGTTTTGCTGCTGTCGGTGAAGCGGACGATCATTTTCCCGCCGTCCAGTGTCAGCGCGGAGCCCATGAAATCCTGATAATGCTGCACGGGCTTGGCGGCGACGATGACGGGGCAGTGCTGACCCTTGTCGTCCAGCTGACCGCCGACCGGGGAAATTTCGATGGTGTGCAGATGTCCGGCGATCATCGCCTGCGGGTGAACATACCTGCCGAGCAGATCGTTCCACTCGCCGAAGGTATCCTGTTCGATGTCGAACGGTGCGGGAAGCGTGTGCGTGAAGGGATTGTGGACGATGACCAGACGATAGGTCACGCCGTCTGCGGCGTATTCCGAAGCGGCGTTTTTGACGATCTCTTTCAGGTAATCGGTCTCCGCGAGCCGGAACTCGTGGCAGCAGACCGTGTGACCGTACTCAACGTGATCGTCGTTCTTGTCCTCACCGCAGTCCAGCACGATGCCCCAGAGCCGTCCGAGCCGGAACGAAAAATAGGAATGTCCGTTTTCGGTCGGCGTGTAGTCGGCGATGTTCTCGGCGAAGAAGCCGCGCGTGTCATGATTGCCGCGCGAGAAGATGACCGGACGCTCGCCGCGCGTGATCGTTTCGCACAGACGGTAGATGAGGTCGAAATTTTCGACCGCGCCGCTGTGGTCGGGGATGTCGCCGTTCAGGATCAGGAGGTCGATGTTCTCGCCGAACCAGCCTGCCGCCGACGCGGGAAGGTCGTAGTGTCCGTGCGTGTCGGACAGGTGGTAGATGTTGATCGGACCCTCCGCCGGGACCGGCTTGAAGGGATAGACTGCGCTGACGACCTCCTCGGTCTCGGTGCGGTAAGGCTTGCGGTGGATGATCTTGCGGTAGGAAACGGTGTATACGCCGGCTTCGTCAAGCAACTTCATCGGGACAGAGACGCGGTGCATCCGCGTGGAGGAACGGATGATGCCGTTGGAATGGTCGTGGAACTCTCTGCCGCCGACCGTGACCCAGAAAAGGAGGTCGCTCTTGACGGGGACCATGATCTGATAGGTGTTCTTAACGGCGAAGACGGCGGGAGCGGTTTTGAATTCGGGGAGCAGAGGCGTGCAGTTCATAGCGGGAATCCTTTCTGAGATGAAATTTCTACGTATTATAATATACGGACCGTGCGGTCAGCCGCGCAGGAAGCGCGAATCGTGGTCCTGCGCGTACAGCGGATGACCGGCGCGGATGAGGCAGTCGGCTTTCAGCGCGACGAGATTCGGGTCGGTGTTCATCGCCGACGCGATCTGGTGCGCGTCCAGTCCGTTTTCGACGTGTTCGAGAAATTCGTCGTCGGGCAGAAGCAGTGAAGCGGCGAACAGATTCGCTTCGTATTCGGGTCGGGAATCCATCTGATAGAGCATGAATTCCTGCATGGCGGCGCTTTTCGCAAGCTCGCGGTGCAGGCGGTCGTGTCCCAGCTCGTGCGCACAGACGATGCGCCGCATTTTCGGCGTCAGACGGTCGCTCAAAAAGATGAAGCGGTTGTGGAGGACGACCGCGTACATCCCCTTCAGCTCGCGGTAATAATCGACGGTCAGCACCCGGACGCCCAGTCCTTCCGCGATATCGAAGGGGTCTCTGGTGCAAAACCGTTTCACCAGACGGTCGGCGCAGGCGATGATCCCGTCAGTCTGCATCGGCGTTCTCCGGCTTCTTTTTCGGCGCGTACTTGCGGTTTTCGAGCTTGGAGATGAAATAAGCGTCGGTCAGCGATTTCATCACCGCGTCCTTGTCCTCCTCCGTGAGCGTGCCGCCCGCAAAGAGTCCGCCGAGCTGTTCGGCGAGCGCCTTCGCCTGTGCGCGTCCCCGTCCGCCGTAAAGCTCGCCCGCTTCCTCGATAAAGCGTTCTTCCGGGAGAGAAGGGACAGATTCCTCGCCCGCATCGAGGAAATAGTCGGGCGATTCGTGAAGGACCTTGGCTAATTTCTCGTAAACGGCGCTGGTACGGGGGAGCTTGACGCCCTGTTCGTAGTAAATGATCATGCGTTTGCTGATCCCGGCTTCGACGGCGAGCGCGGACTGAGACAGTCCCGCTCTCATCCGGGAAGCGCGGAGCTTTTCACTGAATTTCATGGAGTCTCCTTCTATGGTCCAAAATGGTGCAATTAAATTTCACCAAATGGCTTGACAAACATCCGTTCCAGGCGTATAATATAGATGCAATGAGATTACACCATTATATTACACCAAAATGCGCCGTTTGTCAAGGGAAAACGCCGAAAAAGATTCGGTCTGCGGCGGATTTTCCCCAAACGGCTGAGCCTTGCGGCAGAACGGAGCGCAGTCATGTCCGACCGGACGATCCTTCACGTTGATTTCAATAATTTTTACGCTTCGGTGGAGTGTATGCTCGACCCGTCGCTCCGCACCCGTCCCGTTGCGGTCTGCGGCGACACCGCCGAGCGTCACGGCATCGTGCTGGCGAAGAATTACATCGCCAAATCCTACGGCATCCAGACCGGCGAGGTCATCTGGCAGGCGAAGACGAAGTGCCGTCAGCTGGTCGTCGTTCCGCCGCATTACGAGGAATATCTGAAATTCTCGCGTCTGGGACGGGAGATATACAGCCGCTACACCGATCTCATCGAGCCGTTCGGCATGGACGAGAACTGGCTCGACTGCACCGGCAGCCGTCTGCGCTTCGGCGACGGGGAGGAGATCGCCGAACAGATCCGCGCCGACGTGAAGCGCGAGCTGGGGCTGACCGTCTCGGTCGGCGTGTCGTTCAACAAAATTTTCGCCAAGCTCGGCTCGGACATGAAAAAGCCGGACGCGGTGACGGTCATCTCCCGCGAAAATTTCCGGGAGAAGATCTGGGGACTG
>JAZRXB010000073.1:0-4120 GCA_045600005.1 Eubacteriales bacterium | reverse complement strand
GACGACGCGGCGGCGCGCGGCTCGTACATCATCGACATCCACGATCCGAGCGGCAAATCGAAGGCGATCGGCGGCGAGATCAAGGGCGATTTCTATGAAATTCCGCTCGCTTCGCTCCAAAGCGCGGTCTATGCGAACCTGCTTGCGGCGGGACGCTGCATCTCGGCGGATCACGTCGCGCATGCCAGCACGCGCATTCAGGGGACCTGCATCCTGACCGGTCAGGCGGCTGGGATCGCCTGCGCGCTGTCCGATGAACCGGCGGAACTGGACGGCACGGCAGTGCGTGAAGAATTAAAGAAAGCGGGCGTCTGGCTCGACTGACCCGCAGGCCGGCGGAAATATCCCGCCGTCTCTCGATACAAATGATACAGGACTGCCCTCTGAGAAACTGTTTTTCTCAGAGGGCAGTCTTTTGAATCAGTAAACGGAAGATCCGACGGCGTTATCCATGATTCAGAGTTTTATTGACCGTTTTTTGAGTTCGATGTTTTTTCCTTAATTCTTCCGTATATTACGAGCGACCACAAACCGACAAGCCCGGTAATTCCGATACCCATCCAGATTTTATCGCTTCTCAGAATATGTGTTTCCGGCAATTGCGGAAGCAGAAAAGCGCCCAATAGAGTGCATACAGCTAAAACTGCCAGTGAGATAAAGATGAGAATGTGCTGACGTTTCACAAATAAGTCTTTCTCCGCCTTAGAGTATTCAGCAGCCTTTCTCAAACTCTCGTTTGTTTCATCCTTCATGTTTCTGATTTCTCTTTCTCCGTTAACGATTTCTTTGATATCAACCTGATAAAAGTCTGCCAGGTCAACCAGCATCCCCAATTCAGGCATCGTGTTTCCGTTTTCCCAACGGGATATGCTTCGTGATGAAACGCCGAATCTTTCCGCCAGTTCTTCCTGAGAAAGATTTTTCTCTTTTCGCAGTTCCCTGAGAAAAGAGCCGATCTTAATTCGATCGATCATCACAGTTCCTCCTTTCACTGATCATTATACCACAGATCATCAAAAATGCCACGTCAGAACATGAGAATATAGGTGCTTTCAGTAAGACAAATATGTCCTGTTAAGTTGAAATCATGCAAAGACCGCATTTTCGCTGCTTCCCTGACCCCGCTGTTGCCGGACGGCGTGGGATGCTTTGCCCTCAGGGCGGATCATTGCATCTGAGAGAGGGTCTTTTCTATCGCGGCCAGCGACTTTTCCTTGTTGGAAGCGATGATCGACGCGATGTCGGAATTGCCGAGCTTGAGTTCTGCCTTGATCGTGTCGTGCAGGGAGGAGGTCCAGCCGAACGCAACGTCGGCGGCGATGCTTCTGGTCGCGCGGATGATGGTGAGCATTTCGGCGGAGTCATCGTTGCGCACGCCCTTCTGCATCAGATAGGCGTCGTAGTAGGGCTCCATCAGATTCTTGTAGCTGTCATACGCCAGCGCGTCCAGCACGATGCCGGAGCGTTCGTAGTCGCTGCAGGAGACTGGAATGGTGGTCATCGTCGTACCCCACGACGCGATGATGCTGTGATAGCTCTCCTGCTTTTCATCGTATTTCGGGATGGGCAGAACGCCGAAGGTCTTTTCCATGCTGCGCAGGGTCGAAAGGTAGCCGAGCGTTTCCGAACACATCATGAAGCGTCCGTTCATGAAGTTTCCGGCAATGTTGGAGGTCGTGACCGAGAAATCCCAGTTGTAGTACGCGCCCTCCAGACCGGTCAGCGCGGCGATCCTGTCATAGAGGTCGAACATGATCTCGGTGTCGGCGGTGAAGACCGGCGTGCCGTCCTCGACGGCTGCGAAGGAATGACCCGCGCCGAAGATGAGCGCGAGCGGGAAGTCGTGGTGCGAGCAGAAGCCGTAGCGCGCCTTGCCGTCCTCGCTGAACGCGAAGTTTTCCGCGCCGTTTAAGAGCGCACCCGCCTTCGCGTATTCGACGAGCTTATCATAGGTCCACTTGCCCTCGCGCACAAGGTCGTAGGGAAGCGCCATGCCGAGGTCTTCGACCATTCCTTCGTTGAAGAAGATCGCCCACGTCGCTTCAAACGGGAAAAACGAAATGTCGCTGGTCATCATGTAAATGTGACCGTTCAGCTCGGCGGCGGTGCGGGTGGACTGATCCCACCACGCTTCGTCGAGCCTGAGCGCATCGACGGTCGAGAGGTCGACGACGTAATTGTCCGCCAAGATCCCTCCGGCGGAGTGGAGCGGAAGCATACACACGTCGTACACGTCGTCTCCGGCGGTGACGGTCTGCTTCAACACGTTGGCAATGTCCGCCATCTCGCGTTTGTCTTCCTTAATGGTGATGTTGTAGCGCTCGCCGACGCGGGCGTTGCGCTCGAACATCGCGTCGTTCACAAGGTCGCCGTTGGTCTCTTCCGGCGCGATGAGAGCGTTCGCCCAGCTCGTTTCGACGAGGCTTAAGAACAGGAACTCGTGTCCGCCGAAGTCGGCGGTCGGATAGTCGTAGTCCGACTCGGTTTCGACCGGCGTCGTGTCGGCGGCAGACGTATCGGACGAAACGGGAACGGGCGATTCTCCGCAGGCGGCGGCTCCGGTGAGCAGCGCGGCAAGGAGAAGGTACGTGATGACTTTTTTCATGAATGATTTCCTCCAATTGTCAGTATGTTATGGAAACGCCGGATAAGGTTGATTTCGGCGGAAAGAAGGCTGTTCAGGCATTTTTCTGCCGGAATCCGATCTGGTCAGCGTTTTAAGAGACGGTCGAGCGATTTTGCGGAGAATGCGAGGTCGTCGAACGGGTCGCCGAGGACATAATCCTGCTCGGCGACGAAGTTGTAGACGCCGATTTTCAGTGCGGCGGCGACGATCTTTTCCCAGTTATAGGTCCCGAGACCGACCGGCATGGTGCAGGGCTTGTCGTCGCCGGGACGGAAGCCGTAGCCCTGCATATGGATATAGTGCGCGCGTCCGTCGAACCAGCCGAGCGTGTCGGCAATGTCGAAGCCGGCGTAGTGGATGTGGTGAATGTCGGGCTGGAACAGGACGTTTTTCGCGGTGTTCTCGACGACCAGCTTCATGCCGCAGACGTTCTCTCCGGTGAGCGCGTCGCAGAACATCGTGTATTCGCCGTGATGGTTGTGGTACATCATGCGGAAGCCCTCCGCTTCAAGCAGATCGGCGGCTTTCTGGAGGATTTCGGCGAAACGCAGGAACCCTTCCTTAGTCGTGTCGAGCGGCTTTCCGTCAGGTCTCGGCATTCCGTTGACGCGCACGACGTCGGTCCCAAGAACGGCGGCTTTTGCGGCAGCTGCGGCAGGATCCTTCACGATGTCGACAAGGGACGCCGACAGAGAGTCGGCGAACAGTCCGCGCTCCCGTAACAGCGCGGCATAGGCGGCGGGCGTCAGAAAGCCGGGGATCTGGGTCTGTACGCCGTCGTAGCCCATCGCGGCGACCCGGTCGAGCGTCGAGGCGAGGGCTTCCGGGGTCTTCATATAGTCGCGCAGCGTATACATCTGCACGGTGCGGATGATCGGATGCTTCATGGCGAAGTCCTCCTTTTTTGATAGAACATAGCCGATTGTTTAATGCTTTAAGATGACGAACGTTATAATAAAATCCGTTTTTATGTCGGCTTTGCCGACATAAAAACACCTCTAAGGCGAGCAAAGCGAGCCCTCGCGCCGATATGGGGAGAGCCGACAAAACAAAGTTTTGTCGGCAGGCAAAAACATAGTTTTTGTCATCGGCGATAAGCGCGAGTACCGATTGTAAAACGAAGTTTTACATTCGACTATGATAGAACAGAGTGATTGGAATCATGGTCAAAACGGCAGGCGGAGAAGGATCCTCCGTCTGCCGTTCATTTGGAAATTTAATCAGTTTTTGTAGACGGAGAGAATCTCAGCGAGCTTCTTTTCGTAGGTGCTTGCACCGGAGTCATAGTCGGAAACAACGTTGTTATTGTTGTTGCGGATGAGGTTGACGAACAGGTGTCCGACGCCGCCCATTGCGTTGGAGTGCAGATAACCGAAGTCGAAGACCAGACCGTCGCGGATGATGTCGATCATTTCGGCGGATTCCTCGTCGCGGGCGTTCTTCGCCTTGAGCGCGATGTCGTAGAACGTGGGGATGACCTGCTTGTAGCTCTCG
>JAZRXB010000072.1:0-2481 GCA_045600005.1 Eubacteriales bacterium | reverse complement strand
AGCCGACATAAAAACAGATTTTATTATAACGTTCGTCATTTTAAAGCATTTAAGGCAATACCGCACAATTCACGGCTTTCGCCTTGATGGCACGCTTGCTTGCATCTTTCCCGTCATACTGTACAAATTTCGTCGGCATAGGAGGTACTATGCCCTCCGGGGTTTGTTTCGTCTGACGGGAAATCTGACGGCGCAATCGCACCATCAGAACTGTGCGGTAATGCCTTAACAATCGGATAGGCACGTTTGATCTTGTTTTGCATGTCAACAGCTTTCAGAAGGCAACCTCTAAAAATTCATGAGGAAGAAAAACAAACCCCGATACTATGGGTATCGCGTTTTGTTTTTCAACGGATTATTTGAATTTTTAGAGGTAACCAGAAATAATGGGAACTGCGGCAAAGCCGCAGAACTGTGATAAAAGATTCCGCTTTCCTGATTTTCCCCGTGCGGGAAGCCGTTCGCCGTTCCGGACTTTTATCCGTCCGGCAGTATCATGTCAGGTTTCCTGCACGGGTAATATGGTGATCAGGCTGTCGGAGCTGTTTCTATGGGTATCGTTTCCATCCGCGTCCGTTCGGCACGGAATGGCGCGGTTTCTCTGCGGCGGACAATTATTCCTTGATCCCGAAATAGAGCCAGCGTCCGTCGCAGTCCTCTATGGCGAACTCCCGGTTGTGATAGTCGGTTTTGTGCAGGCACACGACGATCTTTACGCCCTTCGCTTCGTATTCGTCCTGTAAGCTCTGCTGGTCGTCGGTGATGAGATAGGCGTCTCCTCCGTAACCATAGAGGACATGATTGGGCAGAACCTTCTGCCCGCCGCGCGCCGAGGTGAGGATGAACTCCACGCCGTCGCGGTAGAGACAGACATGGGGTTCGGAGGCGTCGAGATAATCGACGCGCCGGAAGCCGAGCTTTTCGTGATAGAACGAAGCAGTCCGTTCGATGTCGGGCGTGGGAAAGACGCAGTGGGACATATATAATTTCATACGGATTTCCTTTCGATCGTACCCGGCGGGATTTTCCGCCGGGAGTGTTCTGCCAAACGCCTTGCGACGCTCTCCGACACGCTCAGATGAACGCCTTGGCGAAGTTATCCGACACGCTCAGATGAACGCCTTGGCGAAGTTATCCGACACGCTCAGATGAATGCTTTGGCGATGCTCTCCGCCGCAAGGCATAGCGTTCCGACGAGCATCAGCGCAAGACCCGCGCCGGCACGGCGGCTCAGCTTCTCATGGAAGACGACACCCGCGATGAGAACGGTGAAAAGAATGCTCATCTTGTCGATCGGCACGACGACGCTGACCGGTCCGTGCGCGATGGCATAGTAATAGCAGAGCCACGAGCCGCCGGTCGCAAAGCCGGACAGCGTGATAAACAGAAGCTCCTTCTTTTCGACCTGTTTCACGAGCTTCCCCTTGCCCTTCATGAACACGACGACCCATGCCATGACCAGAACCACGCAGGTCCGCAGTGCGGTCGCAAGGTTCGATTCGACGTTTTCGATGCCGATCTTCGCAAGCAGAGAAGTCGCCGCCGCGAAGACCGCCGAAAGCGCTGCCCAGACGAACCATCCCTTTTCCGAGCGGTCGGCTACGTCCTTCTTTTCGATCATCAGGAAAATGCCGACGCCGAGCAGGGCGAGTCCGATCAGCCGCGCGGCGAGGAATCCGGTTTCGCCGAACAGCAGGATCCCGGCAAGAACGGTCAGGAGCGTACTCGATTTATCGACGGGCGCGACCTTATTCACGTCGCCGAGCGAGAGCGCTTTGAAGCAGCAGATCCACGACGCGCCGGTCGCCAGACCGGAAAGCGCGAGGAACACGAAGGATCTCACACTGACGACCGCGATCTGTCCGACCGATCCGGTCAGCGCCGCCATCAGCCACGAAAACGCGAGAACGACGATGGTACGCAGAGCGGTCGCCAGATCGGAATCGGTGCGCCGGATACCGCATTTTGCAAGGACCGCGGTCAGAGCGGCGAAGACCGCCGACAGGACCGCCATCACGAGCCATAACATAAAAACGCTTCCCTTCCAGAACAAATCTATATAAGGCTGCCTTCATTATACCGTTTTTCCGGCATTCTGTCAAGAGCCGCAGACGGTTTGAAAACAAGTTTACATTTTATCGTATTGCCGGAAAGGTTCCGCTCTCATGAAAATGCGGCGGATTATGACCGGAACGCTTGACAAAACGGGACGGTTGAGGTATAATGAACAAAACACGGAACTGGCCACTCAAAAAAATCAGAGATCAAAGGGGGAGCGTGCGGAGTTTGCTCTGTCAAAGCCGCCGCAAAGCTCCCCTTCAGGGAAAGGCATAGTCGATCGTAAAACTTCGTTTTACAATCGGTACTCGCGCTTATCGCCGCCGACAAAACAAAGTTTTGTCAGCCGACAAAATTTGTTTTGTTGGCTCTCCCCTTATCGGCGCGAGGGCTCGCCCCGGCTCGCCTTAGAGGTGTTTTTAT
>JAZRXB010000071.1:0-12644 GCA_045600005.1 Eubacteriales bacterium | reverse complement strand
CCGGAGGGAGTCTGTTTCGACGCGGTGATCGACTATGCGCACACGCCGGACGCGCTCGAAAAGGTTCTGAAGACCCTGCGCGCCTGCCGCCGTCCGGACGGGAGACTGGTGGTCCTGTTCGGCTGCGGAGGAGACCGCGATCCGTCAAAGCGTCCCGTCATGGGAAAAATCGCGGCGGAAAACGCCGATTTTACGATCATCACCGAAGACAACAGCCGCAGCGAAAATCCCCGCGCCATTCTCTGCGATATCCTGCACGGCATCCCGGAAGGCGCGGCGTATAAAGTGATCCCGGACCGGCGTGAAGCGATCCGCTTCGCGGTGCTGCATCATCGTCCGGGCGATCTTATCCTGCTCGCCGGTAAGGGACACGAGGACTATGAGATCGGAAAGGACGGCAAAAGACCCTTTTCCGAGCGCGAAATACTGGAAAGCGCGGCGGCTGAATGGCGCGCCGCATCGAAAAACACCTGAAAAGACGACATTTCGTCCGTCTTCTCTGCCGCGTCCGACCGCCCGGTCAGGACGCAGGCGCAGAGGACGGACCGTTCATAAGGCAGCCTCTCAGAATACGGGGAGATGAAAATATGCCCCGGAGCTTCGGGTATAGCGTTTCGTTTTTCCGAAGTTCGGCAGGTATTTTCAGAGGTCACCATAAAAAGAATCGAGGATGCTTTCGCTCTGCGGAAGCGACGGGAAAATGAGTATCAGATTTACAAAACGCTTTTTTACCACGAAGGAGCTGGCGGCTCTGCTCGGCTCGGCGTGCCGGACCGACGCGGAGGTCACGAGCATTACGACCGATTCCCGCGAATGCGAATCGGGAGCGCTGTTTATCGCCATCAAGGGCGAGCGGTTTGACGGACACGACTACATTTCGCAGGCCGTGTCGCGCGGCGCGGCGGGAGTCGTCGCCGAGCGTCTCCCCGAAGGGCTGACGAAGGATGAATCCGACCGGGTGATCCGGGTCGGTTCGACGCTGACGGCGTTCGGTCTCATCGCAAAAGCGTACAAGGCGCGCATCGCGCCCAAAACCATCGCCGTTACCGGAAGCGTCGGCAAAACGACGACCAAGGAATTTATCTGCGCCGTCGCGTCCGCTTCCTACCGTTCGCACAAGACCGAAGGCAACTACAACAACGAGATCGGTATGCCGATCACGGTGCTGAATATGCCCGAACAGACGCAGGTCTGCGTACTGGAGATGGGCATGAGCCAGCGGGGCGAGATCTCCCGCATGACCCGCGTCGCCGAGCCGGACATCGCCGTGATCACCAATATCGGCAATTCCCATATCGAAAACCTCGGTTCCCGTGAGAACATCTGCAGCGCCAAGCTCGAGATCGTCGAGGGGATGAGCGAAAAAGGCCACGTGATCCTCAATGCCGACGAGCCGATGCTGTTCGCGCAGAAGGGCAAATTGAAGCAGGAGATCCTGTTCGTCTCGCTCCAGAATCCGCAGGCGGATTACCGCGCGCTGAATATCCGCGAGTCGGAGGACTGCACGGAATTCGATCTGGTCGCCGGACGCCGCGTCGTCACCAACATCCGCATCCCGACCATCGGACGCCACAACGTCTACGACGCGACCTATGCGTTCGCGGCGGGCGTGCTGCTCGGTATGTCGGACGACGAGATCAAGCGCGGACTCATGTCCTTCCGCAACACCGGCATGAGACAGAACATCTACGAATACGGCGGCGTGACCGTCATCGAGGACTGCTACAACGCCGGTCCGGAGTCCATGAAGGCGGCGATCGAGGTGCTTGCGCGCATGGCGGACAAGAGTAAGACCCGTTCGGTCGCGGTGCTGGGCGATATGCGCGAGCTGGGCGAATACTCCAAGCAGCTCCATATGGAGGTCGGCACGCTGGTCGCGTCCCGGCACATTTCGCAGCTCGTCACGTTCGGACGCGAGGCGGAGAACATCGCGCTCGGCGCGATCAACCACGCATTCAAGGCGGACAATATCAGCATCAGCACGAATCTCGAGAATCCCGAAGCGGCCGCCGCTTCCGTCTTCGATCAGCTTCACCGCGGCGATACGGTGCTGTTCAAGGCGAGCCGCGCCGTCCGTCTGGAACGGGTGATCGACGAGCTGAAAAAGAAGCTCGACGCCTCTCCTCTGAGAAACTGACCGTTCGGGTATGGGGTGAAATGACATCATGATCGTATATTTTCTTGCCGCGCTGAGCCTGACCTTCCTGCTGACTGCCGGCGCGGCGCGGATCCTGATCCCGAAGCTCAAAAGCATGAAGATGGGGCAGAAGATCCTCGATATCGGTCCCCGCTGGCACAAGAGCAAGGAAGGCACGCCGACGATGGGCGGACTGTCGTTCATCATCGCTTCGCTCGCCGTCTTCCTTCTGCTGTCTGTCGTCATGGCGCTCCGGGGCGCTTCGGAGGGACTTGAAAAGCTGGCGATCGTCGTGCTGATGGCGGTCGCGAACGGAGCGGTCGGCGTGGTGGACGATCTGACCAAATTCAGGAATCACCGCAACGAGGGTCTGACGCCGCTTCAGAAGTATCTGCTTCAGCTTTTCTGCGCGGGCGCGTTTCTCGCCGCGCTGAAGCTGACCGGCAATCTGACCACCGCGCTCCCCATTCCGTTTACGGACGCGACGCTGGAGCTTGGCATCTTCTACTACATTTTCTCGATCCTGCTCATCACCGGCATCATCAACGCGGTCAATCTGACCGACGGCATCGACGGACTTGCCGGCACGGTGACGCTCGCGGTCGGCGCTTTCTTCGCGGTCGCCGCGTTTGCGAAGGGACTTCTTCCCGAAGCGGTGCTGTCCGGCATCACCTGCGGCGCGTGCCTCGGTTTTCTCGTGTATAATTTCTACCCGGCGCGTGTTTTCATGGGCGACACCGGCTCGCTTTTCCTCGGCGGACTGGTCATCGGCATGACCTATACGCTGGGAAGCCCGCTGATCATCGTACCGGTCGGCATCGTCTATATCTGCGAGGCGCTGTCCGTGATCATCCAGGTCGGCTATTTCAAGCTGACGCACGGCAAACGCTTCTTCAAAATGGCTCCGATCCATCACCACTTTGAGCGGTGCGGCTGGAGCGAGCTGAAAATCGTCGGCGTGTTCGCGCTCGTGACCGTTCTCATGAGCGCCGCCGCCTATTTCGGTCTCTGAGAGACAAACATTCCAAATCTGATCTACGGAGGTGATCGGCTTGCAGAACGGGGATTCCCGGCGGCGCACCGGTCAGAACGGTACGGTTCCGAACGGCAGAAACACGCAGAACGTTCGCTATACGGCTCAGCCGCAGACAAACCGGTCAGCCGGAACGTCGGCGCGGACTGCATCGGGACAGCAGAGCCGTCCGGTCGGCAGCACGTCGGCGTGGACTGCATCGGGACAGCAGAGCCGTCCGGTCGGCAGCACGTCGGCGCGGACTGCATCGGGACAGCAGAGCCGTCCGATGAGCGGAACATCGTCCCGGACTGCATCGGGACAGCAGAGCCGTCCGATGAGCGGAACATCGGCGCGGACTTCGGCAGGGCGCGTAAAGCCTGAACGAAAGCGCTTTTTCAAGCGTAAGAAACGTGATGAAGCGGACCGTCTGGAGCTGCAGGAGATGTTCCCTCAGCGCAAAGAAGGCGTGGCGGGTTATCTGCGGCGCATCCTGTATGTGGACCCGAAGGTGCTGGAGCAGCGCGATATCGTGCGCGTGAAGGGCAGCTACGACTATATTTTCCTGATCCTTGTCCTGGTCCTGCTGTTTTTCGGCACGATCATGGTCTACTCGGCAAGCTACGCCTATGCGAAGCACGAGTACAACGACAGCTATTACATTATTTTCCGTCAGCTCATTTTCATTGTCATCGGCTTTATCGGCATGGGGTTCGCCATGTGGGTCCGACCGGAATGGATCAAGGGAGCGGCGAAGCCGATTTACGTCGTCTGCGCCTTTCTGCTGGTGATCGTTCTGATCCCCGGCATCGGCAAGGTGCATGGCGGCGCAAGACGCTGGATCTCGCTCGGATTTACCGAGATCCAGCCGTCGGAGTTCATGAAATTCGGACTGGTCGTCGCGATGGCGTTTTATGTCGATCTGTATTACGAGCGCATCACCGACCCGCTCAGCCATGCCAACCGTGTCTGGTACGGCAACGTCCTGCCGCTGGGGCTCATCGGCTTCACCTGCATCCTGCTTCTGTTTGAAAAGCATCTGTCCGGTACGATCATCCTGTTCTTGATCGGCATGATCATCATTTTCATATCGGGCGCGCCGGTCAAGGGGCTTCTGACCATCGGCGGCATTGCGGGCGTCATTTTCCTTATCGTCGCGTTTTCCGTCGAATATACGCGGACACGTCTGAACACGTGGCTCCACCCCGAGCTGGATCCGCGGGGAGCCGGTTATCAGCCTCTTCAGGGTATGTACGCCATCGGTTCGGGCGGCGTGTTCGGCGTGGGTCTCGGCGAAAGCCGACAGAAGCATCTGTATGTTTCACAGCCGCAGAACGACTACATCTTTACGATCGTCGCGGAAGAACTGGGACTGATCGGCGGACTGGCGGTCATTCTGCTGTTTGTGCTGTTTGTCTGGCGCGGATTCGTCATCGCCATGAAAGCGCCCGACACGTTCTCCTCGCTTCTCTGCGCGGGGATCGTCGGCAAGGTGGCGGTCCAGGCGGTGCTGAATATCGGCGTCGTCACGAATATGCTGCCTCCGACCGGCATTTCTCTGCCGTTTTTCTCCTACGGAGGCTCGTCTCTATGCGTGCTGATGACCGAGATGGGCGTCGTTCTGTCCTGCTCACGCTATTCGCGGCAGAAAAAATGAACCTATACTGAACTGAGAAAGGAGTCCGCGTCTTCGGGCGCGGACGGTTTTGCCATGAGACTCATGATGACCGGCGGCGGCACGGGCGGACACGTCAACCCCGCACTTGCCATCGCCAACAATATCCGGGACAATCAGCCCGGTTCCGAGATCGTCTTTGTCGGGACCTCGCACGGGATCGAGAACAAGCTGGTGCCGAAAGAGGGTTATCCGCTTGAGCTGGTCGAGGTGCAGGGCTTCCGGCGGAAGCTGTCGCTTTACAATGTGAAGACGGCGTGGCTCGCTTTCACGTCGCCGATCAAGGCGAAAAAGCTGATCAGGGAATTTCATCCCGATCTGGTGGTCGGAACAGGCGGCTATGTCTCGTGGCCGCTTCTCAAAGCGGCGGCGCAGATGGGCGTTCCGACCGCCGTACATGAGTCGAACGCCATTCCCGGCGTCGCCGTGCGGATGCTCGCGAAATATGTCGACCGCATTTATGTCAATTTCGACGCGACCGCCGCTGCGCTCGGCGGGGAATATGCAGCCAAAACGGTAAAGGTCGGCAATCCGATCCGACCGGATTTCGCGTCTCTCGACCGGGAAAAGGAACGGCGCGCGCTTGGGATCGGCACACATTATCAGACGATGCTGCTGTCCTACGGCGGCAGTATGGGTGCGGAGAAGGTCAACGACGAAATGCTCGCGTTCATGCGCGATTATACGGCAAAGCATCCCGAGCTGCTGCACATCCACGCGACCGGCGCGATCGAGCATGAGGCCGCGTCGGCGAAATTTAAGGAGTACGGTCTCGAAAACTGTCCGAACATTCAGCTCGTCGAATACATCTACGATATGCCGCAGAAGCTGGCAGCCGCCGATCTCGTCATCTGCCGCGCGGGAGCCATGACGCTTTCCGAGCTGGCGGTCTTAAAAAAGGCGAGCATCCTGATCCCGTCGCCGCACGTGACGGACAATCATCAGTATAAAAACGCAAAGGTGCTGGCGGACGCGGGCGCGGCAGGTCTTTTCGCCGAAAGCGAGCTGTCCGAGGGCGTTCTGACCGCTGCGATCGCCGGACTCCTTGAGGACCCGGAAAAGCGCGCCGTCATGGAGGAAAAGGTTTCCGCCTTCGCCATGCCCGAAGCAAACCGCGAGATTTACGAGGATTTGTGCAGACTTGCCGGAAAACAGAGCTGATTTTACGAAAAAATCTACCGGAAACGAAGAAATCCAAACAAATTCACTTGACATTTTCGCAGATGCTATGATATAATATTATAAAGGTGATTTTCTGACCGTTTTTTCGCGCCCTGCGGCGTCCGGGCGGTCGGAAAAGGACGCCCGACCGCAAGGCGTCAGGCTTTGTTTCCGGTCGGAAAGGACGCGAGAACGCGCGGGGGCAATATGGAGGAACAGGCAAAAAAACGCCGCGGCAGCGCTCCCCAGGAGAGGTTCTTCTCCGGGGATCAGGCGGAGCTTCAGGAGATCAAAAGCCGTGAGCGTTTACAGAATTATCACCGTCATCAGCTGACGGGGCAGCGGCGTACCCGCGCCATGCAGATTCTGCTGTTCTGCGTGATCTGTCTGGTTTTTGCCGTTCTCGTGCTTCACTATCTGTTCCGGGTCGAAAAGATCGAAGTCGAAGGAACGGAACGCTATGACGCGGAAACGGTCGTCGAAGCGTCCGGTCTGAAAACCGGAGGCAGCATTTTTGCCGTCGGAAACGGCAGCGTGGCCGGACTCCCCGAAACGCTCCCGTATCTGTACAGCGCAAAAATCGCACGGAGACTCCCGAACACCATCGTCATCACCGTGACGGAGGATTCCCCGGCTTACTGGTGCGAACTGTACGGCGAGTATTTTGTGCTTTCCACCGGTCTGCGGGTGCTGGAACGGCGCTTTGTTCCGGAATTTGACGGAATGAACATCAAACAGCTTGCTCTGCCGGAGGTGGACTACGCCATTGTCGGCACGGTGATCCGGTTCGATTCCGCTGCGGACGAAAAATATGTGCGCTCCTATCTCGGTACGGCGGAAGTCAGCGAGGTATACAAGCGCATCACAGCGATCGATCTGCGCGACCGTTTCGATCTGGCGGTGCTGTGCGGCGAGCATTATTACGTTACTCTGGGAGACAGTACCGATCTTGCGACTAAGTTTTCCACACTGGAAGCCGTGTTCGAGACGCCGGCATTCACCGAGGGGACAACGTATGAAATCGACGCCTCTGATCCCGCTCAGCCGTCCGCTCTGCCGGGTGAGGGAACGGTTTCGCTGAAACGCAGAAGATAGGACGTCAGTCGGATGATTCTTTGTTTACCTTAAAATCAAAATACAGGTCATGATCAGGACGAATCGGCTTCGCGCCGACTCAGGACAGAAAATAACAGGAGGATACGGAAATGGCATATGAACTCGACGAGAGCTTCGAGACCGGCGTAAACATAAAGGTAATCGGCGTCGGCGGCGGCGGCAACAACGCAGTCAACCGCATGATTTCCACCAACATTCAGGGCGTGGATTTTATTGCGATCAATACCGATAAACAGGCGCTTCTCAATTCGAGCGCTACCAGCAAGATCTCGATCGGTGAAAAACTCACCAAGGGTCACGGCGCAGGCTCCAATCCCGAAGTCGGCGAAAGAGCGGCCGAGGAATCGATCGAGGAGATCAAGAAGATGATCTCCGGCGCGGATATGGTGTTCATCACCACCGGTATGGGCGGCGGAACCGGAACCGGTGCGGCCCCCGTTGTCGCAAGGGCGGCAAAGGAAATGGGGATCCTGACCGTCGGCGTCGTCACCAAGCCGTTCGGCTTTGAGGGCAGAAGAAGAATGATGCAGGCCGAGATCGGTATCAAGAATCTGATCGATACCGTGGACTCTCTGATCATCATCCCGAACGAAAGACTCAAACAGGTCTCCGATACCCGCATCACTCTTGTCAATGCATTTGAGATCGCCGACGACGTTCTCCGCCGCGGCGTACAGTCCATTTCCGACCTGATCAACGTGCCGGGTCTTGTCAACCTCGACTTTGCGGACGTCACTTCGATCATGAGCAACGCCGGCTACGCACATATGGGCGTGGGCGACGCGAAGGGCAAGGACAAGGCTGAACTGGCTGCCAAGGCCGCTATTTCCAGCCCGCTGCTCGAAACCTCTATCGCCGGCGCGCGGGGCATTCTGGTCAACATCACCGCTTCCCCCGACATCGGACTGGAAGAGGTCGACCTCGCTTCGCAGATGATCG
Source organism: Eubacteriales bacterium (assembly GCA_045600005.1). Lineage (GTDB taxonomy): Bacteria > Bacillota > Clostridia > Oscillospirales > CAG-272 > Flemingiibacterium. The sequence continues at coordinate 4,604 of JAZRXB010000071.1, read as the reverse complement.
CGGCAGAAGCTCATCCGGACGCCTCCATCATCTGGGGCGCTGCACTCGATCCGGAGCTTGAGGACGAAATGCGCGTCACCGTTATCGCAACCGGCTTTGACAGCGCGCCCAAGAGTATGCAGAACACCGTTGAATCGCAGCTCAAGGCTCAGGAAGCGAAGACCGCTCCCGCAGCTAAGACGGCTGCTCCCGACTCCAAGCCCGCTGAGGATGAAAAGGCCGACGAGCCGGAAGCTGATAAGCCCGAAGAAAAGGCAGAGCCGAAGGCTGAAAAGCAGCAGGATCTGATTTCTGACGACGATTTCTCCGAGATCATCGGTATTCTCAGTAAGAACAAGAGATAAACCTGCTCTCCGTTCCGACGGAGTTTATGAAGGATCCGCAGATGAAATGTCATCTGCGGATCTTTTCTGTTCCGAAGCCTGTGAAAAGTGCGCCGTTTGATTTCGGTATGCGGAAATTTTCCGAAAACTCTTGCTTTTTTGCGGCGGATGAGGTACAATAAGGGAAAGCGTTCCGTCCGGGACGGAACGGCATTACGTTTTCTCTGCCGAAAACGGCTGAGAGAACGATTTCAGGAGGGTTATTATGTCTGTTAAAGTTGCGGTCATCGGATGCGGAACCATCGCCAACAGCGCCCACATTCCGAGCTATATGAACTGTCCCGACGCGGAGATTAAGTATTTCTGCGATATCATTCCCGAACGCGCCGACACGGCGGCCGCCAAATACGGCTGCGGCAAGGCGGTTTACGATGATCATGAGATCCTGAACGATCCGGAGATCACCGCCGTCTCGGTCTGCACGCCGAACCGGATGCACCCGATCATTTCCTGCGATTTTCTCCGCGCAGGCAAGCACGTTCTCTGCGAAAAGCCGTCCGCGCGCACCTATGCCGAAGCGCTCGAAATGCAGCGCGTCCAGCATGAGACCGGCAAGACGCTCAACATCGGCGTCGTCAACCGCTTCAACACCGCCGTCAACGAGATGAGAAAGCTCATCCAGTCGGGCGAGCTGGGCGAAATCTACCACGTTTACGTCAACTTCCGCGCATACCGTTCGATCCCGGGTCTGGGCGGCGCGTTCACGACCAAGGAGATCGCGGGCGGCGGCGTTCTGATCGACTGGGGCGTCCACTATCTTGACATCGTGATGTACTGCATGAACGACCCGCAGCCGCTGACCGTCTCCGGCAAGGCGTACTCGAAGCTCGGCGTCGACATGAAGAACTATGTCTACAAGTCCATGTGGGCAGAGAACACGAAGGATCTGAACGGCACCTACGACGTGGACGACTTCGTGACCGGCTTTGTCCGCACCGCCGGTCCGACCATCACCTTCAACGGCGCATGGGCGCAGAACGTCAGCGACGCTTCCGGCTACATCGAGTTCCTCGGCACGAAGGGCGGCATCAAGCTCCGTTACGGCGGGACCTTCGACGTTTCGACCGTAAAGGACGGTCAGCTCGTCACCTACACGCCCGAATACGTATCGAAGCCGATGTTCCAGGAGGAACTGAACGCCTTCGTCCGCTGCACGCAGACCGGCGAAAAGCTCCCGTCGCACATCGACACCGTTATCGTCACGCAGAAGATGATGCAGGCGATCTACGATTCCTCCGACACCGGAAAGGAAATCGTTCTCGCATAAAATACTGCTTGAACAGAAAAAACACGGTCATCTGACCGTGTTTTTTCTGTGCGTTCTCATTGTATTTCGGCAAGGATCTTATCGACTTCGGGGAACGTCAGGTCGTAATAATTTGTCGACGACGTGATGCCTCTTTCCTTTGCCTGCTTTTTCCAGTACATCGCCTTTTCAGGATCGGCGGGGACGCCGCGTCCGCTGTGATAAGCGAGGTACAGGTGATACATCGCGTCTCCGTCCGGCATGATCGGATTCTCCGACGCGAGAGTGAAGTATTTCACCGCGCGTTCCGGGTCGCAGTCCTGTCCGAGAACGCCGAAGAAGAAGATGTAGCCGAGGTTGAACTGCGCCTGCGCGCACCCGGCGTCCGCCGCTTTGCAGTAGCAGCTGAACCCGCGGGCGAGGTCCTGCGGGATGTATCGTCCATTCATATGCTCCACGCCGAGGATATTGACGGCGCGCGGGTGATTTTTCGCGGCGCATTCCCGGATCAGACGGATATAATTCGGATGATCGTTGTTGACGCGGGCAAGCAGCGCTTCATTCATGAGATTTTTCAGGTCTTCCGGCTGTTCGCTGCGGTCGAGGAACGCTTCGCGCGGCACTTCGCACTGATACCCGATCCCGCGTATGGTACGGAGCGGATCACAGCCGGGCGCGGCGGCGGCGATCTTCTTTCGGATGGACGAGACCATTTTGTCGATCTGACGGTCGAGTCCGTAGTCCGCTCTGTCGTAGAAAAACGCGCACAGCTGATCGCGCGTCAGGACCTGTCCGGTATGCTCCAGAAAATAGCTGAACAGCTTTACCTGCTGACAGGTCAAAAGCGGTGCGGAAGCGCCGTCCGGCGTTTCACGGTATTCCCCGGTCGTTCGGTCAAGGTAAAGACGGTCGGATAATCTGACGGTCGGCTGATTCATGAAAACCTCCTGATTGAGTATGGTTTAGTCGAAGATATTTCAAGGATAATCGGATGAAATTACCGGGATAAAGGACGGAAAGAAAAGATATTTTACGGACAAAAAAAGACAGAAATAAGACGGAAAACGGAATTGTTTGAGGATATTGGCGTGCTATAATATCGGCACAACGGGGGAAGAAGGAGACCGGCGCCGAACCTTACCGGTACGGCAGGGTCCCGCATCATTTTCCCGGTGTCAGAAAACTGCCAAAATTTTATGAAAAGAGGTATCTGCAATGAAAGGCTTCACTCATTCCAAACGTTCCGGACTGTCCCTCATGATGGCGCTCTGCCTGTTGTTCACGGCGCTGGCTGCGCTCGCACTTCCCGCTGCCGCCAAGGTTTCCTGCGTTTACCCGGAGGACGGCAGCTACACCATCCACGCCGCCGCGAATTCCGGCTATGTGCTGGATATCACGGGCGGTTCGACCGACAAACAGGTTTTCGTCCAGCTCTATGAAAGCAACGGCACCGATGCGCAGGTCTTCTACCTCCGCCGCGTGAACAACACCGAATGGTATCTGATCGTCAACAAGAGATCCGGTCACGTGCTGAACGTCCGCGACGGCATTTCGGCGAACGGTCAGCGCATCTGGCAGTACCCGAACGACGGGACCGCCGCCTGCTATTGGCGCTTCATTGACGCCGGAAACGGCAAGGTGAAGATCGAATCGAAGCTCGGCAAGGTCATCGACCTCGACGATAACCGCTGCTTCAACGGTTCGCTTGTCCATCTGTGGGATTCCGACTGCTGCTGGACGCTCGAAGCGATCAATCTGACGATCCCGAACGGCAAAAAGGCGATCAAATATTACAATACCGAGAAGGTCGTCAACGTTCAGTACGCACCGGCGGCCGGTATCGGCAATATGTGCCTTGACCCGTTCAGCTACGAAAAGAACGAATGTTTTACTTTCACTTACGTACCCGACTATGACGCCTACTACGTGACGTCCCTTTACCGTCCCGGCTCCGCTCTCAACGCCCTGTACGGAGCTGCCTGCACAGCCGGGTCTCAGGCAAGATTACACGACTCGAACGACCATGACACCGCATCCCTGTGGCGTCTGGAACGGGTCAGCGGTACGAAATATTACCGTCTCAGAAATATTTCCTGCAATCTCTATCTGGACGTCGCCTACGGCAAGACCGACGACGGTACCCGCGTCAATATGTGGACGAAGGACACCTCCACGACGAACCAGTATTTCAACATCGTCGCTCTCGACTCTTCCAGCCAGACTGCGAACACCGTCACCGTGAAGAACGATCCCACTCTTTACTTCCCGATGAAGAACAGCATCGTGAGATCCTCCACCGCCAAGACGAACGGTCATTACTGTGATTACAAGGCGTCCGCCGGTACCGCGCTTTACGCGCCCTGCGAAGGCGAGGTCACGTTCTATCAGAGAGTTGCGACCAAAAACGGCGCAACGAAGCTCGCTTCCTATGCCAACTACTTTGTCTTCTTCTCTCAGGACGGCAGATGGAAGGTCCTCGGCGCACACCTGTCGAGCTTCAACGGCGCTTCGGTCATCTATACCAGTTCATTTGCTTATCGCTGCGGTGTGAGTAACGGATATGCGCCCACGGATATAAAACTGACGACGCTTCATGTGAACTCCCGCACGCTGCTCGGCTATTCCGGCTCGACCGGCAATGCTTCCGGTCCGCATCTGCACCTTGAGGTGTATGAGAAGGTCTCCGGAAATTGGGTCGCACGCGATCCCGCGAAGGTCTTCACCGCATGGAACTGAATCCATTCTTTTCCGGGGACGGCGTGAGCCGTCCCCGTTTTTTTGTTCTGTCGGACATCGAATGCTTATCGGACGATCTCAACGCCTTCGGGCGCGTCGATCTTCACGCCGTTCCGGTCGGCATAGACGCTGACCACGCCAAGCGGCGTCGGATAGGTTCCCTTCACATAGTCGAGACCGGCAAGGTTCGGTCTTACCTCGAGCTTCCGGCAGCCCGGCTCCAGCACCTTCACGCCCAG
>JAZRXB010000070.1:0-5246 GCA_045600005.1 Eubacteriales bacterium | reverse complement strand
CGACCGCGCTTTCGCGTCCGACCGTGCTTTCGCGTCCGACCGCGATTTCATGTCCGACTGCGCTTTCGCGTCCGACCGCGCTTTCGCGTCCGACCGCGCTTTCGCGTCCGACCGCGCTTTCGCGTCCGACCGCGCTTTATTCGGGGATCAGAACACTGCCGTCCGAAGCAATGACGCATTCTCTGACCTCATACGCTCCCCCGACCACCGTCGGCGCGTCGGCGAAGATCAGCCCGTCGTATCGGATCACAGCCGTCTTCCCGACCCGGAGCCGGGACAGCATCCGCGCGACGCGCTTATCCTCCGCCTTCACCGTGAAGACCTTTCCCTCCGCCGGATCCCGGCAGGAGACCGTATCGTCGAGCAGGAAATAATCCTCCCCGATCTCGGTCACCGTTCCGACCAGCACCGGATAGGCCGCCTCACGCTCCGCCGCCGGAACGCCCTTCTCCCGGACGAGCGCGAGGAGCTTTCCCGCCGCTTCCTTTCCGATATCGTAGGCGTAGCGGTAGTCCGCGAGATTCGTCCAGAGAATGCCCTCTGCCGACACGACGAACGCCCGGTTCGTCACGCCGTAGGACGGACTTCCCGCCGTGAAAGACACCCGTTCGGATGAAAGATCATAGTCCCGCTCGACCGACGGCGAACCCGCGCAGCCGCGCAGAAGCTCCCACGCTTCCTCTCCGGCGCCGCCCAGCGAGAAGCGTCCGACCGACTTTCCCTTTTCGTACCGCGTGCAGAGGTCAAGCTCCATCAGCGCGTCGAGCCGCCAGAGCGACAGAAACTCGCCGAGCGTTCCCGGCGCGTTCTCATCCGCCCGGAAGCAGACCTGCCACGCCCCGTCAAGCTCGACCGCCGCGAACACCTCCGGCGGCAGACCGTCGACGCGGTGCGCGGAGACCGTCCTCGTATGGGTCCGGTCCTCATAGTGGTCGTACCCCGTCAGAACCGCTTCGCCAAGCACCTCGCCGACCAGTCCGGCGGGCAGCTCGCCGCGCAGTGTGTATTCGACCGCTTCTTCGACCGCGTTTTTCACGGAATCCCCGGCTTTCTTGGAAGCGGAGGTTTCCTGAGGAACCGATGCGTTTATGCTTTCCGCGTCGTCCCACGCGCCGGCCGGCGTCATGGAGCGGTAGCGTTCCGCGTCGGTCATCTCGTCCCAGCGCCAGACATACGCCGTCTCGCCGACGACAGCCGGCAGATGCTCCCGCGTGTCGAGCCACAGAAGCCCCGGTTCGACCGTCATTCCCTCTCCGGACACGACGGCAGTATACGCGACCGCCGTCTGAGCGGTCTCGTTCACCGTTTGTGCAAGATCCGGCAGAGGTTCCTCGGGCGCAGTATCACACGCCATATCCGCTTCCGGCGCGCCGTCCGCCGCCGGTTTCCGGCTCATCGCCGCCGGAACGACCAGCAGAGCCGTCAGCGCCGCCGCCGTCAGCGCGCCGAGCAGGATCGTCCTCCCTTTCACCGACGCGCCTTTCAGAAGATCCGCCGCCGACGCGAGCTTATCGTCCGAGATCATGTCGAGCGCGGTATCCATCCATTCGTTTCCCGTCATTGTTCTTCCTCCAGCCAGCTTTTTAATTTCGTTCTCGTCCTTGCGAGCGCGCTTTTCACCGCCGTCTCGGACATTCCCGCCTTTTTCGCCAGCTCCGCCGTCGAAGCGCGGTACCAGTACCGTGCGACGAACAGATCCCGCTCCCGTTCGGACAGTCCGTCAAGGAAGCGGTCGAGCGAGCGCCCAAGCTCTCTTGCCGCGACCATCTCGTCCACTCCTTCGGGCGACGGAAGATCGTCCGCCAGCTCGTCGAGCGGCTCGCCGCACCCGGCGCGTTTCGCGGCTCCCGCGCGGCGCACCCTGTCCAGCGCGAGATTCTTCACAATGCGGGCGAGATACGCGCGGAAATTGTCGGGACGTTCGGGCGGGATGCTGTTCCAGAGCCGCATCAGCGCGTCGTTGACGCATTCCTCCGCGTCCTCACGGTTCCCGACGATCCGTCCGGCGACCGAGCGGGCGAAGGTCCCGTAGCGCTTCTCGGTTTCGGCAAGCGCGCGCTCGTCCCGTCCGAAAAAGCGCTCGATCAGCTGAAAATCGTCCATTCCGTCACTTCCCTTCACCGAAGATACGCCGATCTGATCGGGTTTCTGCGTTTCTAACATAGTTAGACGCAAAAAACGCGGAAAAGAGCCGGGATTTTGAAAAAACCCCGGCAAAAATGCGAAAAGGACGCTCCCCCGTTCACGCGCAGACGCCGCCGTACCGTTCGGAGTCCAGAACGGACGAGACCGCGGCGCTCTCCGACAGCTTCCCGGCGAGCATCCCGCGCAGGATCACATCGTTCTGACCGGAAACGAGCCGGACGCCGTTGACCCCTGTCATTACCGGGAACGCCTCGCTCCACGGGTCCGCGTTCCAGTAAACGACCTCCGGCATTCTGTAACCGGAGCGGCTGTACATCGCGCGCAGCTCGTCCGTCCGGTCGGAGCCCGGCAGGATACGCACGCTGTATTCCGTGTCCGAGACGATCAGCAGCCGTTCGGGCAGCTCGTCTGCGGGCAGACGGTTCCGGACGGCTTCGTCCAGGATCGCGGTAAAGGCGGCGTACAGATGAAGGCGCGGGCTGCCCCTGCGCGTCATGCAGTAACCCGCTTTCGTTAAGACGCCGCCTTCCGGGAACCGCATCAGATACGGCTGGGCGGAAAAGGTGAGGAACCGTCCCGCGAAATGTCCTTCGTTCTTACCGGCATGACAGACCGCCGTCAGAGCCGCCGCCGTTTCGGCAAGCCCTTTCGTCGGACGGAATGCCGGGTCCCCCGCGCAGTCTGCCGCGACGATCGTGCGCGCGATGTGTCCGCGTGCGATGTGTCCGCGTGCGCCGCGTCCGTTTGAAGCAAAGTCCGCCCACAGCTTCTCCATCCGTTCGGAACCCCGTCTGTTTTTCAGACAGTCAAGCGCCTCGCCGATGAGGGCGCAGGGATCGGACGCGGGCTGCGCTCTCATCCTCGAAGCGCGCAGGCTGAGCGGTTTGATCCTCATGTGTTCCCGGTAAGCCGCCAGAAGCCTGCTTCTGATCTCCAGATAGTCCGCGGAAGACACGCCGAGCAGTCCGTACAGCCGCTCGACCCTGCGCAGGATCTCCTCATCGTTCGTGACCGGCGACGGCAGCTCCCGCACCAGCGTGGAAACGCAGGCGGTGTCGTCCTTCACGACCTCCCCGTATTCGTAAAGCATCTCCTTCCGGATGCGGTCGGCGGCAGCCTTTTCGCAGGGCGTGCCGAACAGGCAGAACAGATCGTCATAATGACCGATCCTCGCTCCCGCCAGACGCGGCAGCAGCTTTTTCACCGTGTCGGGAGCGAGAAAAGCGAGACGTTTCAGGGTCGTTCGGAAAAGCGGATCCCAGCCCTCTCCCTCGGCGTCCCGTCTCTCGCGCACCCAGAGCGGAAAATGCGCGGCGGCAGCGGCGGATTCTTCAAACGCCCGGTCAAACAGCGCCCGGACGGCAGTTTCCTCGGCATTTTTCAGCTGTTCGGCGTTTTCAAAAAGCGAAGCGGCGTTCACGAAAAGTCTGTTTTTCTGATCCATGGTATTCCTCCTGTAAATTGAATGTTCATGATCTCCGAATTCGGTACTGTTTCTGTAATGGGCGGATCCCTCCGTCCCGGCGTGAGCTGACCCGCCGCTCCGCTCACGCTCACGAAGCGGCGTATTTAAGGAAACACTGAATAAGGTTGATTTCGGCGAAAAAATGCCATATATTCCAGCATTTTTTCGCCGAAATCTCGATTTAATCAGTGTATCCTTAGTTGTAAAAGAACAAAAAGAGACCCTTGCCTTTGGAAAAGGGCAGAAATCCTCCGTAGGATTTCCATACAATTTTCCAAAGACAAGGGTCCTATTGACAAAGTACCTGTCTTCATTCTATTCGGTTTTATGAACGATCGGCACAGAGTCTATTCCGTTCGTGGACGGATATTATATCACGGTTTTCCTGTTTTGTCAAGGGAATTTCAAAAATATTCTGATTTTTTCGTCCGATTTTTTCGTTTTTTCGTCCGTTCCCCGTTTTCCCTTGATTTTTCTCCGGCGCTGTGGTATAATAGAGAAAATTTTACCCGTCAGAAAGGAAAAACAATGGAAACCCGCATCGAACACGACTCTATGGGAAACGTCGCCGTCCCCGCCGACCGGCTCTGGGGCGCGCAGACCCAGCGCAGTCTTGAAAACTTCCGCATCGGCATCGGGACCTCGACCATGCCCAATGAGATCATCCGCGCGTTCGGCGTCCTCAAAAAGGCCGCCGCGCTCGCCAACGCCGAGCTTCTGCCCGCGAAAATGACCCCGGAAAAGCTCGCCGCCGTCACCGCCGCCTGCGACGAGGTGATCGCCGGAAAGCTCGACGATCACTTCCCGCTCGTCGTCTGGCAGACCGGCTCCGGCACGCAGTCGAACATGAACGCCAACGAGGTCATCTCGAACCGCGCCGCCCAGATCGCCGGTCGTCCGATCACGCACCCGAACGACGACGTGAACATGAGCCAGTCGTCCAACGACACCTTCCCCGCCGCCATGCACATCGCCGCCGTCCTCGCCGTCCGGACAAGGCTGATCCCGGCGCTCGAAACGCTCATTTCCACCTTCCGCCGTCTCGAAGCCGAAAACGAGGGTGTGATCAAATCGGGGCGCACGCATCTCCAGGACGCGACGCCCATCAGATTCAGTCAGGAGATCAGCGGCTGGCGTTCCAGTCTGGAGCGCGACGTTGAGCTTCTTACCCTCGCCCTGAAGCCGCTCTGCGAGCTTGCGCTCGGCGGCACGGCGGTCGGGACCGGTCTGAACGCGCCGAAGGGCTTCGACACGCTCGTCGCCGAAAAGTGCGCGGAGCTGACCGGACAGCCCTTCGTCACCGCGCCGAACAAATTCCACGCGCTGACCTCGAAGGACGAGCTGGTCTTCGCGCACGGCGCGGTCAAGGCGGCGGCGTGCGACATGATGAAGATCGCCAACGACGTGCGCTGGCTCGCCAGCGGTCCGCGTCTCGGTCTCGGAGAGATCACGATCCCCGCGAACGAACCCGGCTCGTCGATCATGCCCGGCAAGGTCAACCCCACCCAGTGCGAAGCGGTCACGATGGTCGCCGTGCAGGTCATGGGCAACGACGCGGCGGTCGGCTTCGCGGCAAGTCAGGGCAACTTCGAGCTGAACGTCTTCATGCCGGTGCTGGCGTACAACTTCTTACAGT
>JAZRXB010000069.1:0-6758 GCA_045600005.1 Eubacteriales bacterium | reverse complement strand
AAAAGCCCACCGGCGAAAAGTACGTCGCCGAGCTTCCCATGCCCAACCACTCGGTCGCAACGAAGATCGTCGTCGACATCCTGACCTCCGCTGATCACGGCTGCATCAAGTCGATGAAGGAGATCGAAGCCGTCGGTCACCGCGTCGTGCATGGCGGTCCGTACTTCTCCGAGTCGGTCCTCGTCACCGCCGACGTTGTGAAAACGCTTGAAAAGTGCCACGACTTCGCGCCGCTCCACACCGGTCCGCACCTCATGGGCATCAAGGGCTGCACCGACGCAATGCCGGGCGTTCCTCAGGTCCTCGTTTTCGACACCGCGTTCCACTCCACCATGCCCGACTACGCGAAGACCTACGCGATCTCCGCCGATCTCGCCGAAAAGTATCAGATCCGCCGTTACGGCGCACACGGCACGTCCCACCGCTTCGTCGCGGCTGAAATGTGCAAGATCCTCGGCAGAACCGAAGGCACGAAGATCGTCACCTGCCACATCGGCAACGGTTCCTCCATCTCCGCCGTCAAGGACGGCAAGGTCATCGACACCTCGATGGGCTTCACGCCTCTCGACGGCGTTGAAATGGGCACGCGCTGCGGCTCCATCGACCCCGCCATCGTCACCTTCCTCATGGAGCGCGAGAGCATGACTCCCTCCGAAATGAGCGAGTACATGAACAAGAAGTGCGGTTTCCTCGGCGTTTCCGGCATTTCGAGCGACTCCCGCGACATCGAAGCCGCGATCCTCGAAGGCAACAGGCAGGCGGCTCTGACGGCGAACATCCTCGCATATCAGGTCAAGAAGTACATCGGCAGCTACGCCGCAGCGATGAACGGTCTGGACGCCGTTGTCTTCACCGCCGGCATGGGCGAAAACAACCCCGAGCTGCGTGAGCGCGCGTGCGCCGACATGGACTTCCTCGGCATCGTTCTTGACAACGAGATCAACGCAAAGGCGCATCATCAGCCGAACAATGTCCTGCTTTCCAAGCCCGAATCGAAGGTTCAGGTATGGCTGCTTCCGACCAACGAGGAGCTGGTCATTGCGTCCGATACCGAAAAGATCGTCAAGGCTCTGTAAAAATCAACGCAAGCCGGTTGAACCCTCAACCGGCTTTTCCGTCTTGATCAAGTAATAACTGACAAAAAGGAGCGTTCTGTCATGAAAAAAGTAGCAGTTATCATGGGAAGCGACTCGGATTTCCCGACGGTTTCCAAATGCACCGATCAGCTTGCGAAGTTCGGCATCCCGTTTGAGGTACACGTGTTCAGCGCACACCGCACGCCGACTCAGGCGGCTTCGTTCGCGGCGGACGCGAAGAAGAACGGCTTCGGCGTTCTCATCTCGGCAGCCGGAAAGGCCGCGCACCTCGGCGGCGTTTTAGCGGCTTACACGACCCTGCCGGTCATCGGTCTCCCGATCAAGTCCAGCACGATGGACGGACTCGATTCCCTTCTGTCGACGGTCCAGATGCCGTCCGGCGTACCGGTCGCAACGGTCGCCATCGACGGCGCGCAGAACGCGGCGATCCTCGCGGCGCAGATGCTCGCACTGTCCGACGCGGAGCTTGACGCGAAGCTCGAAGCCTGCAAGAAGGAAATGGAAGCCGGCGTTCTCGCAAAAGATCAGAAAATGCAGGAACAGTTCCGGTAATCGGGGGGGCAGATGAAAAAAATTGCGGTACTGGTGTCCGGCGGCGGGACGAATTTACAGGCGATCCTCGACGCCATCGACAGCGGCGTCATCAGAAGCGGGCGCGTCGAAGCGGTCGTTTCGTCGAAGCCGGACGCTTATGCGCTCGAACGCGCGAAGGCGCACGGCATCGAGGGCGTCGTCGTCGAGCGCAAGGCCTACCCCGACCGGAGCAGCTACTCCGAAGCGCTGAAAAAGGAGCTGGACGGACGCGGCATCGACCTCGTTGTGCTGGCGGGCTTCATGGTCATCCTCGACAGCTCGTTCATCCGCGCGTTTGAAAACCGGATCATCAACGTTCACCCCGCGCTGATCCCGAGCTTCTGCGGCGACGGCTTCTACGGACTGCACGTCCACGAGGCCGCGCTCGCCAAGGGCGTGAAGGTCACGGGCGCGACGGTGCATTTCGTCAACGAGATCTGCGACGGCGGACCGATCATTTTGCAGAAAGCGGTCGCCATCGAGCAGGACGACACGCCGGAGATCCTTCAGCGCCGCGTCATGGAACAGGCGGAATGGAAAATTCTCCCCGAAGCGGTCGAGCTGTTCTGTGCCGACCGGCTCACCGTGAAGGACGGCAGAGTCCGGATCGACTGAACCTCATAAAAAAACGGAAACGACGGGAACCCGCCGTTTCCGTTTTTTTGCTGTCATATGGGACGCATTTTCATAAAGTCTGACGAAAAATCCGGAATTCCGCACGATAATGATTGACAACGATGGAGATTATCGGTTATACTATTCAAAAAAGTTCGGAGGAAAATCCTATGGACATGAACGATTATCTCAGCCAGAGCTTCTGCCTTGACCGCCGCATCCGCGCCAAACTCGGCGAGATCGCTTCCTTAAATAAGCTCAGCTCCGATTTGTCCGAAACGGAACCGGGCGTCGCCAGACGGCTCGCCATCTGGGAACAGGAGCTGCGGGGCGACCTTGATTCCCTGATCGAGCTGCGGCGGAGCATCACGAACGCGATCGCCAGCGTGAGCGACCCCGCGTGCCGGACGCTGCTGGAACTGCACTACCTCTGCTTTGAAACGTGGGAGCAGGTCGCCGAGGAGATGAATTACAGCGTTCAGCACGTCTACCGTCTGCGCGGGAAGGCGCTTTCGATGGTCCGCCTGCCCGGGATGAGAGCAGATGTGCTGGAATGAGAGCGTCCGCCCGTGCTATCATGAGGACGGCAAAGGTCCAAAGAAACGGCAGACCGGGACGGTTTGCCGCCCGAATGAACAGGAGGAACGCATATGAAAATGGTTTCCAAAGACACGATCGGCGTCCGGTCGGACGGAAAAGAGCTCGTCCGCGCGCTGATCCAGGCAGACACGACCCCGGATCCCCTTCCGACGACCGGCGAAAACGTGGCGGGGATGAGCGCGAACGAGGTTTTCGCGGGACTTTCGGTGCTTTACGTGACCGACCCGGCCGCTCTGCACCAGCTTTATCTCGCCGACGAGTCGGGCGAATTTGTCGCGCAGTGAGGTGAACGGAATGACGGAGGGCTTTTCTCAGGCGCTGATCTTCGCCGAGCTTGCGAAAAAGCGCGAAGAAAACGTTTTATTAAACGCCAAGGCCGACATCGACGGCTACTACTCGACGCTGACGGCGGGCAGAGCCGAAAATCTCATCGACACCCGCATGACCGGCGTCCCGCGCGTCTTCACGTTCGACACGACCGCCGGACACGATTCGACGGAGGACGCCGGAACCGCTGAGATCAAGTCGATCCACGGACGGACGCTCGTCTGGAACCAGCTCGTCGGCGCGGACACGGTATCGGTCACGCTGACCGATACGCACGTCTTTTTCACGCGCATTTCCGGCACGGAATCCCGCGTGGTCGGCGACGGCTCGGCGGTCGAGGTCACGTCGGGCGACGCGGTACATGATCTGACGCTGATGTTCGGCTCCGGTTCGGAACCGGCGACGGCGGCGGATTTCAAGGCGCTGTTCCCCCGCGCGGACTACGCCTATGACGCGGGGAGCCTGTTAAACTTTACCGGCACGGGCATTAAAACGGTCGGCTTCAATCTGCTCGGAAGAACGCCGGTAGTGACCAACAGCACCACCTCCGGCTTCGGCATCGTGCCGCTTGACCGTTCTGTTTTCGCTCACGTCAAAGCGGGCGTATCGTACAGAGTTAAGGTGGAGGGAACGGCAGGCACCACCGGGCGACTTACGCTTTCGTGCTACCACGAGGATGGAACAACTGTAACGGATGTCAATGAGTTCGGTCGTACCTCGTCGGCGGCTATGTATTTCAAAAATCCGGGAGTATTGTCGAATTCGTGGAATACGACCGTGAAACTGATTTCTTTCACCCCGACGGTCAATATGTACCTTGCTCTCAACCTCAACCTCGACCCGTCGACCGGTTCTTACGACCCTTCGACCGCCTGTATTTTCGCAGTCTGGTCGGGCTATCGCAACGACGAATTCGAGGATTATTGGACGCGGACGCTCGCTCTGCCGGTCGGCACGTACTTCCCGAACGGGATGCGTTCGGTCGGTGAGGTCTTCGATGAGCTGACAGCGGACAAGGCGATCCAGCGCATCGGCTCCCGCGCGTATGCACAGGGCGACGAGGACGACCCGACCGTCCTGACCGACGGCACGGAGACGCTGTACGTGCTTGACACGCCGGTCACGACGGACATCGAATCGCCGCTCAACCTCGTCTATCGGGTCGACGACTTCGGTTATGAACAGCTTCTGCCGGAAAACGACGACGAGCCGGAGACCGCGCCGTTCACGGGGACCATCGCTTACAGCACCGATTTCGTCCGTCAGCTTGCGAACGCGCCGAGGAATTTCACGTCTCAGGCGACGCTCGACGAGCTGCTGACTGCCATCGGCGACGCGATCGGCGGCACGTTCGTCAAGACGTGGGACGCTTCCGCCGGAAAATGGACGTTCACGTTCGAGGAGGAGTGACCATGACTGTAACGGAAATCAGACCCGGCTACGTGAAGCTCGCCGCGCCGGGCGGCGTGCGCGACCGCAGAAACGGTTCGGTCTATTCGACCGTCGTCTGCAAAGCGAAGGACGCGAAGTATTTTGAGGCAGCGCTCCGATAAGGATGCGCGGATGATCTGACGTTTCCAAAGAACAGACCGGACGGAACCCGTATGGGACCCGTCCGGTCTGGTTTTATTCCGATCAGTCGAGATGATTGACCTGCCCGCAGAACAGGATCGCGCCGGTATCGGTGTCGACCACCGCGTAAAGGAACGGGCGGTTGAACTCGATGACGCGCGGCGGCTCCGTGTCCTCAATGGCACAGCCATCGGCCGCAATCACGACGACCGTCGCGGCGGCGGCGGTCGTGCCTTCCTCGTCGACCTTCAGGACCGCGCTTTGCAGTACGTTGTCGACCCAGATGCTTCCGTCCGTCGAACCCATCGCCGAGAAGTCGGCGCGGTCGTGGTCAAACGCGACTTCAAGCCCCATGTCGCAGAGCGGTTTCGCCAGCGAAACGTCGGTTTTCAGCTCGAGCTTAGGGAAATAGAAGTCGACATACTGCGCGGACGCGCCGTCCACCAGTTCTTTCAGCGAATACTTCCCTTCCGCGCCGATCATCGCGGTCAGTTCGGCGGTCGTCGTCTCGCGGTCGGTCGGCATCAGCGCGGTGAACGCGAGCCGCCCGTCCTCATACGGCATCACGACGCCGATCAGGTCCTTGTTTTCGTAGACCTGCTCATTGCGCGTGCCGTTGTAGAGGTAATCCGCCGCCTCGAACAGCCCGTTCCACTGGAAGAAGGTCCGCTGACAGCTGTCCGATTTCTCAAAATCGTACTTCCAGAACGCTTTGAGGGTCAGCGCGTTGACGAGAAGCATCGCCGTATCGGGCGAAAGCTCCTCGAGCATCTTTTTGATCTGCTTCCCCGTCCGGTCGGAGATCCAGCTGTTGACGCGGCTCACCATGCTGCCCGCGTCGGTCGAGAACATTTCCGCGCCGAGCTTCGTGCCGACCGCTTCGAGATAGGTCGGCAGAGGGGTGAAATGCGCGTTCGATTCATTGAGCCACAGCGAGTTCGCCGACGTGAACGCCGTGCCGTCAAGCTCGGTCAGCGCGGCGAGCAGACTGCCGAGCGCTTCGGGTTCGGTCAGACCGACCGCTTCAAACGCCTTGCGCGTGTCGCCGGACGCGCCCTCGGCTGCCATCGACAGCGCGACGGCGGCGGACAGCGGCGAGATCAGCGCGTTGTCCTCCGTGGTGAGGTTTTCGGCGACCGCCTGCCACAGCGACAGCTGGAACAGGTCGGTCCCGGAGTAGTCAAACGTTCCGCCCGACTTCGGCAGACCGATGCGAATGCCCGCCTGACTCATCAGGTTGACCGGACCGCAGGAGCTGAGAAGCAGCGTGAGCGTCAGCAAAAGCGCGAAAAACGAACGGTGTTTCATCATTTTCCTTCCTTATTATATCTATTGTCCGTCATTATATCCGGTGTCCGTCACTGTGCCGAGGGATCGTTCACCTGTCCGCAGAACAGCATCGCGCCGGTCTCCGGCTCGACGACTGCGAACACGAACGGGCGGTCAAACACGAGCATTTCGGCTTCGGGGGGGGAAACCGCCATACTCTTCGTGAAGATGACGACGGTCGCGGCGGCGGCTTCGGTGCCGGTTTCGTTCGTGCGCAGCTTCGCGTTCTGTAAAACGTCGTCCACGAACAGTCCGCCGGCGGGGTCAATGCCCGTGAAATCCGCCGCGCCGGTGAACATCACCGAAAGCCCCATGTCGGACAGCATTTCTTTCAGCGAACCGGTCGATTCGACCTCAAAACGCGGCAGAGAGAGCGTCAGAAGCGTTTCTTCACCGTCGGCAAGCAGCTTCGGCAGGTCCGCGCCGGCGAGCATCGAAACGGCGTCGGCGGTCGATTTCGTCTCGTCCTTCGGCATCATCACGACGAGCGACAGCCCGCCCGCATAGGGGAGCGAAACGCCGATCAGCCCGTCGTTTTCGAGCTTCGTTTCAAACTGCGTGCGGTTCATGTAGGTCGCTTCGACGGCGGAACCGTCGGCGGCGCGGAACCGCCCCGGCTTCGTTTTGCTCGCGGCGAACGGCGTT
>JAZRXB010000068.1:0-2146 GCA_045600005.1 Eubacteriales bacterium | reverse complement strand
CTTCGAGTGGATCGAGCCGACGAGGACGATGCTTCCCTTCCCCTGCTCCACCATGATCTTCGCCGCTTCCTGCGTGCAGAAGAAATAGCCGCGCGCGTTGGAGTTCATCACATGATCGTACTGTTCGGGCGTGGTCGTCAGAATGCTCTGGTTGTAGCCGGGGTCGGCGGCGTTGCAGATCAGCGAGTCCAGCCGCCCCCACGTCTCCTTCAATTTTGCGAACGCCGCGCGGATGTCGTCGACCTGTTCGGTCTCCATCGCCAGTCCCAGAACGTCCGCGCCGGGGAATTTTTCACGCAGACCGCGCGCCGCTTCGTCCGCCGCGTCCTGTTTGCGGCTCGTAATGGCGGCGGCATAGCCCTCCGACAGGAATTTTTCGGCGCACGCAAGTCCGGTGTTCCGTGCCGCGCCGGTGATCAGCACTGTTTTTTTCTCGATTCGGTTCATGAATGCTCCTTTTTCTGCGGTGTCCCGGTCAGCCATCCGGGAACCGAAATGTCTTTTCAGCTTGTCCTTCGCCGCAGTCTCAGCCGCGAAGCCGCGCTCTGCGTCCTCGCCGCGAAACTGCGGTATTTTTTCTGTCCGCCTGTTTCAGGCTTTATCCCGGTTCGCTCCGTCTCACTGCCACGTCGCGCCCTTTGCGGTCGACGTGACGTTGCGGGCGAACAGCCGTAAGAACGGCTTGAACTTTTCGTCCTGCAATACCCAGTCGACCTTCGACAGCCGGTCGGCGATCTCCTCGTCCGGCACCAGCAGGTCGACCCGCTTCGCCTTTACGTCGATGCGGATGCAGTCGCCCTCGTTCACCGCCGCGAGCGGTCCGCGGATGGCGGCTTCCGGCGCGACGTAGCCGATGCTCAGCCCGCTCGTGCCGCCCGAAAAACGTCCGTCGGTCAGGATCGCCACCTTGTCGGCGATGTCCATGCCCGCCAGCTCCTTCTGGAACGCGAACGCCGTCGTGCCGAAGCGTCCCTTCGGTCCGAGATAGCGCACGACCGCCACGTCGCCCGCCCGGATCTTCCCCGCACGGAGCGCCGCCAGCGCGTCGTCCACCTCCGAGAAGACCTTCGCCGTTCCCTCGAAATACATCATGCTCTCAGGTACGGCGGCGGTTTTCAGGATCGCGCCGTCCGGGGCGAGGTTGCCCTTGAGAACGGTCAGACCGCCGTCGTTCATCACCGGATCGTCGAGCGGACGGATGACGTCGCGGTCGTAGACCGGCGCGCCCGCGCAGTTTTCGGCGAGCGTCTTTCCCGTGATCGTCATGCAGTCCCCGTGCAGGAGCGGCATCAGCGTGTCGAGAAGCGCTCTCATGCCGCCCGCGCGGTCGAGATCGTTGAAGAAATACTTCCCGTTCGGCGCAATGGCGGTGATGAGCGGGATCTTATGCGACATCTCGTCGAAGAAGCCCCACCAGTCGCGGTCCAGCCCCGCTTCATGCGCGATGGCAGGGATGTGAAGCAGAAGATTCGTCGAACCGGCGATGGCGCAGTCGGTGATGATCGCGTTCTCGATCGCTTTTTCGGTGATGATGTCGCGCGCGGTCACGCCCGCCCTGACCATCTCCATCACGCGAACGCCCGCCTCGAACGCCATCGCGCCGAGCCGTTTGTCAGCGGCGTTGACCGAAGCGTTGCCCGGGATCGTCATGCCCATCGCTTCGGCGATGCAGCACATACTGTTCGCCGTCGTCATCGAGCCGCACGCGCCCTGTCCGGCGTGCGCACAGGCGACCATATCGTCGAATTCGGCGCGGTCCATCTTCTTCTGCATGACCTTACCGACGCTCGTCGAGACCTCGGTCAGTCCGATCTCGCGTCCCTTGAAGTAGCAGAGCGGCATATAGCCGCCGGTCACGATCACGGTCGGGATGTTTAATCTTGCCGCCGCCATCAGCTGTCCCGGCACGATCGAATCGCAGGTGCCGAGCAGCACCATGCCGTCGAACATATTCGCTTCGACGTTCAGCTCCACCTCGTCGGCGATCAGATTGCGGCTCGGCAGCTCGATGTAGCGCGGATCCTTGAGCACCATGCCGTCGCAGATGCCGGTCGTGGCGACCTCGAACGGCAGACCGCCCGCTTCGCGCACGCCGTCCTTCACGCGCTGTGCGATCTCGCGCAGATGGACGTGTCCCGGATTGTAT
>JAZRXB010000067.1:0-11838 GCA_045600005.1 Eubacteriales bacterium | reverse complement strand
ACACGCGCATCATCATGACGATGAACGTCCGCAGTCTGTCGAATTTCTTTAAGCTCCGCTGCTGCAACCGCGCTCAGTGGGAGATCCGCGCGCTCGCGTGCGAAATGCTTCGCATCTGCCGCGAGACCTGTCCCCTGCTCTTTGCCAAAGCCGGTCCCGCCTGCCTGTATGGTCCCTGCTCGGAGGGCGCGTATTCCTGTGGAAGATCCGCCGAGGTTCGCAGGGCGCTGAGGTAAGGCTTGGTGAATATGGAGAATTTTTCGTCAAATCCAACAAAATCGCGCCCAGCCGAATCCGACAAAATGCGCGCTGAAACGATGTTTGAAGGGATCATGTCGCTCCGTGCGGTGCTTGCGGCGCTCGAATCGGGGCAGTCCGACCGGAAGATCGAGCGTGTGATTTTCGACAGATCGCGCAAAAAAGCCCGCGCGGGCGAGCTTTCCTACCTCACAGCGATGTCGTTCAAGTACGGTTTCCCGCTCATTCCCGCCGACGCGGAGACGATCTCGTCGCTCGCGCTCGGCACGTCGCACGGCGGGCTTCTGATGGAAACGACGGCGCGGAGCTATCCCCGCCTGACCGCCGAGCGGCTCGCCGCCGATTTTCCCGACCCGGGATCGCGCTTTTTCGCGATGATCGAGGGCATCGAGGACCCGTACAACTTCGGCTACGCGATCCGTTCGATCTGGGCGGCGGGCGTTTCGGCGATCGTTTTGACCGAACGAAGCTGGATGAGCGCGGCAGGCGTGGTCTGCCGTTCATCGGCGGGCGCGTCGGAGATCTGCCCGATGTACGTCGCCGGACCGGGCGAATGTGCTAAGATCATGAAGGATTCCGGCGTGAAAATTGTCTGCTGTGACATGAAGCATTCGGTTTCGATGTACGAAGCGGATCTGTCGAAGCCGATCTTTCTGGCGGTCGGCGGCGAAAAGCGCGGTCTTTCGCGCGAGCTGCTCGACGCGGCGGACGCGGTGATCCGGCTCGACTACGGCCGTGCCTTCCCTGCTGCGCTGTCCGCGGCGTCCGCCGCGACCATCGCGTCGTTTGAGGTTTTTCGGCAGAACCTCCGGGGTTGAATTTCGTCGTTCCGACGAATCATTTGTTAAAAATGACCAGCCTTCGGCTGGTCATTTTTTATATCCGTTTGCCCCTTGTCCCGTTTCGCACTTCTTTCAGTGTGCGGACGAGGTAGCTGCGCAGTTCCGGGCTCTGTACGCCGTAAATCGCGTTCAGGATCAGGTCGGTCCCGACGATCCGCGTGTCCTGCGAAGCGCTGTCGGTCAGCTGTTCTTTGAGCGAAACGAGCGCGTTGCAGAAGCAGAACGCGCCGACTTCCTCCGGTCGGAACTGCTTTCCGCACCGTCCTTCCTCCCGGCACGCCGTGCAGAAGGTCGGCAGTTTTCCGGCGCGGAGCAGATGCTCGAGCGCCGCGTCGAACCGAAACGCCGCGCGTTCCGCGTTCCAGACAAGTCCGTCCGCGCCGATTTCGAGCAGTCGGTCGATCTGCTCGTATTTTAATTCTCCGCGCACGAAAATCCGTGCCGCCGGGAACGCGATCCGTGCCGCCGCGCAGAGTGCGACCAGCCCGTCGCCGTATTCGGAAAGCCCGATCGTCACGCGCCGCAGTCCGCATCCGACTGACGCAGAGAGCTTTTCGTTCAGCGCTTTCGCCATATCAAGCTCAGATTCCGTATTGATTATCGTCGAATAGTAGATTATTTCGTCAGGTTGAACAAATTCCGCCGGGTCAAAATCGGGCGAAAGCTCCACCCCGTCCGCGCCGCTTTCCTGAGCCTTGCAAAGCTCGTCCGCGTTTGCCGCGCGAACGCTGATCCGCCCGTAACCCATCGCGCGATAGTCCGCCTTTTTCAGGATCGAAACCGCCGCCTCATCCGGAACCGTCGCAGAGCGAAGCCCGATGCGCAGCAGCGATCTCGCATATGCCGGAGAAATCTCCTTATCGAAGCGTCCCTCCATGGCGATGGTTCCGCCAAAGGGACTGCCGACCTGTTTCGCCTGTTCGATCAGGCGATCAATTTGTGCAGTTTCCATCATTTATCCCCCGAATTTTCGTCGTTTTTCCTCTTTTTGAGCAGACTCCAGCTTCCGTTGTCCGCCGTGAAATCGACGATCTCGGTCTCCGTCGTGATGCGGTCGACCGGGGTCTGCGCTCTGTTTTTGAGCTTTCCCAGCCCGATCTTCTCGATCTTCTGACCGGCGAGCCCGAATATTTCCGTCACGTCAAGCTCGCAGTCGTCCGGCTTTCGACCGTCGAACCACAATTCGCCCCACTCGGACGCCAGAAGTCCGCCGTCCTCCGTCTCAAACCAGAGCGGCAGCTCACCGTCACCGCGCGCGAGAATGCGCGAGATCGTTTTTCCCTGCACAGCCTCGAAGCTGTCGATCAAGCGCCAGTCTCCGCCCGATTCATAAGCGTCCATCAATTCGCACAAAGCAGTGTACAGATTGCACAAACGGCGGTTCCCGTTTTCGTGATAGAACCCTTCTTCGCCCTCGTAGGCATAAAACGGCGTGTCGTCCGCGTCCTCGACCGGCAGATTTTTCGCGCCCGCTTCGAGAAGCAGCTTCGCCGCCGTCACGATATGCCGATCCGCCGACGAATAAGCCAGCGCGCAGAGCGCCGCCGCCCCGTCCAGACCATCCCGCCCGTTCACGTCGAACCCGTGCGCAAGCGCCCATCGGACGATCATCAGCATCCGCGCCCCTTTTCCGGCGTCGGTCCCCATGATCAGCCGCGCCAGAACCGTCGCGTCGGAGGTTTTGTCCCCGTTTTCCGGCGAATCGTTGAGCGAAGCGCCCGCGCGGATGAGCGCTTCCGCCGTTTCAAAATCCGGCTTTTCTTCCGCCAGTGCAGAAAAGAGCCGGTCAGCGTCTGGTATCATGTCAAATCCTTTCGCTTTTCATGAAATTTGTCAGTTTCAACGAATTTTTCGTCACCTTGTACAAATCAAAAGCCGGTCGATGGCGCAGCCACCGACCGGCGGATTGCCGGAATTATTTCTCAGCGAAGAAGAGCTTTGAAAGGGTCATCGGGTCGATGTACGCGCCGTCCTTGTAAACGCGCATATTGCCGGACGCGATCTCGTCGATGAGCATGACGTCGCCGTTTGCGTCGTAGCCGAACTCAAACTTGATGTCGTACAGGATCAGCCCCTTTGCCTTGAGGTCGTCAGCAACGATCTGCGTGATCTTCTGGGTCATGAGCTTGATGTCGTCGTACTGCTTGTCGGACATGACGCCGAGCGTGATCAGACCATCCTTCGTGACGAGCGGGTCGCCCTTTTCGTCGTTCTTGAAGGTCATTTCGACGTAAGCCGGAAGGTCTGCGCCCTCCTCGATGTAGTCACTGTAACGGCGGTAGAAGCTGCCGACTGCCTTGTGACGGCAAATGACCTCAAGTCCCTTGCCGAACGGCTTCGCGGCGAGAACTTCCATCGTGGTGTTCTTCAGATCGGCGCTGATGTAGTGGGTCTTGATGCCGGCAGCGTTGATCTTTTCAAAGAAATAGATCGACATTCTCAGGTTGACGTCGCCGACGCCTTCGATGGTCAGACCGACCGAGTTTTCGCCGGGATCGAAAACGCCGTCCTTGCCGGTGCAGTCGTCCTTGAATTTCAGCAGATAATTGCCGTTGTCAAGTGCGTAAACGTTCTTCGTCTTGCCGGTATAAACAAGTCTGTTTCCCATAATTCAAACCTCTTTGTCAAAAATAGCCGAAAGAACGCCGGAAATGCCGATGAACAGACTTCCCGCCGGGTTCCCACATGCCCAGACGGTCGGCTTATCGCGTACCGCTTCCCTGCGGTGAACCGCTTGTCTGTCAGTCACAACGCGCTTCTTTCAATTAATATTTTACACGAATCCGCGCTTTTTGTCAAGATGGAAAGTGACGAAAGTTAGAAGTTTTTTCCCGTCCCGTCTGTATTTCCTGACGTGAACGCGCTCATTTCGCCGCGATCTGTTCCTTTAAGAACGCGGCCGCGCGTGCGATGTCCTCGACCGGATGCGAGCCGCATTCGCGCTCGATGGTCAGATAGCCGGCATAGCCGATCTCGTCGAGCGCCGCGAGGTACGCCGGGAACCCGACCTGACCTTCGCCGAGCGGGACCTCGAAGTGACCTCTCTCGCGGCGCGCTTCGGGAACGTCGTCAAAATCAGCAAAGGTGAACGGGCGGTTTTCGAGCGACAGCTTGACCGCATCCTTCGCGTGAGTGTGAACGATGTACTTTTTGAGCGTCCGAACTGCGTCGTGAGCGACCGCTCCGACCGACATGACGAGGTTCGCGGGGTCAAGATTGACCGCAACGCCGGTCGAATGCAGGCTGTCAAGGAATCCGCAGAGCGCTTCCGCCGATTCCGGACCGGTCTCGACCGCGAAGTGCGCGCCGACCGAATCCGCGAATTCCGCAAGCTCGCCGCAGGCGTCCTGCATAATGCGGTAAACCGGGTCGGACGTTTCGTCCGGTACCCTGCCGATGTGCGTCGTGACGATATTCGTCCCCAGCTCGAGCGCCAGCTCAACGATCCGTTTGGACTTTTCGATCAGCGCCGGATTCTTTTCAGGATTCGTGAAGCCCTGACCGAGATCGCCGCAGATCGCGGAAAACTTTAATCCGCAGCCGCTCATCACGTTCATGATCTCGTTTTTGCGCTCGTTCGTCATGTTTTCAGGTGCGTTTTCGCCGTTCGTGCAGTACATCTGCAAGCCTTCGACGCCGAGTTCAGCCGCTTTGCGGATGCCGTCGAACGTGCCGAGGCGGAAGGATTCGACCATCGCGCCGACCTTGAAATTGTACATTTCGATCACTCCTGTTACAGGTAAGTTTATTTCGGGTTCCGAAATTTTTATTGAATGCAGGCTCGATTTTCCCGAGCGTTTACAAGAATCATGCCGTCTCTGATGCAGGAATCCAGCCGTTTTCCTTCACCGTTCAACAAGTCCGAGCCGTTCACTCGTCCTCTTCCTCCGGTTTCAGCGAAACCTCGACGCGCTCGGCGCACATCTGCTTCACGCCCATGACGGTCATCGAAATGCGCTCGAATTCGACCGTTTCGCCCTTCTCCGGGAAGTGGTCGAGCAGCTCCGTCACCCAGCCGTTGACCGTGACGTACTCACTGTCAAAATTTTCCGGCCGGTAGTCGAGAAGCTCGAACAGCTCCTCGAGCTGCATCGTTCCGTCGACGATCACGCGATCCTCGCCGACGCGGAACACGACCTGCTCCACCTCGTCCGACTCGTCGTAGATCTCGCCGACGATCTCCTCGATGATGTCCTCCATCGTGAGGATGCCCGCCATTCCGCCGAATTCGTCCAGCACGATCGCCATGTGCGCGTGTTTTTCCCGAAGTTCAAGCAGAATGTCCGAGATATTTTTGGTCATATGCACATAAACCGGTTCTTTCAAAAGCGGTTCTATGTTGAATACACCGGATTCCGACTCGGCGACCTCCGCCGCCATGTGCAGTAATTTCCGGCGGGACAGGATGCCGATCACGTTGTCGAGCGTCTCGCGGAAGACCGGGAAACGCGAATATTCGAGCGTTTCCTCGTCGGCTAAAATCTCGTCGATGCTCTCTTCGATGTCGATCCCGCGCACGTCGACGCGCGGGGTCATGATGTCGCGCGCGGTGACGTCCGAAAACTCGATGGCGGACTTGATCAGCTCGCCCTCGCGTTCGGTCAGAACGCCCTCGTCCTCGATCGCATCGACGATCTCGACCAGCTCCTCCGGCGTAACGGTCGGCGCGGGTTCCTTTTTCGTCCAGAGGAACGAAATGCGGTCGACCAGCGCGGCAGTCGCGGACGTGATCGGCTTGAACAGCGTCATGAGCAGCCGAAGCGGACGCGCCACGACGCAGACCAGCTGATCGGCGAACTCCGCGGCGATGATCTTCGGCAGCGTCTCGCCGAAAATGACCAGCAGGATCGTCATGCCCATGGTCGCGATGCCCGGACCGGATTTCGCGCCGAACACTTCGACGCACAAAACCGTCGCAGCGGACGACGCGGCGATGTTGACAAGGTTATTTCCAACAAGGATCGTGGACAAAGACTTTGTAAAATTCTCCGAAATGTACAAAGCGGCTTTGGCAGAACGCTTGCCGTCCTCCGCCGCCTTGCGGACACGCATTTTGTTCGCGTGCGCGAACGTGATCTCCGAGCCGGAGAAAAACGCGGAAAACAGAATGAGGAACACAATGATCGGAATAATATACCAGCTCGTCATGCCATTGCCTCCGTTCCCGACGTCGCGTTCGCCGAAGCGTCCGCGGGCTCATCGTCTGTCATTTCGCCGACGAGCTGTTCGAGAATATCGTCCATCGTGACCAGTCCGAGCGTTTTCCCGTCCTCGCAGACCAGCGCCATGTGCAGGCGGCGGCGCGACATTTCGCCGAACAGGTCGTTCAGCTTCGTTTCGGGAGAAATGCGGAAGGGACGCGGCATGACCTGCCCGTTCAGCTCCAGCTCCTCGCCCCTGATGAGGCGCAGAAGGCAGACGCTCGACATGGCGATGCCGACGATGTGGTCGATATCGGAGGTGTAAACCGGTATACGCGAGTACTTCTCGCCGACCAGCAGCTTTTTCCACTCCTCCGGCGGCGCGTTTCGGCGGACGGCGACGATCTTTTCGCGCGGCGTCATGACGTCGGCGGCGGTGATATCGCCGAATTCGATGGCGGAGCGGATGATCTGGCTCTGTTCCGGCTCGATGACGCCCTCCTCCTCGATGGCGTCGACCATCGTGGAAAGCTCATCCTCGGTGACGCTCGGCTCGTTTTTGCGGTATTTTCCGAGCAGCTTCTTCGCTCCCGCGCCGATGCCCGAAAAGATGATCGAGATCGGAAACAGCAGGATCGTGAGGATCTTCACGGGAAGGGACACAATGAGCGCGAACGTATCGCAGTTTGTTTTTGCGATATTTTTCGGGATCGTTTCGCAGAACAGATAGATCAGCAGGGTCATCACGACCGACGCGGCTGCGGAGCCGTAACCGCCGATCCAGTCGATGGCGAGCATCGTCGCGATCGTCGAGCTGGAAACGTAGATCACGTTGGTTCCGATGAGCAGCGTCACAAGCGCGTTGTCGAAGTGGTCGAGAATGTCAAGGACCCGTGCGGCGCGGCGGTCGCCGTCGTCCGCGAGGGTTTTCATCCTCACATGATTGACGTAGGAAAGCGCGGTTTCCGAACCGGTGAAAAAACCGGCGGAAAGGATGAGGACAACGAGAAGGATACATCGGGGTATACTGTCGCCAGCGGGCATGAAAATCAACTCCTGTAAATTTAGTTACGGCTATTATATCATATCTCCGTCAGATAATCAACTGTTTTTACAAATTGTTCAAACTATTTTGCCGTTTTTAACAATCCCCCATCAGATTGTTTGTACTTTTTGACGGTTTCGTTTTGATTTTCGGTTGATTTTCTCTTTCCGCGGATTTTTTCTCTCTCCTTCTTGACAGACCGTTCTTCCCGCGCTATAATAATAAGGAAGGAAATTTTCGTCACGTTCAGTAAGGTGAGGGACGTTGATCTGTCCCCGCGATCGTTTGGAATATCGAAACTTTCGGTTCGGCGCTCCCACTGCCGCGCGGTGCAGGAAAAGCGGAATAGTGCTAAGCTCCGCGCTTCGCATCGGGTTCGCCGCCCGTTAAAATGGAAAGGAATGGATATCATGACACGTGAAAAACTCTTAGAGGAACTCGCCGGATTCTTCGCTTCCTGTCCGGACAACTTCATCCCGGCGGACAAAGCGCCCACGCCTGCCGACGCGGGTCAGCGTCTCTATGAAGCGCCGATCATCGCCATCGGTTCGGCGGACGATCCGATGTGGGAAGAGCTTAAGAAGCCCGAAGCCGTCGGTCCTCTCGTCAAAACGCCGAAAGAATGGATGCCGAACGCGAAGACCGTCATCTGCTGCTTCGCTCCGTTCACAGCTTATGTACGCAACGGCAACAAAATGTTCAAAAAGCCGGGCGATACGACGTTCGACGTCGGTACGGGCTGGCTGTTCGGACGGGTCGAAGGTCAGGCATTTCTGCATAAAGTGAATCATTTTTTAGAGGACGTGCTGAAAGCCGACGGTCACGAAGCCTTCTCGCCCTACGCGAGCGAAGCGTTCAAAACGGTCTTCGCCGCCGGAACGGTCCCGGGCATCGACCCTTCGTACTCCTACACGAGCAACTGGTCCGAGCGTCACGCGGCATACATCTGCGGTCTCGGCACGTTCGGACTGTCGAAGGGTCTCATCACGGCGAAGGGCGTCGCGGGACGCTTCGGCAGCGTCATCACCGACGCGGAGCTTCCGATCGACGTCAGACCGTACAAAGGTCTCTATGATTATTGCCTGATGTGCGGCAAATGTGCCCAAAACTGCCCCGCCGGCGCGATCTCTCTGAACGAAGGCAAGTCGCATCCCATCTGCCAGAACGGCGTGAACGCCGCGTCGAAAAAGTACGCGCCGCGCTACGGCTGCGGCAAATGTCAGGTCGACGTTCCCTGTGAGACCTGCATCCCGAAGCGCAGCTGATCCGGTTTTCCCCAAAACGACGCGCACGGACTGCGTTTCTCACGCAGTCCGTGCGCTGTTTTTCATAAGCCGAAGCATCAATATTCGCGCAGGACGATCCCGGCTTTCTGACGGATCTCCTGCATGATGCGGGAGACGTTCAGCGCCAGCTCGTCGAGCTTTGCGCGCTCGCAAGCGGTTTCGTCATATTGACGGATGTACCGCGCGAAATCGAGCGATTCAAAGCGCATCATCTCGGCTTTTTCAAAGTCGCCGGTCAGGATCGTCTCCTTCCCGGACTTGTCGACGAGCTTTGCGTTCGTCAGCTTCGAGATCGACGGGAGCACGAGCGTGCCTTCGTCGCCGACGATCTCCGAGCCGACCGCGCTCTGACCGGTCTTCGAGTAGACGAGTTCGACCGCGAAGCCGGGGTAACGGAGCGTCGCGCCGCCCGCGCCGTCCGCTAACTTTTCGCCGTTCGGCAGCTTTAAGAAGCTCGCCCATGCATCGACCGATTCCGGCAGACCGAAAAACGCCGCCGCCGGATAGACGCAGTAGACCCCGAGGTCTTCAAGACATCCCGCCGCCATCATCGGGTCGAAAATGTTCTCCTTCTTCCCCGCCATCGTGCTGTCGTAGCGGGTCGAACGCTGCGAAAAATCGAAGCGCGCGTGGCTGATTTTTCCGATTTTCGGAAGCATTTCCAGAATCAGGTTCCATTCGGGCATATGTCGCGCCATCAGCGCCTCCATGTAAACGAGCTTTTTCGACGCGGCGAGGTCTCTCAGCTCGATGAGCTGTTCGGGGACGACCGTGATCGGCTTTTCGCAGATGACGTGCTTGCCCGCTTCGAGCATTTTCTTTGACTGGTAATAATGGTAATAGTTGGGACTTGCGATGTACACCGCGTCGACGTCCGGGTCAGCCGCCAGCTCGTCAAGGTCGGTGACGATGCGCGGGGACCAGTTCGGAGCGGCGTATTTCGCGGCGAATTCCGCGCCCTTTTCCGCGTTTCGGGAGTAGACGGCGGCGTATTCCATCGCGCCGTGGAGCTTCACGCCGTCCACAAACGAGCCGGTGATCCAGCTCGTGCCGATCGTAGCAAAACGTATCATAATTTCTCACAAGTTCTGTCATTTCGACGAACTATTCTCCTTTTTGCCGAATTCAGGTAGCGGGATTTGTGCGAATATGACAGCCGCAAACACGAGGATGCAGCCGAATATTTCCCTGCCGGCCAGCTTTTCGTCCAGTAACAGCCATCCCGACAGCGCTGCGAAGACCGATTCAAGGCTCATCAGGAGCGTCGCTTCGGTCGGTTCGGTCAGCTTCTGACCGAGGATCTGGAGCGTGTACGCCACGCCGCACGACATCACGCCCGCGTACAGGATCGTGACGCGCGCGTCCCAGATCGCGCTGAGCGTCGGATGCTCGGTGAACGCCATGGCGATGAGCATCAGCGTCCCGGCTGTCAGAAACTGGCAGCAGGACATCCGAACGCCGTCGACCTTCCACCCGTTGAAGCGGTCGACTGCCAGTATATGGAAGGAAAACAGGAACGCACAACAAAGCACGAGCAGATCGCCGGTCGAAACGCTGAAACCCTCCTTCACGCAGAGCAGCCAGAACCCCGCGACCGCGGCCGCGACGCAGAGCCAGACGATCTTCGGGACCTTTTTGCCGAGAAAAATCCCCAGCACCGGCACGATCACGACGTAAAGCGCCGTCACGAACCCCGCTTTTCCGGCGGTCGTCATGCTGATGCCGATCTGCTGGAAAGAGCTGGCAAACGCGAGAAAAAGTCCGCAGATCACGCCCGCTTTCCACGAATTCCGGTCGATCTCGCGCTTTTCCTCACGGGTCGGGCGCTCGCTTTGCGGTTTCAGGCGGTCGAAAAGGGCAATGACGGGCAGGAGGACCAGCCCTCCGATCAGCGTTCGGATGCCGTTGTAGGTGAACGGCTCGACGTAATCCATCCCGGCGCTCTGCGCGACGAACGCCGTGCCCCAGATCAGGGCGCACAGAAGCAGCATCAGACAGCCGCGCAGACGGTCGGTCTTTCGTTTTTGCATGACAGTTTCCTTCATTATACTATATACTTTCCGTTCCGGTCTCACGAACCGGAAGCCTGTATCATTATAGCACAAATTTTCCGGCTTGTCAAGCCGCGCCGAAAACCGCGTCAAATCTTTGTTTTGTGCTATTTCTGATTGGTTTTTTTATACTTTTTTACCATCATAACTGCTATAATGTTGACAGAGTTCAAACTTTGAAAGGAGATTCCCATGAACGAAAAAATCAGGATCTGTTTCATCGGCTGCGGCTCGTTCTGCCGCAATTTCATCCCGCTCTACCTCGCGCACCCCGACGTGGAAAAGGTCTACGTCTGCGACCTCATCCGCGAACGCGCGGAGGAATTCGCTGCGGCGTGGAACGTCGAGATCATCGACAGCTTCGAGGAAGCGCTCGCGTCCGACAAGGTGAACGCCGTCGCCATCTTCACGCAGCGCGACCGTCACGGAAAAATGGTCATCAAGGCGCTGAACGCGGGCAAAAACGTTTACAGCGCGGTCCCCTGCACCATCGACGTCGAGGACATTTACGAGATCGAGTCGATCGTCCGCAAAACGCGCCTGACCTATTCGATGGGCGAGACCGGCTACTACCGCGCCGCCACGCTGTTTGTCCGCAGGCAGATGGAAGCCGGAAAATTCGGCAAATTCGTCTACGGCGAGGCGCAGTACAACCACGACATCCGGAATATGGAAAGATCCTTCGCGCACACCGGCTTCGACCAGTGGCGCAAGTTCGCCGGCATCCCGCCGATGTACTACCCGACGCACTCGACGTCGATGATACTGGCTCCTCAGCCGGGCGTTTATGCAACGAAGGTCGTCGGCTTCGGCTACGAAGGCTCCCCGCGCACCGACATTTTCGGACGCGGCGACACGAATTTCTACGGCAACCCCTTCTCGAACACCGCCATGATGCTCGAACTGTCGAACGGCGGCGTCGCGCGCATCAGCGAGAACCGCTGCGTCGGCTGGAAAGCGCCCGAAACCTTCATTTCGCAGTTCTACGGCACCGACGCGGGCTACGAATTCTCGGTCGCGCGCCACAGCTTCGCCGAGTGGGATCCGCAGAGACCGGGCGCGGTCCTCATGCACGACGTGACGGCCGAATGCCAGCCGAAGAGCGTCAGCGACCTCATCAGATCCGACTACGAGACCGCGATCCAGAAGATCGCCGACGGCATGGGCTTCACCGAGACCTCGCCGATCCACCCGACCGCGCGCCTGCCGAAGGAA
>JAZRXB010000066.1:0-2542 GCA_045600005.1 Eubacteriales bacterium | reverse complement strand
CGACCCGGACGGATACTATTTCTTACAGCAGTTTTCCGACGCATCGGGCGGCGCGTACAGCTGGACCTACTACCCGCCGAACCCCTTCAAGCTCCTTCTGTACTTCCCGGAGACCGGCGCGTTCGTGTCGACCGGCGTGCTGGAGCGCTATGCGTTCCACAGCTATTTCGCGGCGACGGTCCCCTCCGGCCCGGCGCAGACCGTTTCCGTGAGGAAAAACTATCAGTTCACCGCCGAAGCGGTCACGTTCTTCGGACGGTTCGCGCTGACGCTGGCGGTCGAGCTGCTGCTGGCGCTCGCGTTCGGCTACCGCTCGAAGCGGGATTTCGGCTTTCTCGTACTCGTCAACGGCGTGACGCAGCTTTTCCTGAATCTCGCGCTGAATCTCTATGTTTTCCGGCACGGGGAAGGGTTCGCGTTCCTGTTCATGTATCTCTTATGCGAATTTGCGGTGACGCTGTTCGAGGCGATCGTTTACTACAAGCGGTTCGGCGGCTCGGTGAAAGCCGTCTTCTACGCGGTCTCGGCGAACACCGCGTCGTACATCACCGGCGTGATCGTGTCCGGCTTCCTGCCGCAGATGTTCTGATTTTTGACGGCTGTCAGCGGCGGACGCCGGGTGTCCTCTGATCGTGCGGAGGACTTCGCAAACGGCAGCGGGGAGGTCGGCGGGCATCTCAAACGCCGAAGGTTTCGGTAAAGGCATTACCGCACGGTTCTGATGGTGCGATTGCGCCGTCAGATTTCCCGTCAGACGAAACAAACCCCGGAAGGCATAGTACCTCCTATGCCGACGAAATTTGCTCAGTATGACGGGAAAGATGCAGGCAAGCGCGCCATCAAGGCGAAAGCCGTGAATTGTGCGGGATTGCCTGAACATTGGGGGGGGCGGGGAAGGGCATCTCAAACGCCGAAGTCCTTCTCCGCCCTCCCCGTTGCCTGTGCGGTAAAAATTGTTTGTCTATCCGTGCCCCACCCACCTCAACCCTTGGCTGAGCCGCCGTTCGGCGGGAAGCGCGGGCGCGCACTTCGTGCGCAGCCCGCGCCGGAGCGTCAGCCCAGAGGGCGGCGCATAGCCAAGGAAGGTGAGGTGGGGTAGTGCTTTGCCTGCAATTCCGATGAATAGGATCAGGGGAGGGGCGGGAAGCTTCGGCGTTTGAGATGGTTCCCGCCCCTCCCCTTTGGTTGTATGAAGAAATACAGCCAAACCGAGAGAACCGCTGAACGAGCGATTTCAGCCAAACCGAGAGAACCGCTGAACGGACGATTTCAGCCAAACCGAGAGAACCGCTGAACGGACGATTTCAGCCAAACCGAGAGAACCGCTGAACGAGCGATTTCAGCCATGCCCGCCGCGAGCCGGCGGGCTTTTCATGTCCGGCGGCGTTCCAGCTCGTCGACCGTCAGCGCACGGGTGTGGATGATCGGCTGCCACGTCACCTTCGTGAGCAGCGCCGAAAGCCCGATGGGCAGAAACGTCAGCACGAACAGCGGAAAGGTCAGCGCTCCGACGAGCTTCCGCCCGGCAGGACAGGGCAGACGCTTCGATTCGGTCAGCATCAGCAGGAATCCCATCGCCCAGAGCGGCAGCATCATGCCGAGCATCCCCTCCGCCGCGAAGATCAGCCCTCCGACCGGGTCGCCTGAAAATCCGACCGCCGCCGAAGCCGCCGCGAGCAGAAGAACGTTCACGCCCGACAGCACCGCCGTCGGCACGCCGCACATCAGCACGTCGAAGCAGGAAAAGCTCCCGCCGAAAATGCCGCCGAGCAGTCCGCCGCCGTAACGCGCGAAGACCTGCAGAGCGCCCTTCGCCCAGCGCTTCCTCTGCCGCCACGACTGCGAGAAGCGGACGGGCTGCTCGTCGTAGAACAGCGCGTCGGGCGCGTAGCCGATGGTCTCGCCGCGGATGACCGAGTCGGCGGTGAATTCGAGGTCTTCGCAGAGCAGGGTGTAATGCCAGCCGCCCGCCCGCCGAAGCGCCGCGTCCGACAAGAGGAATCCCGTTCCCGACACGGCGCAGCTGTGACCGAGCAGCATCCGCGCGTGGTTGAGAAGTCTCGATTCGCGCAGGAACCACATCGCCGAGCCTGCGGCGACCCAGCTGTCGCCCGCGTTTTTCGAGCTGCGGTAGCCGGTGACGATCTCGTAGCCGTCCGAAAAGGCGCGGTTGAATGCGGCGAGGCAGTCGGGCGCGAGCAGATTGTCCGCGTCGAAGACGAGGTAAGCGTCATAGCGGGGCGACGTGCCCGCCGCGCCGATCTTTTCGAGCAGGAAGTCGAGGACCCAGCCCTTGCCGACCCGTTCGGGGTCGTTTCGCTCGAAGACGACGGCTCCGTGCGCACGAGCGGTCTCGGCGGTCGCGTCGGTGCAGTTGTCGGCGGCGACGTAGATATCGAACAGCTCGGCGGGGTAGTTCTGAGCGCGGATGCTGTCGATGAGACTGCCGACGACGGCTTCCTCGTTCCGCGCGGCGATGGGGAACGCGAAGCAAGTCGGATCGTAGCCATGTCGTTCTGTGAGCCAAGGAGGTGGGTACCAC
>JAZRXB010000065.1:0-4066 GCA_045600005.1 Eubacteriales bacterium | reverse complement strand
CGCTTCGCAGGAGGACGTGAAGAAAGCGTTCATCGAAGCCTTCGCGTCGATGAAGCCGGGCGACGGCGTGCTGGTCGGAATGTTCGACAAGTATATCGAACAGCCAAAGCTCGACGCGGCTTACACCGCCGAAGCCATCCGGCTCGCAGAAGGACGTTAAAGTCCGCCGAAATATGTTCATGCCCGCTGGCAGACGTTCTTCTCCGCTGTCCGAAAGGCTCTGTCTGCCAAGCGGCGGACGACAAAATCCCGCAGACCTCAGTCTGCGGGATTTTTGCTGCCGATTCACGTCTTCACGTTCGGACGATTTTCTCAGTCGATGCGCTTGCCGAACAGCCAGCGCGGACCTTCCGGCACGATGAACGTGTAGCCGAAGCGCCGGTAGAGCTTCAGCGCGCGGTCGTTCGTCTCGTCGGTGTGCAGACGAAGCTCGTGCCGCCCCATTTCGCGCGCGTATTCCTCCATCCACGTGAGCAGATGCGAGCCGATGCCCATCCCGCGATAGTCCGCGTCCACGCTGAAATCGTCGAGATAGACAAACGGCTCGTCCGCGTGACACTTCCCCGCTTCGAGCAGCTCGAGCGCCGCGTAGCCGACGAGCTTGCCGTCGGCCTCAGCCGCCAGCACCGTGTGTCCGCCTTCCCGGAAGAAGCGCTTAAAATAGTCGCCCTTGAATTTCGTCAGGTCGTAGGGCTCGCGCTTTTTCTCGTTGATCGTCGAAAGCTCCACCAAAAACAGCCTGAACAGCTCCGCGCACTCGCCCTCGCGCGCGTGACGGTAGATCACCTTATCCATTCCGATCTCTCCTTTTCTCGCGGCGGCGGAAATTTTCCGCGCCTTTTCTTATTTGTACGAACAAATCGGCGGAAAGGCTCCTGCAAAACGAAAAAACGCAACAAAAAAGCGGGATTTGGCGTTGATTTCCGCTTTTCTTTGTGTTATACTGAATGTAAACTAAAACAAGCTGTCCGAAAGGAGTCATTATGACACGTGAATTTTCGCTCGACGGGTCCGAATGGTCCCTGTCGTTCTATCTGAACCCGAACGCAGAGCCGGTCGCCCTCTCCGACCTGCCCTCCATGGATCCGCAGACCATCTCCGTCACCGTTCCCGGCAACGCCGAACCGCAGCTCGCCGCCGCGGGCGTCATCGACGCGGAGCTGCTGCGCGGCATGAAAACCGTCGAAAACGAGCGTTTCGAGGACTACGACTGGTGGTATTCCCGTAAGTTCACCGTTCCCGCGCGTCGGTCTGACGAGAAGGTCTTCCTCCGCTTCGAGGGCGTGGACTGCATCGCGGACTACTATATCAACGGTCAGCGCGTCTTCCATTCGGAAAACGCGATGATGGCGCACCGCTTCGAGATCACGCCTTATATTAAGGAAGGAAACAATACGCTGACCGTCTTCATCGGCTCCGCCATGCAGTATATCTGGCGGCAGAAGCTCGTTCAGATGAACTGCTTCGGCCATCAGGCGCAGTACGCCGCCATCCGCCGTCCCGCGCACAATTTCGGCTGGGACATCTTCCCGCGCACCGTCACGGCGGGCATTTACCGCAGCGTCACGCTCGAATTATACGACGGCTATTCGATCGACGACGTGAGTTACTTCGTGAGATCGGTCTCGCCGGCGAGCGCAGGCGTTCAGTTCTATCTGCTGCCCGAAGCGCCCTACGCCGCGTTCCGGCGCGACGCGAAGGTCCGCATCCGCGGCGTTTGCGGAGACAGCCGCTTTGAGGTTTACGCAGATCTGTACCACTTCAAGCAGCGCACGGTCGATGTGACCATCCGTTCGCCGAAGCTCTGGTACCCCTATGGCTACGGCGAACCGAACGTTTACGACGTGACCGCCGAGCTTCTGATCGACGGAGAAGTGAAAGCGTCGAAGACCTTCAATCTCGGTCTACGCACCGCCGAGCTTATACGCACCGACACGCTGCTCGAACCCGATCACTGCTTCAGATTCCGCGTGAACGACGTCGACGTGATGTGCCGCGGAACCAACTGGGTGCCGCTCGACACCTATCACAGCCGCGACCGCCTCCGCCTTGACCGCGCGCTCGCGCTGATAGAGGAATCGCACTGCAACATCGTCCGCTGCTGGGGCGGCGGCGTGTATGAGGAAGACGCCTTTTACGACTGGTGCGACCGGCACGGCGTGATGATCTGGCAGGATTTCATGCTCGCCTGCCTTGTCATGTCGCACGAAAAGAGCTATCTCGACAACCTCCGCGCCGAAGCGGAATATCAGGTGAAGCGTCTGCGCACGCATCCGGCGCTCGTCCTCTGGTCGGGCGACAACGAGATCGACGAAAAGGTCGCGGGCTACCGCAGCACCGGCGACCTCAAACCGTCCCGCGAAATTCTCCCCGAAGCGGTCGTTCTGCACGACACCGGACGCCCCTACCTCGCAAGCTCGCCCTACGTCCCGCCGGAGTGCAGCGACGCCTACGGCAGACGCGAGGATATCCTCACCGAACGCCACCTCTGGGGTCCGCGCGACTATTACAAAGCCGACTTCTATACGCAGTCGAAGGCGCATTTCGTCAGCGAGACCGGCTACCACGGCTGTCCGTCGGTCGAAAGCGTCCGCGAGATCGTCGACGAAGGCTTCGAGTGGCCGATCTTCAACGAACAGTGGGCGCTCCACTCGTCCGATCAGCACGGCTCGCTCGGCAGAGTGCATCTGATGATGAAGCAGGTCGTCCAGCTGTTCGGGATCGAGCCGGACGATCTGGAGGATTTCGTCTTCGCGTCGCAGGTCTCGCAGGCGGAAGCGAAAAAGTTCTTCATCGAGCGCATCCGCATCGGCAAGCCCGAAAAGAGCGGCGTGATCTGGTGGAATATGCTCGACGGCTGGCCTCAGATGTCCGACGCGGTGGTCGATTACTTCTTCCGCAAAAAGCTGGCGTTCTCGTACATCACGCGCTCGCAGGAGCCGGTCTGCCTGATGGTCGGCGAGCTGTCGGGCTGGCGGCATACCGTCCATGCGTCGAACGACACGCTCCGCCCGGTGAAGGGGATCTATCGCGTCTATGACGTCGATGCGCCCGAAAAGGACCTGTGCGGCGGCTCCTTTGAGATCGCGCCGAACGGAAACGCCGCCGTCGGCTCGTTTGAGATGTTCTATTCCGACCATAAGTTCCTTGTGATCGAATGGGAGCTTGACGGGAAGAAGTATTTCAACCACTATCTGAGCGGAATGCCGCCCTTCTCGCTTGCCGATTACCGCAGATGGCTCGCCGCCTTCGAGCAGATCGCCGGAAAATAAGCCGTTTTGGGCATATTCCGTTCCATGATCCATAGCCCGTCCGGATGGACGGGCTTTTCTTTTGAAAAAATACACAAACCTTCCCCGTCCGGCGGCGGGAAAGTTTTACATCGCTTTTTTGTCCTTTCCTCTCGACAAAACGCGAAAAATGCGCTATAATATTTATGTATAGTATAAGTGAAAATATATGAAAATCACGGTCGAGCGGTCGGGCAGGGTCCACGGTTGACGCGCTGCCGTGAAACGGGAGGAAAAAATGGGAATTTCAGACGTTATTTCGCTGCTCGGCGGCATCGCGCTCTTTCTGTTCGGTATGTCGATCATGGGCGACGGTCTCAAAAAGGTCGCCGGAGACAAGCTCGAAATCGTCCTTTACAAGCTGTCCAACACGCCGCTGAAGGGCGTTCTGCTCGGCACGGGCGTTACCGCCGTCATTCAGTCCTCGTCCGCCACGTCGGTCATGGTCGTCGGCTTCGTCAACTCCGAAATGATGAAGCTCCGTCAGGCGATCGGCATCGTGCTCGGCTCGATCCTCGGCACGTCGATCACGGGCTGGATCATCTGTCTGTCCGATCTTTCGGGCGGGTCCGGCTGGGTCGAGCTGCTCAGCTCGGCAACCCTGACCGGAGTGTTCGCCGTCGTCGGCATTCTCCTTCACATGATCGCCAAAAAGCCGGAGAAAAAGCATCTCGGCGATATCCTGCTCGGCTTCGCGGAAGTCGGAGGCCAAGCGGGCTTAGGAAGACAACTGTGGTACCCAACTCCTTGGCCCACAGAACGACATGGCTACGATC
>JAZRXB010000064.1:0-5932 GCA_045600005.1 Eubacteriales bacterium | reverse complement strand
CGCCGCGCCCGAAGGCGCGGCGGCGCATTTCAACATGATCAGACACATCCGCAAAACCGACCCGTGTCTCCCGCGCCCGGCGCGGGAGAAACTGCCGCGTAAAACCGAATCCGGCTTACGCGCGGACCAGCTTCAGAACCGACATGTCGCACTTCGGAACGCTGCCGGCCTCGCCCAAGACTGCCTCTGACCGCCAGCCGTCCGCAAGACGGAACTGCGTGTCCTGCGCCTTCTCCGAATAGTTCACCGCGACCGCATAATACGACCCGTCTGCGTTCGGATGAAGCGTCAGACCAAGCTGAGGATTGTCCGAAACGAGAGGCTTCGCGTCCAGAACATTTCTGCCGAACGCACGGTAGATCTTGTAGTATTCCGGCATATTGTCGCCCGCAAATACCATCGGCCAGCTCCAGACAAAGCTCTCGAGCGGGAAACCGAGCAGATAGATGTAACCCTTGCCCAGCCTGTTGCGTGAAAGGACCACATTGCCCGTGCCGTCCGTGCCAAGCACCTCCGCACCGATGCTGTGAAGAAGGAACTTCTTGCCGTAGTTGAACGGGACAGACAGCTTGCCGTCCTCAAAATCAAACGTCGCCGTCTCGCGCCCGCCGTTTAACATACCGTCCGAACGCATCCCCGTCAGCTTCTCGAATTCGGTCAGAAGCCCGGAGTTCACCGTGACGAGCAGACTTGCGCCCTCGTCGCGTACCCGCTCGACCAGCGTGTCCCACGTGTCCTTGTAAAGAGCCGCCCAGCCGCAGATCGACGGCAGGAAGTATAACGGCGCGTGCGGTATCTCGCGGAATTCTTCCGCACACTTGAACATCGTCACTTCAAGTCCCGCCATCTTGCAGAGAATGTAGTTCGCCGCGCCGACCTGCCACTGGTTCTGACCGTAGGACAGCACACAGACCGCGTCGCGCTGCTTCTCCGGCAGCTCCGGCAGCGTGTCGAGCAGATCGGACAGACGCTTCATCTCGCGTCCGACCGGCTTCGGATTGCGGTCAACATCCACCATGCCAAGCTCGCGCTCGATCATCGACCAGCAGTACGGCGGCTGCGTCAGCTTCAGATGCTCCATGCCGCACCACCATAAGTAACCCTTGTACCCGTTCGCCCAGCTGGAGCAGACATTTACCCGCATGAAATCCGCCGCGCCTTCGCGGTTGATCAGCATATCGCTGAACGTTCCCTGCTCCTGGATCATCGCGGGCTTGCCGCTGATGTCCGAGTAGTACGCGCACTGTGCGGTCGGAAGCATCGTCGTGCGGAGCCGGTCAGCCGGTTCCACATCGCCGCCGATCGTGGGGGACGGATACGGATGAGGCGTCAGCATATCGGTCAGCTCGCCCTGATCCTCGATCGTCCACGCCTGTCCGTTCGGATGATCCAGCGCGTGCATTCCCGACATGATCGCGCGCGTCTGATCCTCGGCAAGGATCGAATTGCGCACGTTCGCCGTCCAGACATACGCTTCGGAACGGCTTCTTGCATTACCGAGACAGTTGCACTCGTTGCCGAGATCCCAGACCGCTATCGCGTCGTGGTGCTTCACCATGCGGACAAAGCCGCGGATGAACTTGCTTTCAAATCTCAGGCATTCGTAATTGGAGATCAGATCCTTTCCTTCCAGCGCGGGAGGACAGAACATTCTGCCGCTCATCCAGCCGGTCAGGATCGAAACGATCAGCTTCATGCCGTGCTTCTTTGCCATGTCGCAGAACAGTAAGAAGCGGTCGATCATCACCGGGTCGATGTAGAATTCGTTCTCCGGCTTACGGTCGCCGGTGAGCAGATACTGCTTGTGGTCGCCGTGGCAGGCGATCAGAGAGCAGACCG
This sequence comes from Eubacteriales bacterium, assembly GCA_045600005.1. GTDB lineage: Bacteria > Bacillota > Clostridia > Oscillospirales > CAG-272 > Flemingiibacterium. The sequence goes on along the minus strand of JAZRXB010000064.1, from coordinate 4,093 downwards.
GCTGAAAATCGCGCCAGTTCGGGAAGACGCGCATATACTTCACGCCGCAGCCTTCGAGCGCCGTAAGGTCCTTTTCGATGACGTCCGCGTCGAACTTCGCCCACATATCGGTGCCGCTCGCCGAATCCCAGTAGTTGACGCCGATCATGAAATCCTTCCACCTGTTTTCCATGATGATTCTCCTTTGATAACAGATCATTGACCGCCCTTGGACGGTTTCTTTCTTCCATTATAATGCCGTGTGTGCGAAAAGTCAAGGCAAAATTTCGGGTATTTTTTACACGTTTTTTGCCGGGGAAGGCGCGGGAAAATCCCTTCTTCGATTTTGCCGGCAAACACAGAGCTTCTCAGCCGCCGATAACGGCAAAAATCGCAGGGCAGACCTGCTCATCCGATCCTGTTTCTGTGCGGACACAAAAACAGCCGATATACCGGAAGGCATACTGGCTGTACCTGCGCGGAACGGATCGAAAACCGTCCGGCAGAAGCGCGCTGCCTGCGCTGAACATGATTTTACATTGCCGCGATGATCTCCGCCGCTTCGGACGGGGTGATGTCGGATACGTCGACCTTAACCGAACGGATACGATCGTATAACGGGATCCTCCGGATGCTCCGCTCGATGACGTCTTCGCTGCGGACGCCATTTTTCACATCCGCCGACAGTCTGGCGGTCAGCGCTTCGGGCGTGCAGACAAGGGAGACGCATCGAACCGCGCATTCCGAAAGATCGAGACGATTCAGAATGTCGTCAAGAATGGACTGCTCGTGCATGACCCAGCAGAAGATCACATTGTCGTATGCCGGACAATGGATAAACTGATTCAGAAGAAAACAGATATTTTCCATCACCATTTTCTTCGTTTCCTCTGTGACCTGAAACGGATCGGCGTCCCAGCACCAGTCCCCGTCAAGAAATACGGCATTGTCTGACTTCTTTTTTAATATCTGAGACGTTGTTGTCTTCCCGACGCCCATCGTCCCGCCGATCAGATAGATTTTCTTCATGAAGCTGTTCCTCGCTGATTCTGATAAGACGGCAGACAGAGCTGCCGTCATGACAGATCCCGGCATGAAATCGGAAGCGTATGATCCGAATGTGCTGAATCTCCGCCAGAATGACGTTGGACTCCGCGTCCTCCGTACACAGGCAGGAAGGTCTGTTATTGCACCTTTGATATAACCCGCGTGCCGCGTCCCCGGCAAGCGCCGACAGGAAAGACGCACGACGGCAGATTCACTTCCGGTTGAACTTTTCCATCCGTACCGTGCCGTCGCTGTCCGGCATCGAGACGCCGTTTTTGAACGTGTAGCCTATGTGCTGATAAAACGGCACGGCGGTCAGCGAAGCGCCGATCTCGGTGCGCCATGCGCGGTTAAAGTATTCGTCCGCTTCCAGCGTTTCCATGATCTTCCGCCCGACGCCGCGCCCCTGATATTCCGGCAGAACGAAAACGGTGAGAATATAGCTCTCGGTCGTGCTGCCCCAGTACCCTGTAATGCCGCCGCATCCGACGATGGTTTCACCGTTCAGCGCCACGTAGAAATGCGACTCCTTTGCCCGCGCCGCGATCACCTCGGGCGAATGGCTCTCAATGTTTTCCCGTATAAATGCGGGAGGATAGTCCCTGCTGTTCGAGACCTCCAGCGTCGTGCGGACGACGTATGCGGCGGCGTTCTCGTCGCCGCTTCTGAATGGTCGGATGCGGATCATGTGAATGCTCCTTTGCTGTCGGACCGGCGCTGACCGCCGGTGAATTGTCTGACACTGCTCGGGAACGCGCGCGTTCCCGAACGATCGTTAATCAAGCTCGACCAGCTCGCCGCCGAGCGCGGGAACGATGAGCGTTCTGCCGGAGAAGGTGATTGTCACGTCTTCGGTCGTGTGATTGACGAAGATCTGCGCACGTCTGCCGTCCGCTTCCCACGCGGTCGACAGGACCTTCTGACAGACGATCTCACGTCCGGCGGTCGAATGGAAGATAACCGTCTCACCCTCATAGGGAATCGCCGGGATCATCCGTCCATGCGACAGGAATGGCTTCGCCTTTTCGTCGTAGAAGGTCTGCATATGCGCGGCGAACGTGAGCGCAAGCTCGCGGTCGGGCAGATGCTCGAAGTCGCGTCCGCCCCAGTTGGCGAGGAAGCGTCCGTCGGGCAGAAGGACGACCGTCATGCAGTCGCCTGCGGCGAAGGAGTATGCCATGCGAAGGCGGAGCGTGTCTTCAAGCTGCGTCAGACCGCAGGACACCTGATTGCCCATGAAATTGCGCAGATACTCATGATAGACGAACGAATAAGCGGGGACGGGTTCGCCGATGAGCCAGTTCAGCTCGTAGCGGTTATCCGAGAACAGCAGGTTGCCGACATAGGGTTCGGCGCACGCCGATTCGCAGCCGAGCAGAGTCTTCCCGGCGATCTGATTCCATCCGGCGAGCAGGTCCTGCATGGATTCGGTCATCCACGGACCGGGAGCCGGGGGATGACCATGGTCGCGCGCGTAGCAGAAATACTGACTTCCGCCGTGATTCTGGTCGAGGATCTGAACGTAGTCAACGTCGCTCTGAAGAAGCGGGCGGTAAGCGTCGTCGAGGATCTTTCCGGCTTTTTCGGATTTCACGCAGAGGTCGTATCCGGCGCGCTGAGCGGTGCAGATGCGGCTGAGATTCACTTCGTTTTCAGGCGATACGCACATGGCGGCGGACAGACCGTCCTTCTCGTAGGTTTCCTCGTTATGGTAATCGGCGATGAGGTTGCTTTTCAGCGTCCAGCCGAAACCGGAGCAGTAGACGCCGAGCAGGTCGCCGCGTTCATGCAGTGCGTTCATGAATTCATTGAAGCATTCTTCTCCGCCGAAGGGAGGCCAGACGTAAGGCGGCGCCCACGGAGCGGTCCCTTCCCAGTGCATGAGGAGGACGAGGATGCGCGAATGGGTCTTCTCGGCGATCTCGTCGATGACGGGGAGTGCGCTCACGTAGGGGAACAGGGCGTTCGGTTCCATTTTATCCATATCATGGATACCGCGCACGGGATAGCTGACGATCAGCGGCGAATCTCCATACCATTCAGGCAGATTCTGATTGTCGGCGATCTTTTTCGCGCCGGCGGGAAGGTTTGCTTCGAACCAGTCGCGGTAGATCGCCGCGCCGTCCTGCCAGTCTCCGTTGAAGGATTTCCAGACGATGGGATAATCCGGCTCCCAGTTTTCGCCGTATCCGACGCCGCAGCAGAGACGGAAGCGGATCCCGACAGTCTCGCCGTCCTTTCCGTCGGGATCCTTTTCGGGATAGAAGTCGATCCCCTTCGGCGCGCGGTGAGTATCATGGACGCCAAGGTAGAGACTTCCGTTCTCAGCAAGGCAGCAGAGGAACTGAGATTGTACCATATAGGGGAACATGGGGTAGCCGCCGAGCGACGGATATTCGGGGTCACGGCTCGGGAACGCCGCCTGTCTCTGATGGATATCGTCGATGAGAGCGCCTTCATTGAAGGGGTAGAGCATTTTCGCGTCCCCTCCGTTGCGTGCGAGAGGCGTCAGGGAGACGTTGACGAAATCGACCCATTCGACGAGCTGGTCGGAATGATTCTCGATCGAGATGCGCCATTCAAATCCGTCCCCGACGGTGAGCGACACCTTCACGGTGACACGTCCGGGCAGCTGATAGATCCCGCCCTCCTCAGCGAAAGCGGTCATCACGGCGTCGCGGGCATCAAGGACGGTCGGCTTTCCGTCGCGGTCGCGCAGACGGAGGGTAAAGAGCGGCGCGCGGTGTGCGATGCGTTCTTTTCCGCCTATTTTCAGCGAAACGGTCTCGCCGGTCTCAAAGTCGACGGCGAGGGCTGCGTTCCGGTACTGAAGTTCAGTCATGTCAGATTCCTTTCCTTTATTAAATCATATTTCATCCGTTATTCCGGGTATGGAAAAGCTCCATGAAACCGGTTCATGGAGCTATTATAGCACAGTCGACCCGAAGTGTCAAGGTTCTTCCGGACGAAATTCCCGGCGAAATACGCCGGGAATTTCGTCCGGAGATCTCGCTTTGCCGTGATCCTTTGGGGCTGGCGTTCCGGCGCGGTCGGCGAAGTCGGAGGC
>JAZRXB010000063.1:0-17631 GCA_045600005.1 Eubacteriales bacterium | reverse complement strand
CAACAAGGCGCAGATCACGGCGTTCCACGGCGTGCCGACGATGTTCATCGCCATGCTCAACAACGAAAACTTTGAAAAGACCGACTTCTCGCATATGCGCACCGGTATCATGGCGGGTTCTCCCTGCCCGATCAAGGTCATGGAGGAAGTCGTCGAAAAGATGCATATGCCCGAGATCTGCATCACCTACGGTCAGACCGAGGCGTCTCCCGCGACCACCATGTCGAAGACCTCCGACCCGCTCGAGCTGCGCGTCAACACGGTCGGCACGGCGATGTTCGCGGTCGAATGCAAGATCGTCGATCCCGAGACCGGTGAGGAGCTTCCCGACAATAAGGACGGCGAGTTCTGCGCGCGCGGCTACAACATCATGCGCGGCTACTACAAAATGCCCGAAGCGACCGCTTCCGCCATCGACGCGGACGGCTGGCTCCACAGCGGCGACCTTGCGCGCCGTCTGGACAACGGCTATTTCAAGATCACCGGACGCATCAAGGACATGATCATCCGCGGCGGCGAGAACATCTACCCGAAGGAGATCGAGGACTTCCTCTACACGCATCCGAAGATCAAGGACGTGCAGGTCATCGGTGTGCCGGATAAGGCTTACGGCGAGGAGATCATGGCGTGCGTCATCCTGAACGAGGGCGAAACGGCGACCGAGGAAGAGATCAAGGACTTCTGCCGTTCGCATATGGCAAAGCACAAGACGCCGCGCTATATCCGCTTCGTCACGGAGTTTCCGATGAACGCCGCAGGCAAGATCCTCAAATACAAAATGCGCGATCAGGCGGTCGAATACCTGAGCCTTCAGGCGGACGCCAGCATCGTCACCGCATAAGATCGGACAGACTGACAAAAGGTCTGCGGGGAAATCCCCGCAGACCTTTTGTATTCCATTGTGTCCCGGATGTCCGGGATGGATGTTCTGTCCCGGCTCGCCTTGCGGCATGACCGTGCTTCCTGCTGTGTACGGAAAGCATCCCGATGGAGCAGAACCCCGAACGGACGCATTCCCGAAAACCGCTTAAAGCGGGAAGACCTCTCCGCTCTCGCTGAGATTCCGTCCCTCGCGCAGGATGATATCCATCGTCTTCTTCATCGTGTCGGTCAGATATTTGCGCCGGCTGTGCAGAAGATAATAGCGCCGCACGAGCTTTTCGTCCGCCAGCGGCACGACGCGCAGACCGTACCGCGCGCACGCCTCGCTCGCCAGATGCTCCGGCAGGAAGATCAGCCCCTCGCCGCCTGCCGCAAGCCGGATGAGCGCAAGCGTCGACACGCTTTCGACCGCGGGCGACGCTTCCAGTCCGTGACGGATGAAAAGCGCGTCCACGCAGTTCCGGTTGCCGCTTCCCTTTTCCTGTAAAAGAAGCGGCTCGGCGGCAAGCTGTTCGACGGTCAGCGGCGAGCCGTCGTAGCGCTCCTTCGAGCCGACCGCCGCCATCTTTCCGGTGAAAAGCTGGACCGACTGCAATTCGTCCGACTCGGATAATCCGTCGGTCAGCGCAAGATCCAGCCCGTTCTCCGTCAGTCTCTGCAAGACCGCCTGCGTACTGCCGACCGTCACCTTCAGCTTCAGGTCGGGCATCGCGTCCCGCAGGCAGGAGATCAGCGACGGCAGCACCGTCTCCGCCACCGTGACGTTGACGCCGAGCCGGCACTCCTTGAAGCGTCCGCCGTCGCGCAGCACCTCCGCCGCCTCGTCGAACGAATCCAGCACCGCATTTGCGTATTGAAGCAGCGTTTCGCCCGCTTCGGTGAGAAAGATGCGCCGGTTCATGCGGTCGAACAGGCGGGTCTGATAATAGCTTTCGAGTTCCCTGACGGCGATGCTGACGGCAGGCTGCGTCATACCGAGCTTTTCCGCCGCAGCCGTGACGCTTCTGCACGCGCAGACCGTCCGGAAGATCTGTAAATGCCGAATGGTCAATCGACCAACCTCCTCTATTCGGAAATCCTTATGCTTTCTATCTTAACACAGAAATTGATTCGTGTCAACACCTATGCTATAATGGTAACAGAAAATTCAAAAGGCGTCCTTACGGCGGCGCCTGTTTTGTCTATCCTGTACGAAAGAAGGCTTGACGGATCAAAATGAAAGACACTTCGATGAAAAAGACCGATCTGCGGCTGGTTTTCAGACTTTTCTGCGTTTTCTTCGAGATCGGCGCATTCACCTTCGGCGGCGGTTACGCGATGATCCCGCTCATCCGGCGCGAGGTCTCGGAAAAGCGGAAATGGATCGACGCGAAGGAGCTTCTCGACATCATCGCCGTCGCGGAATCGACGCCCGGCTCGCTTTCGGTCCACGCCGCGACCTTTGTCGGCTATCGGACGGCGGGCGCGGCCGGCGCGGCGGCGGCGACGGTCGGCGTCGTGCTGCCGTCCTTCCTCATCATGCTGGTCGTGTCGATCCTGATGAACGGCTTCGACGGCATTCCCGCAGTGAAGTACGCCTTCTTCGGCGTGCGCGCGGCGGTACTGGCGCTGATTTTGAAAGCGCTGATCTCGATGCTGCGTGAAGCGGACAAAAGCGCGCTGTTCATCGTCATCGCGGCGGGTTCCTTCGCGGCGGTCGGACTTCTGGGACTGCCGGTTCTGGCGGTCCTGATCGGAAGCGCCCTCATCGGCGTCCTCGCACTTCGTATGCCGGTGCGCGGCGGCAGGGAGACCGGCAGGCGATGATCATCCTCGAACTGTTCCTCGCCTTTTTCAAGATCGGACTGTTCACCTTCGGCGGCGGATACGCGATGCTGCCGCTGGTGCGCGAGGAGGTGCTGTCGCACGGCTGGATGGCGGACGAGGAGATCGTCAACTTCATCGCCGTCAGCGAAAGCACGCCCGGCTCGTTCTCGATCAACATCGCCACCTTCGTCGGCATGAAGACCGGCGGGCTCGCGGGAGCCGCGGCGGCGACGGTCGGCGTGGCTCTGCCCGCGTTCCTCGTCATCTTCCTCGCGGCGAAATTCTTTGAAAAGATCCGCGCGAGCAAAACGCTCTCTGCCGGAATGACCGGTCTCAAGGCGGCGGTCATCGGACTGATCGGCGCGGCGTTTCTGGAGCTTGCGGCGACCGTGTTCTTCCGGGAAGGCACCTCGCTGCGCGCCTTTACGGGAGCGGCGTTCTGGGTGTCGCTGGTCATCTTCGCGGCAGCCGCGGTGCTGTCGTTCCGGGAAGTCCATCCGGTGCTGCTCATCTGCATCGCCGCCGTCGTCGGGATCGCGGCGGGTTATCTGTTCGGCGTTCCGGTATGAACGCGAACGGCGTTCCGTTTGGAAGCGGAACGCCGTTTTTTTATCTCATTTGATCAATGTCTCCGGAGCAGCTTCAGACAGCCCTGCACGATCGGCCTTGCGTTGATGACGAAGATGACGAACACGCCAAGCACCTGAATGAAGATCCACCCTTCCCACTCGAACACCATGAACAGCGTCTGAATGCCTAAGATCACCGTGTTCGCCGTGAGCTTCGGCACATGGAGATCGAACGCGATGAACTGCCGCGTGTTGTACGCGCGCAGGATAAAGACGATGAAATAGCTTAGGAAGGTCGCCAGCGCCGCGCCGTTCGCGCCCATTTCGGTCGGGATGAGCAGGAGATTGAAAATGATGTTCACCACCGCGCCGACCATCGCCGTGAAGAAGGACAGCACGCTCTTGCGGTCCACCAGATAGACGCTTCCCATGAAGGTCACGAGACTCGAATAGACCGTCGCCATGATCAGGAGCGGCATATAGGTCCACGACTCATAGTAGCTTTCGGCAAACAGAATGATCGAGCAGATCTTCGCAAACGCGATCAGCCCCGACGCCGCCATGAACAGCATTCCCTGAAACGAATCGAACACCGTCCCGAAGAACGCGGCGTGCGACTGACGCGACGCGGCGTCCCGCTCGGTCACGGCGGAGAACTGCCATGCCTCGATGAAAATGCCGGACAGCAGGATCAGCATCGTCGGGATCTTGAAAGCCGCCGCGTACAGACCGTTGATGTCGTCGCCGATGAAGCCCTTGATCATGTAGCGGTCGGAGACGTTCGTCACCCACCAGAAGACCGTCGTCGGGATCATCGGAATGCTGAACGCGAGCATCCGCTTCGTCAGCTCCTTATTGAAAAAGCGCGGGCGGATGGCGTAGTCGAGCCGCGCCAACACGAAGATCATGACCGACACCAGCGTGTCCGCCAGAACGACCGACAGCACATAGCCGATCAGCCCGACCTTAAACACCACGAGGAACAGGATATTGAAGAGGATCGTCAGCGCCGTGGCGATGATGCCCTGCACCGCGAAGAACGCTGTCATGCCGCGCGCGCGGATATACTGGCTGAACAGCGAATGAAAGCAGGCCATCACCGTATAAAGCAGGATCAGCCACATATAGCCGTTAAAATAATCAATGGCGTTTAAGAACGGGAACAGGATCAGCGAGACCGCCGCGCCGCCGAGAATGGCTGTGACGCCGGTCGTCAGAACGCTGCGCCGGTCGACCGCTTTGTCGAGCGTGAAACGGAACACCGCGTCGGTTATGCCGAGCGACAGAAGCGGCATCAGCAGATTCGCCGTCTGCGTGATGATGTCCGCCACGCCGTATTCCGCCGTCGAAAGGCAGCTCGTATAGAGCGGCAGGAGCAGAATAACCAGAATTTTCGAGCCGAACGTACCGAGTCCCAGAATGGCGGTGTTCGACAGCAGACGCTTGTACTTCTTATCCATAATTCAAGTCCGATCTTTACAGAATTGATGATGCTGACAGCCGCGCCGTCAGAACAGCGGTGCGAACAGCCGCAGTAGACTCATGAAAAAGCCCCTCTTTTTCCGGATCTCACGATAGACGTCCGGCGTGATCTCCTGTGAGACCTCGATCGCTTTCAGGAAATCGCGCTTCACGTCCAGCACAGCCGGATTGTCGTACAGCAGCGCCGCGCACTCGAAGTGCAGGTACAGACTGCGGTAATCGAAGTTGATCGAGCCGACCACGGCGGTCCGGTCGTCGCAGACCAGATTCTTCGCGTGGACGAATCCCGGCGTGTATTCGTAGATGCGCACGCCGTTTTCGAGCAGCTCGCCGTAGAAGGAGCGCGTCACGTCGAAGACGTAGGTCTTATCCGGGATGTGCGGGGTCAGGATGCGCACGTCCACGCCGCTTCGCGCCGCGAAGCAGAGCGCCGTCAGAAGCTCGTGGTCGGGGATGAGATACGGGGTCATGAGATACAGATACCGCTTCGCCTTGTTGATGAGATTGAAATAGGCAAGCTCGCCGACGCTTTCCCCGTCGAGCGGCGAACCGGCGTAGGGCTGGACCCATCCGATCCGTCCCGCACCGGTCCGGGAAGCGTCCGCCCCGTCCGCGTCAAGATAACGGCGGATGTCCGGGTCGGCGGGCCATTTCAGATACCACGTGCGCAGGAAGATCAGCGTGAAGCTCCGCACCGCGTCGCCGGTCAGCATGACGCCCGCGTCCTTCCAGTACCCGAAGCGCTCGTAAGCGTTGATATACTCGTCGGCGAGATTGATCCCGCCGGTGAACGCCGTTCTGCCGTCGACGACGACGATCTTCCGGTGGTCGCGGTTGTTCTGAATGACCGTGGCGACCGGAACGAAAGGATTGAAGACCATCACCTTGATGCCGAGGTCGGTTAAGATCCGGTCGTAGTGCGGCGGAAGGGTGGACATACTGCCCATGCCGTCGTAGATCAGCCGCACCTCGACGCCCTGCTTTGCCTTCGCGATCAGGATCTTCAGGATGGAATCCCACATGATCCCTTCCTGAATGATGAAATATTCAAGGAAAATGAACTTCTCCGCCCGTTTCAGCTCGTTTTTCAGCCATTCAAACTTTTCCTCGCCGGATGGGAAATAGACCGCCGACGTGTTCTCCGAGACCGGATACCCCGCGCCCGCCAGAAAACGCGCCGTCGACGCCATGTCGCTGCTCCGGTCGTTCAGCCGCGCGAGCGCTGCGGGGTCCTGCTCTGCATAGCCGCGCACCGCCGCCTCCGCTTCGCGCATCCTGCGCCGGAACCGGAACCCCGACCCCTGAAAAGCGGCAGCCAGATACATCAGTCCGCCGAACACCGGGAAGGTCAGGATCAGCAGCGTCCATGTCAGCTTGAACGCGGGATTTTTCTTCTGATTCACGATCAGCACGACCACCAGAATGCTGATCACGGTCAGCGCGATGTTGATCGGGATCAGATAGGAGCTGAGCATGATCGTGACGATGAACGTGACGATCTGGATCAGCGCGAAAAACGCGGTGATGACCAGTCTGCCTGTAAAGTTTTTGAGATACTTCTGACGCAAGCCCGCACCGCCTTTCCGTTCCGTCTTCGGACCGTAGTTTAATCTATAATATATTATACCACAGCCGCGCCGCCGATTCAAGCGTTATTTGTGTCAAAATTCTGAGAAGTTTCAAAAAAACGGTTGACTTTGTCGCCCGGTTATGTCATAATATAGGTAAGCGGCAGACCGCCGCCTGATTTCGCATTCCGGTCGGAACTCCGGTTCCGCTGACGAAGAAAGGAAACTGTCATGGGAGAAAAAATCAAAGTCACGATCTGGAACGAAGGTCGTCACGAAAAAACCAATAAAGCCGCGCAGGCGATGTATCCGGACGGCATTCACGGCACCATCAAGGCGTTCCTCGAAAAGGATCCGACGCTCGAAGTCCGCGCCGTCACGCTCGACGACCCCGATCAGGGTCTGCCGGACGAGCTGTTAAACGACACCGACGTTCTCATGTGGTGGGGACATATGGCGCACGGCGAAGTAAAGGACGCGCTTGCCGAAAAGGTCAGAAACCGCGTCTGGAACGAAGGCATGGGCTTCATCGCCATGCACTCCGCGCATATGTCCAAGCCCTTCCGCTATATCGTCGGCACGTCCGGTCAGCTTTCGTGGGGCGACGGACAGCAGGAGCTGGTCTGGAACCTGATGCCGCAGCACCCGATCGCAGCCGGCATTCCCGAATACTTCGAGATCGAAAAGGAAGAAATGTACGGCGAGCCCTTCCGCGTACCGCAGCCTGACGAGCTTGTGTTCACGAGCTGGTACAAGGGCGGCAACATCTTCCGCAGCGGTCTGTGCTACTACCGCGGCATCGGCAAGCTGTTCTATTTCCAGCCCGGTCACGAGACCTGCGGCTCGTTCCATAACCCCTACGTCCAGAGGATCCTGAACAACGCCGTCCACTGGGCAAAGCCGAACGATATGGTCATCTCCCGCCCGACCACCTGCCCGCAGAGAAAGAATCCGCTCGTCGAGCTGGAGGAAGCAAAGGCGGCGGCCGAAAACAAATAAGTCCCGATCATCGAACCGTCACGATCCCGTACAGGCGCACTTCCCTGTGAAAGCAGGGAAATGCGCCCGGGTCGTCACGGTTTTTTGAAACGGAGGAAACGGCGTGACCGCCGGTCACGCCGCCCTCCTTCCGCCTGAATCAAATCTTTACACGATTGTAAATATTTTAGATGACGAACGTTATAATAAAAAACACCTCTAAGGCGAGCAAAGCGAGCCCTCGCGCCGATATGGGGGGAGCCGACAAAACAAAGTTTTGTCGGCAGGCAAAAACATAGTTTTTGTCATCGGCGATAAGCGCGAGTACCGATTGTAAAACGAAGTTTTACAATCGACTAATCAAATTGAGAAAGGAAACCGTCATGTTCAGACTTCCCGATTTCCACAAATCTGTGGAAACGCTCCACTACGGCTGTGAGGAACCGCGCGCCTACTTCGTCCCTGCGCAGGACAGAGAGACCGCCGCTTCCGACAACCGCGCCGCTTCCGCATACTTCAAGACCCTCTGCGGCGAATGGAGCTTCCGCTTCTTCAAATCCGCCGCCGACCTCGTTGACTTCACCGCGCCCGATTATACGCCGGACGGCGCGGACAGACTCACCGTTCCGATGAACTGGCAGAACGAGCTGGGACGCGGCTACGACATCCCGAACTACACCAATGTCAACTATCCCTACCCCATCGACCCGCCGCACGTTCCTGTCGAGAATCCCTGCGGTCTCTACGAGCGCACCTTCACCGTTCCCGCTTCCGTTCTCGCCGAAAAGCAGGTCTATCTGAACTTCGAGGGCGTCGATTCCTGCTTCTATCTCTACATCAACAATAAGTTCGCCGCATACAGTCAGGTCTCCCACATGACGAGCGAGATCGACGTCACGTCCTACCTGACCGCCGGAAAGAACGACATCAAGGTCGTCGTCCTCAAGTGGTGCGACGGCTCGTATCTCGAAGATCAGGATATGTGGCGCTCCTCCGGCATTTTCCGCGAGGTCTATCTGCTGTACCGCGACAGAGCGCACATCCGCGATATCTTCGTAAAGCCTTCGCTTTCTGACGATTTCACGTCGGGCGGCTTCACGGTCGAGCTTGACAAGCCGGCAGAGCTTGACGTCTCCTTCGCGCTTTACGCGCCGGACGGAACGCTCGCCGCCGAAGGAAAGGCGGAGGACGTCACGTCCATCGGTCTTTCGGAGGCCGTTCTCTGGAACGACGAGACGCCGAATCTCTATCAGCTCTATCTGACCGCCGGAAACGAGGTCATCCGCATTCCCTGCGGTCTGCGCCGCATCGAGGTGAAGGATAAGGTCATCCTCATCAACGGCAGAAAGGTCAAGGCCAAGGGCGTCAACCGCCACGACAGCCATCCGCTGCTCGGTCACGCCACTCCGCTCGACCACATGAGACGCGACCTGCTCATCATGAAGGCGCATAACGTCAACATGATCCGCACCTCGCACTATCCGAACGACCCGCGCTTCACCGGTCTGTGCGACGAGCTTGGTCTTTACGTCTGCGACGAATCCGACCTTGAAACGCACGGCATGGGCGTCGGCGGCGCATGGTCGCAGCTCTCCGACAGCGAGGAATGGACCGAAGAATACGTCGACCGCGCAAGACGCATGGTCGAGCGCGACAAGAACCATCCCTGCGTCATATTCTGGTCGCTCGGCAACGAGTCGGGCTACGGACGCAACCACAGGGCGATGTCCGCGTGGATCAAGTCCCGTGACACGAGCCGTCTCGTTCACTACGAGGGCGCGCATTCCGGCTACTGCAAGGGCGTTCAGCAGACCGACGTGGTGGATATGGAAAGCCGGATGTACCCCGGCGTTTCGTGGTGCGCGGACTACTGTAAGAACGACGAGATGAAGCAGCCGCTCTTCCTCTGCGAATACTGCCACGCGATGGGCAACGGTCCCGGCGACCTCAAGGATTACTGGGACGTCATCTGGGCAAACGACAGCTTCTTCGGCGCGTGCGTATGGGAGTTCATCGACCATTCGACCGCCAAGCTCGATAAGTACGGCAAAATGCAGTTCACCTACGGCGGCGACTTCGGCGACTTCCCGAACGACGGCAACTTCTGCGTCGACGGTCTCGTTTACCCCGACCGCCGCGTCCACACCGGTCTCAAAGAGGTCAAGGAGATCTACAAGCCCTTCGCCGTCACCGCATACGACCTGAAAGCCGGAACGGTCACGATCAGAAACCGCCGCTTCTTTACTTCTCTTTCCGACCTGACGCTCGTCTGGACGCTCGAACAGAACGGAAAGGAGCTTGCGTCGGGGACCATCGCGTCGCTCGACATCGCGCCGCAGGCGGAGGAGACCTTTGATCTCGGCTTCATGATGACGTCCTTCTGCACGCTGACCCTCTCCGCTCGATATAACCGTTCGACCGCGTGGACGAAGGTCTTCGACGAGGCAGGCTTCGTTCAGATCGTCTCCGAAGAGGACCGTCCCGAAGCGGTCTGCACCTGTAAATTCATCCCGTCCTGCCTGTCTCTGGCCGCCGGAGAGGACGAACGCTTCATCACCGTCGAGGCGAACGAAGTCGTCTATCGTTTCGACAAAGCCTACGGCACGCTCGATTCGATCGTCGCCGACGGCAAGCCGCTTCTGACGAAGCCCGCGAAGCTGACCGTCTGGCGCGCGCCGATGGACAACGACCGCAACATCAAGAACCAGTGGTTCCAGAACAAATACAACAACGCCGTCGTCAACTGCTACGGCATGACGCTCGCCGAGGTCTCGACGAAGACGGCGCTGATCAAAGCCGACGTTTCGCTCGGCGCGGCTCCCGCCCGTCCGTTCCTCAAAGCGTCGGTCGAATACCGTATCTTCGCCACCGGCGAGCTGCGCGTCTCCTACGATGTGAACGTCCTTGAGACCGCGCCCTTCCTGCCGCGCTTCGGTCTGGAGCTGACCCTGCCCGAAAAGAGCGAAAACGTCCGCTACTACGGCTACGGTCCGGGCGAAAGCTATGTCGACAAGCATCATGCCTGCAAACTCGGCGAATTTGCGACGACCGCGTCCGAAAACTTCGAGCCTTACGTCCGTCCTCAGGAAAACATGGCGCACTGGAACACAAGGTGGGCGATGGTCTCGTCGGTCGCCGGACAGGGACTGCTCGTCACGGCAGGCGGCGAGGGCTTCTCGTTCAACGTCTCGCATTTCAGCCCGAAGCAGCTCACCGAAACGGCGCACGACTACGAGCTTGTCCCGCAGAAGGAAACGATCCTCAACATCGACTACAAGCAGAGCGGCTGCGGCTCCAACTCCTGCGGCCCCGGTCTGCTGCCTCAGTATCAGTTCAATGAAAAAGCGTTCTCGTTCACCTTCCGCATCAAGCCGGTCTTTGCGAACAACATCGACCCCTACGCCGAAATGCTGAAAAAATAAGAAATCACCGTCTCCCGGCGTGATGTGCCGGGAGACGGCTCGTTTATTCCGGCCGTTTTTCGATGATCCGGATCGCCAGCGGATCGACGCCCGCCTGTTCCCAGACGATCTCCTTGATCTGCGACAGTTCGTTCGGCAGAAGCCCTTCCGAGCGGACGATCACGCTCGCGCCTCCTTCGCCGAGGACAGCGACGCACTCCTCGAATCCCTTCGAGCGGATGAGCGTTTCGATGTTCGCCTCCGCCTGCATCTCGGACGCGATGCGGCTGATGTCGACCGTCGCCTGCTCCTTCATCACCTCGTCCGCCGTCTCGCTGTCGACCACCGTCTGAAGCACGGCGATCGCCTGATCTCTCGCCTGCTGACGGGAGAGCTGCGCCGACGCGAAGTAGGTGTCCTCACGGAGCTTCACAGTGCCGCCCGCTTCTTCCGCGCCGAGCGGCTCGCCGTCCTGTACGGGCGGCGTATCGTTCCGAAACAGCACGAAATTCATCACCACCGCCGCGCCGATCAGCGCCAGCGAGCAGGCAATGACAAGATTCCGCGCGCCGATCTTCCGCGCAAGTCTCCGCGCGTTTCCGAACACGCTTCCCCGCGTCCGTTCCCCGGCTTCCTCCGCCGGCGTCATTGTAGTCTCATTCTGCATGGTATCGTCCATAATCCGTTCTCCTTCCGCTTCGGGACCCCGGATGGTTTGGGAAATCCGGGACGCTTCCGGCTTTGTTTTCCCATGACTCTTCCGAGTTCTCCGTCTGATGTATGTGGGCAGGATATAGGTATGCGGCCGCGCGCGGCGATATGACCTATCCCGCCGCTTTTTCGTTCCGGACACGGCACGTTCCGCGTCCCCGCGATATCGTCTCGACATATCTCGGTCATTGACGTCCTGTTCGTGAAGCACAGCGTATCCCGCGTCCCCATGATATCGTCTCTGCGGCGCGGTTTACGTTCCCGCGCCCGCGACGCACACCGCGTCCGAGCCGATGCCGAACAGCGCGCAGATCATCCTTGTCAGCGTCAGCTTCACATCGTCCCGCTCTCCGCCGCGGCAGACGACCGCGACGCCCAGCACGCGCGGCGGCTCCTCTCCTGTGGAGACCGGCGTCTGCGAAGCGCCCGACCCGCACAGGACCGGTTCGTTCTGTTCCTCCCGAACTCCCTCCGTGACACGCACCTCCCGTTTTTCGGCGAAGACCGTCCGCTTCCCGCTCGCCAGCGTCACCATCGCCGTCACGTCCGACACGCCGCCGACCTGTTCGAGCAGCGCAGAGAGCTTTTCTTCCAGCGCCGTCTCCGTGTCCGTCTCCTCAAAGGTCACATCCGCGGCGGTCGGGACGACCGCTCCGCCGTCGCGTCCCCACAGGATCAGCACCACGCCGAGCGCCAGCATCGCCGCGAGCGGGATCAGCGTCTTTTTCCGTTTCAGATAATCGAAAAACCTTCCCGGCGAGAATCCGCTCTCATGCAAACCGCGTCACCTCCGCCTCCACCGAAAAGCGTTTCAGTATGTAAAGCCGGATGTCGTCCGAAAAGACGCCCGGCTTTTCCCGCGCCGTCACGCGGATGATCCCGTCGAAGCGCACGTCCAGCTCGTTTTCGTCAAACCCGAATTTCTCGGTCAGCGCCCGCTCGATGTGACGCGCGACGACCGAGTTCGCGCCCGCCATCACCTCCGCCGCTTCGCTTCGGTAAGACGTTCCCGCCGTTTCCGGCAGCGCACGGACGATTTCGGCAAGCGGCGCGAGCAGGATGACCAGCACCGTCAGCGAAGTCAGGAATTTCAGATATTTCCCCGTTCCCTTTCCGCCGTCCGGCAGGATCCCGTCGATCAGCGCCGACGCCGCCGAAACGGTCAGCAGCGTCAGCACGAAATTCCGTATTCCTTCCAATTCCGCCCTCCTTACCCCTGCGCCGACACGCGCGCCAGCAGCGTCAGCGCATAGACAAACATCAGCGACGCAATGACACAGACCGCGCACAGAAAATCAAGCAGTCCCACAAGCTCGCCGAGCAGCCGCTTTTCGCGTTCCAGTCCCAGCACGTCCGCCGCCAGACCGGCGAGCTTCACGCCGAGCCGCGACAGCAGGATCTCCAGAATGACCGGCAGCGTCAGCAGAACGACTAAAAACACTCCCGCTCCGCCGACCGTTCCGCGGATCAGCGAAAGACTGCCCGCCACCGTCCGCACCGCGTCTCCCGCGATCCCTCCGACTACCGGCACGGCGCTCGACGCGGCGAACTTCACCGCCCGCATCGCCAGACTGTCCGCCCGGACGGCGATCGAGGTCTGAAAGCTCATCATCGCCGAGATCATCGCCGCCGCCAGTCCGAGGATCCACGTGAAAAGCTCGCGTATCATCTTCGTGACGCCGTCGAATTTCAGCCCGCCGCCGACGCCGGACGCCGCCGTCAGCCCGAAGCAGAGCTTCAGCACCGGGTAAAGTCCTCTTGACGCCAGCGTTTCGACGAGCGCCAGCCCAAGCATCATCGCGTTCGCGGCGACCGCCGAAGCGGTCAGATTCCCCGACGCGACCGAAATGGCGGTCATCACCGGCAGGATCGCGTTCATCAGCACGGTCAGACCGTCAAGATAGCTTTTTGCCGTCCCGAACAGCTCCGCCGCCGTTTCAAGGGTCAGGAGCAGAATGACCAGTCCCACGGCAAGATCGCAGACGCCGGAAAGTCCGCCGCCAAGTCCCTTCACCGTGCTGAGCGCCGATGCGAGGATCACCGCGCCGAGCAGGACCGACAGCGTGCGCGAAGCTGTCGGCAGCAGCGCCCTGACGGTCTCCCAAAGGATCCGCAGCAGCCTGTCCGACGACGTTTCTTCGAGAAGTCCTTCCGGGTCGAACAGCCGATTCGGGTCGTCAAAGCGTTCCGCCAGCTCCGGAGGAAGCGCGTCGAGGATTTCTCCCGTACCGAATTCCTCCGCCGTATAATCGTCGCTCAGCGTCCCGTCCTCCGCCGATACGCCGACCGGAGCGTCCAGCGCAGAGACCTGTATCGCCGGGCAGAAGATCGTCAGCAAACCAAAGCACAGGACTGCGCACAGCGCCCGTTTCCTTTTCGCCTTTGCCTTCACAGCATCACCTCCTTCGCCAGCGTCACCAGCTCCTCAAGCAGCGGCAGACACAGCACAAGGATCTCCGCCTTGCCGATCAGCTCCAGCTTGGAGGCGAGCGCTCCCTCGCCCGCGTCCCGGCACAGCTCGGACGAAAACTGAACGGTGAGCGTGATGCCGAGCGCTCTGGTCAGCGTATCCAGATAGGGCGCGAACCCCGTCTCACCGGCGAACACCGCCAGCGTGCGGAGGACCGGCGCAAGCCGTTCGACTGCCGCCGTCAGGAACAGCACCGCCGCCGCCAGCGTCACCATTCCGGCGAATTCGCTTTTCGCGCCGCGCAAAATCAGCGCCGCCGCCAGTGCGCAGAGCGCCGCGCCGCAGAGACGGATCAAAACCCGAACACCGTCCTCACGTTCCCGAACAGTACGCCGAGCCGGTCGGTCAGCAGCAGCATCACCAGAATGATCCCCGCCAGCGAGACCAGCACCGCCTGTTCGTCCCGTCCGTATTTCGCCAGCAGCTGATAGGCGATGCTCACCGTCACGCCGATCCCGGCGACCTTCAGTATCAGACTGACATCCATATGGTTTCCTTCCTTTCCCCGACATCGGCATTTTACACCGTAATTTTCCGAAATCCGGCATGGAGCCGCCGAAGCGCCGATCGTCTCTCTGATCGAAATGCCGGTCGCCGCTCACAGCCGCATTACAGAGCGGCGTCCGCTTACAGCGCAGATTCATAACATCAGGATCGCGGCCAGAACGCCGAACAGAATGCCCAGCGTCCGGCAGAGCCGCAGACGTCCGGGAAGCGCTTCCCTTGCTTTCCCGGACGACTCTGCCAGCTGTTTCTGAAATTTCTCGCAGCAGACAAGCTCCTCGTCCAGATTGTGCCGCCCAAGCGAGCCGAAAAAGCGTTCCAGTCCGTCGATCTCCTCCTCGGTCAGACATAACCTCGCCCTTGCAAAGGTCATCGCCGTCACCGCGCCGCCCGTCCGCGCCGCCGACAGGAAGCCGCATTCGTCCAGCGTTTCATCGCTGTAAGCGTTGAAAATGCTTTCGAGCGGGCGCGCCGAATAGCCGATCTCGGACCGGATGTGACCGACAAGCCCGCAGAACGCTTCGAGCTGACGCACCCGCAGTTTCGCCATTCCGCCCGCCGCGAATCCGAGTATCACGCAGACCGCGAGAATCAGTCCCCCGCCGATCACACCCGACACAGCGCTTCCGCCTCCTCCCGTTCGGTCAGAACAAAGGAAAAACAGCGCGACAGCCGGTTTCCGACCCGCTCCCTTGCCAGCGTGACATACAGCTCGAAGACCGCGCTGTCGTGCAGGAGACGCAGATTCGGACGGCGAAGCAGGGAGGCGACGTCCGCCGCGTGCGCGCTCGCTGCGATGGGTACGCCGGTGTTCTGCGCCGACAGAAGAGCGCGCGCTTCGTCCGCGTCGCCAAGCTCGTCGCAGACGATCAGCTCGGGGGAGAGCGTCCGCGTTGCGATCTCGATCCCCTTCGCCTTCGGATAACCGGTCAGCACGTCGCAGAGCGTACCGGCGAACAGCTCTTTCATGTACAGCTCGCCGCGCGTGTCGATCAGAACGACCCTTCGCCGATGCTTCCCCGCCATGCTCGCCGCGAAGTCGCGCAAAAACGTCGTCTTGCCGATCCCCGGCGGCGACAGCACCAGCATTGACCGTATTCTCCCGTTCACCAGACAGCGCTGCGCGACCGGTTCGCTGATCCCGCGAAGCGGATGGGGCAGACGGATGCAGACCGACGTCACCTCGCGGATGCGCCGGTTCGCCGCCGCGGCTCCGCCGACGCCGATGCGCACGCCTCCGTCCGATTCGAGGAAGCCCTCGCTCATCGTCTCCCCGTGCGCGTAGACCGAGCCCCGGCAGAGCGCCGCCACGCAGCACGCCATTTCCTCCGCAGACAGCGCGATCCCCAGCGGGATATTCTCCCCCGCTCCTGTGACCGAGCAGTTCTGCCCGACGCGCAGACGGATCTCGTTCAGATCGGACGCGGCGAGCCTTCCGTTTTCAAACAGTTCGTTCAGCCGTTCCTCCACCCGGTCCGGCAGACAGTTTTTCGGGATTCCGTTGATTTCGTTCGCTTTCATGGCAGCCTTCCTTTGCGGTTGATGGTACATTATACGGACAGGCAGACGGAAAAATGACCGGAAAACGAAAAAGCCTGCCCGAAAAGCGTTTGCTTTTCGGGCAGGCTTCGGCAGACCGCCGTTAGTTGTCCTTCTGTGCGCGGCTCTGGTAAAGCGCGCATTCGATGAATTTGCGTTCGATCTCGCATCCGTTCTCGTCCGGGAGAGCGCGGGAGCAGAGCTTTTTCGCCCAGCATCCCTCACAGCGTGCCGAACCTCCGCCGAGTCTGACCCCGACCGTTTCGCCGCCGTTCTTTACCGCATCCTTCGCCGCCTTTTCCATCGCCTTGAGACGGACGGAAAGCTCGTCGTCAAGCGGCGCGTCCCGCAGTCCGGTCAGCGTCTTCGCCGCCTGTACCGTGCCGTAATCGTAGTCGGCTTCGGCTTCGACGAAGATCTTCCCCGCCTTTGCGAGCGCGTACAGCTCGTCGTAGGTCTCCTCGATCGCCGCGCTGTCATACTTCGCAAGGTCGTAGCGGAGCGCGGACGGGCAGTCCTTCGGCATCGGCAGACCGATGTAGTCGAGCATCTTATAGGCAAGCTCGCCGAACTCGAACAGCTCGCCCGAAGCGCTGTCAAACGCAAGGCGGCGTCCGCCGATCTTGAATGAATGTACCATTTTATCATTCCTTTCCTTCGGCCGTCAGCCCGCCGTGCGCGGAAGACGACCGCTTCCCCGGTCTTTGCCGGAGATTCATCGAACCCGGATCCGTCTGCGCGCCATCGCGGCGGGATTCCGGTTTCCCGAACCGGGCAGACGCGCCCTTTTTCGTCCGAGATAACCTCCGAAGAACGCAAGCGCCGCCGAAAGTCCCCAGATCAGCGCAGAAGTCCCCGGCTTCGGCAGAGCGTCCGTTCCGCTTCGGAGCAGAAGCGAAGCCAGACAGTCGGCAAGGACGTACATCGCGCCCGCCAGCATTCCCGGCGCGGCGAATCCGCCCGGCGAAAACCTCGCCGCCGCAAATCCTGCGGTCAGCGCGCCCGCAAAAAGCGCGGCAAATGCCAGCGCCGTCAGCGGACGGTCCGGGTCCTCTGCAAAATACGCTCCCGCCGTGAACAGGAAACCGAGCGCCAGCGCGGCTCCCGTCCCCGTGAGAAAGCCTCCGAGCGCCGCCTTCAGAATGCCGGACGCCGGAACGCTTTCGCCGTTATCATAATCCTTTTCCCGCATCGTTCTCCCACCTTTCTCTCGAAAAGAGAGTATGAGAAAGGACGCGGGATTATGACAGTTCAGCAGTCCTCGGCTCTGACGTCGATGTTCTTGACCGCGCTGCGGAGAATACGGATCTTCGTGCCGTCGCGGCCGGTTTCGATCATGACGGTCTCTTCCTTGATGCTGATGACCTTGCCGATGATGCCGCCGATGGTGGTGATCTCGTCGCCGACCTTCAGCGAGTTGCGCATATCGTTGATCTCCTTCTCCTGCTTCTTCTGCGGCTTGTACATGAAGAAATAGAAGACGGCGACCATGACGACAAGCATGACGATCGTGGTGATCCCCTGTACGCCCGCGGCTGTTCCGGCAGCTGCGGCGTCAGCGGTGAGAAAAGTGAGCATGATGGTTTCCTCCTGAGAAAATTACTTAAGGCAATACCGCACAATTCACGGCTTTCGCCTTGATGGCACGCTTGCTTGCATCTTTCCCGTCATACTGTACAAATTTCGTCGGCATAGGAGGTACTATGCCCTCCTCAATTTGT